>NZ_ATYB01000014.1:2472057-2772057 GCF_000427465.1 Sinorhizobium arboris LMG 14919 | reverse complement strand
CACCGAAAGTCCAGCGGCGAGAGAATGCGAACGGGGAAAAAGCGCCAATGCCGTCGGCCGCGGCGACCGGCGATGTCGCAAGACCGCGCAAGTCCGCCTGATCGCGTCGCAAAAGAAACGTTGCGTGGTCTCCGGATTTGCGATTTCTAACGCCAACGAAGGTTTACCGGGTTCATGGAGTAGCAGGCGGATGCGCAAATATTCTGTTTTTGCCGTGGCGCGCGAGGCGCTGCGCGGCCACAAGGGGTGGGGCCCGCATTGGGCTTCGCCGGAGCCGCGCAAGCAATATGACGTGATCATCATCGGCGGCGGCGGCCATGGCCTGGGCGCCGCCTATTATCTCGCCAAGGAGCACGGCATCACCAATGTCGCCGTGCTCGAGAAGGGCTGGATCGGCGGCGGCAATACCGGCCGGAACACGACGATCATCCGGTCCAACTATCTCTATGAAGAGAGCATGGACATCTACGAGCATTCGCTGAAGCTCTGGGAAAACCTTTCGCAGGACCTGAACTACAACGTGATGTATTCGCCGCGCGGCGTGATGATGCTGTCGCACAACATCCATGACCAGCAGTCGTTCAGGCGGCATATCAATGCCAACCGGCTCTATGGCATCGACAATGAATGGCTGACGCCGGAACAGGCGAAGGCCTATTGCCCTCCGCTCGACATATCGAAAACTGCCCGTTACCCGATCAACGGCGCGGCACTGCAGCGTCGTGGCGGCACTGCGCGCCACGACGCAGTCGCCTGGGGATATGCGCGCGCCGCCTCCGACCGCGGCGTCCACATCATTCAGAATTGCGAAGTGACCGGCATCCGCCGCGACGAAACCGGACGCGTGACCGGCGTCGAGACCAATCGCGGCTTTATCGGCGCGAAGAAGGTCGGCATCTCGGCCGCGGGCCATTCATCGGTGTTGATGCAGATGGCGGACGTGCGCGTGCCGCTGCAGAGCCAGCCGCTGCAGGCGCTGGTTTCCGAGCCCCTGAAGCCCATCTTTCCCTGCGTGGTCATGTCGAACTCCGTGCATGCCTATATCTCCCAGTCGGACAAGGGCGAGTTCGTCATCGGCGCAGGTACCGACCAGTATAATTCCTATTCCCAGACCGGCGGCCTGCAGATCATTACGCACACGCTGGATGCGATCTGCGAGCTCTTCCCGATGTTCCGTCGCGTCAAGATGATGCGGCAATGGGGCGGCATCGTCGACGTCACGCAGGATCGTTCGCCGATCCAGGGCGTGACGCCCGTGTCCGGGCTCTACCTCAATGCCGGCTGGGGAACGGGCGGCTTCAAGGCGACGCCCGGGTCGGCCAATCTCTTTGCCCATCTCATCGCGCGCGGGGAGCCGCATCGGCTTGCCGCGGGCCTCACGCTCGAGCGCTTCCGCACCGGGCGGCTCATCGACGAGGCGGCTGCCGCCGCCGTCGCGCACTGAAGCGTGACCCGACCGGAGCGAAGCCAGGATCGATAAGATTATGCTTCAGAGAAAAGAACATAGAGCGGCCCTTGCGCCTTCCATGGAAGGCGCGGCGCTCTGATGCGAGGACATTCCAGATGCTTTTGATTTACTGCCCCTATTGCGAGGAAGATCGCTCGGAGCTCGAATTCCGCAATGCCGGCGATGCCCACATCGTGAGGCCGGCCAATATCGCCGAGATCAGCGATGAAGAGTTCGAGGAATATTTCTTCCTCCGTCAGAATCCGAAGGGCCTCATCTATGAGAGATGGCGCCACATCCACGGCTGCGGCCGCTTTTTCAATGCGGTCCGCGACACCGTGAGCGACCGCTTCCATGTAACCTACAAGGCCGGTGAGCCGAAGCCCGACCTCGACGCCGAACCGAAGACGAGCGAAACGGTCGAGACCTACGAGGCGCTGGAAGGAGTGGCAGAATGACCGGGGTCAACCGTATTTCCGGCGCCGGGCGCCTGACGCCGGCGCGCACCGCCCGCTTCACCTTCGACGGCCGGACGCTAACGGCGCTCGAGGGCGATACGATCGCCTCGGCACTCATCGCCAACGACATCCATCTCGTCGGCCGCTCGTTCAAATATCACCGTCCGCGCGGCATTCTTTCCGCAGGTGCCGAGGAGCCGAATGCCCTGCTCGACGTTTCGCGCGATGCGGCGCGCCGGCAGCCGAACGTCCGCGCCACGGTGCAGGAAGTCTTCGACGGTATGAAGGTGTCTTCGCAGAACCGCTGGCCGTCGCTCGCCTTCGACGTCGGCGGCTTCAACGATTTCCTCTCGCCGTTCTTCGCGGCGGGCTTCTACTACAAGACCTTCATGTGGCCGAAGGCCGCCTGGCACAGGCTCTACGAGCCCTTCATCCGCCGCGCTGCAGGTCTTGGTGTGGCCCCCACGGAGCCCGATCCGGACCATTATGCAAGCCGCTATGTCCATTGCGACGTGCTGGTGGTCGGCGCCGGCGCTGCCGGACTTGCGGCCGCACTCGCGGCGGCGCATGCCGGTGCGAAGGTGATCCTGTGCGACGAACAGCCGGCCGTCGGCGGCGCCCTGCATTACGACAGCGGCACCGTGATCGACGGCAAGCCCGGCTATGACTGGGCGCTGGCGACGGGCAAGGCGCTTGCGGAGATGGACAATGTCACGCTGCTGACCCGCACGACGGCCTTCGGCTACTACAACCACAATTTCGTCGGCCTCGTCGAGCGTGTGACAGACCACCTCCCGGCGCCCGACAAGGGGCTTCCGCGCGAGCGGTTATGGCAGGTGCGTGCAAAGAAGGTCATTCTCGCCAATGGTGCGATCGAGCGCCACATGGTCTTCGCCAACAACGACCGTCCCGGGATAATGCTCGCCTCGGCGGGCCGCACCTATCTCAACCATTTCGGCGTCGCCGTCGGCAAGAAGGTGGGCATCTATACCGCCCATGATTCCGCCTATGAGGCGGCCTTCGACCTGAGGAAGGCTGGGGTCGACGTTCCCGTGATCGTCGACTGCCGCGAGAGGCCGGGCGACATGGTGCTCGCGGAAGCGCGCAGCCTCGGAATCGAGGTGCTGAGCGGTCACTCGGTCGTCAATACCAGCGGCAAGCTGCGGATCGCCTCCATCAGCGTCGCCCGCAACGGCGGCGGAACACCCCGCAAGATCGCGGTCGACGCTCTGCTCGTCTCGGCCGGCTGGACGCCCTCCGTGCATCTCTTCTCTCAGTCGCGCGGCAAGGTGGCCTTCGACGCGGCGACGGAGCGGTTCCTGCCCGGAACCTATGCGCAGGAATGCCTGTCCGTCGGCGCCTGCAACGGCACAGACGACCTGCAGGCGACGATCGACGAGGCGCTTGCGGCCGGCGAGCTGGCGGCGCGTGCCGCGGGTGCGGAAGGCGGCGAGCAGGTCGCGTTTTCCGGCCGCAACGCCTTTGAATGGACAGGCGGCATGATCGGAGCGGCGGAAGGCGCGGGGGCCGATAAGACGGTTAAGGCCTTTATCGACTTCCAGCACGACGTCTGCGCCAAGGACATCCGTCTCGCGGTGCGCGAGGGGATGCATTCGATCGAGCACATCAAGCGGTTCACCACCAATGGCATGGCTTCCGATCAGGGCAAGCTTTCCAACATGCATGGGCTGGCGATTGCGGCAGAGGCCCTCGGCAAGGACATCCCCCAGGTGGGGCTCACGACCTTCCGTCAGCCCTATACGCCGGTGACCTTCGGAACGATCGTCAGCCACTCGCGCGGAAGCCTCTTCGATCCGGCCCGCAAGACGCCGATCCATGCCTGGGAGGAGGCGTATGGCGCCGAGTTCGAGGATGTCGGCAATTGGAAGCGCGCCTGGTTCTATCCGAAGGCGGGCGAGAACATGCATGAGGCGGTCGCGCGCGAGTGCAAGACCGTTCGTGAAGTGGCCGGCGTCTTCGACGCATCGACCCTCGGCAAGATCGAGGTAGTCGGCCCGGATGCGGCCAAATTCCTGAACCTCATGTACACCAATGCCTGGGACAATCTGAAGCCCGGCCGCTGCCGCTACGGCATCATGCTGCGTGACGACGGCTTCGTCTATGACGACGGCGTCGTCGGCCGGCTTGCGGAGGATCGCTTCCATGTGACGACGACGACCGGCGGCGCGCCGCGCGTCCTGCACCACATGGAGGATTACCTCCAGACGGAGTTCCCGCATCTCAAGGTCTGGCTGACCTCGACGACCGAGCAATGGGCCGTCATCGCCGTGCAGGGTCCGAAGGCGCGCGAGATCATCGCGCCGCTCGTCGAGGGCATCGATCTGTCGAACGAAGCCTTCCCGCATATGAGCGTTGCCGAAGGCCGTATATGTGGCGTGCCGACTAGGCTCTTCCGCATGTCGTTCACCGGCGAGCTCGGCTTCGAGGTGAACGTGCCGGCCGATTACGGACAGGCCGTGTGGGAGGCGATCTGGGAGCGGGCCGAGCCGATGGGCGCCTGCGCCTACGGCACCGAAACGATGCACGTCTTGCGCGCCGAAAAGGGCTACATCATCGTCGGGCAGGACACGGATGGGACCGTCACGCCGGACGACGCCGGCCTCTCCTGGGCGGTTTCGAAGAAGAAGCCGGATTTCGTCGGCATTCGCGGCATGAAGCGGCCGGATCTCGTCAAAGAGGGTCGCAAGCAGCTCGTCGGTCTCCTCACGAAGGACCCGCAGGTGGTGCTGGAGGAAGGGGCGCAGATTGTTGCGGATCCGAACGAACCGAAGCCGATGACCATGCTCGGTCACGTGACCTCGTCCTACTGGTCGCCGAACTGCGGCCGCTCGATCGCGCTCGCAGTCGTCGCCGGCGGCCGCGCGCGCCTTGGTCAGACGCTCTACGTGCCGATGGCCGACCGGACGATCGCCGTCGAGGTGAGCGACATGGTGTTTTTTGACAAGGAAGGAGGTCGCCTCCATGGCTGACCAGGCAATCGCTATCCGCAAAGCTCCGCTTGCCGGCCGCCGTGGCGGCTCGCCGGCGGCAATCCTGACGCCGGCGGAGCCGGCGTCGCGCATATCGCTGCGCGCCGGGGCCGATGCCGTATCCGCGCTCTCGTCGGCGCTCGGCGTGACCATTCCCGTGCGGCCCAAGACTTCCGCCTCGACGGGCAGGCGCCATGTGCTCTGGCTCGGTCCCGATGAGTGGCTGGTGATCGACGAGGACGGCGCCGACCTGACGGCGGCGGCCGCATCGAGCGGAGCCGTGCACTCGGCCGTCGACGTTTCGCACCGGAATACGGCCATCATCGTCAGCGGACCGGGTGCGGAAGCGGCAATCAACAGCGGTTGCCCTCAGGATTTGTCGCTCTCGATTTTTCCCGTCGGGGCCTGCTCGCGCACGATCTTCGGCAAGGCGGAAATCGTTCTGTTCCGAACCGCCGAGGATACTTTCCGCGTCGAGTGCTGGCGGTCGTTCTCGCCATTCGTCTTCGGCCTGTTGGCCGAAGGCGCGGAAGACGCGGGGCACTGAGGAGGCAATTCCGGCCCGTCATCCGGCCTGCCGGCCTTCCTCGCCCGATCAGCGGGCGAGGGGGACTCGCGGCAAGCTCCAGCCCCTTCTCCGCCGCAGGCCCTGGGCGGCTTCTCCGCTCCGGCGCCTCGACTTGCAAGGAACGGTTACGCTAAGCTCTGCCGGTTGAACCGAGAGTTGGGAGAGGGAGGAGCGAGCTTGAAGACGCGCGCGGCGGTGCTAAGGACGTCACCGGTCGACAGACCCTATGCCCATACGAGGCCGCTCTCGATCGAAACGATCGATCTCGATCCGCCGGGGCCGGGTGAGTTGCTGGTGAAGATCGGCGCGGCGGGGCTTTGCCACTCCGACCTGTCCGTCATCAACGGCGACAGGCCGCGGCCGGTGCCGATGGCGCTCGGGCACGAGGCCGCGGGCATTGTGGAGGCGGTCGGAAGCGGCGTTCGCGACCTCGTCCCGGGAGACCGGGTGGTGATGAGCTTCATGCCGAGCTGCGGCCATTGCCCTCCCTGCTCGGAAGGACGGCCGGCCCTTTGCGTTCCAGGAGCGGAAGCAAACGGCAAGGGCACCCTGCTTTCGGGCGAGCGCCGGCTCTCTTGCGAGGGGGATCCCGTCAATCACCATCTCGGCGTCTCCGGATTTGCCGACTACACCGTGGTCTCGCGCCGTTCCGCAGTGAAGATCGAGGCAGATCTGCCGATGGTGGAGGCGGCGCTGTTCGGCTGTGCCGTGCTGACCGGCGTCGGTGCGGTCGTCAACACGTGCCGGGTACGGCCGGGCGAATCCGTTGCCGTCGTCGGGTTGGGCGGGGTAGGGCTGGCGGCCCTTCTCGGCGCCGTCGCCGCCGGCGCCGAACGCATCGTCGCGGTCGATCTCGCGGATGAGAAGCTGAAGCTCGCCCGTTCTCTCGGCGCGACCGACACCTTCCTCGCAGCCGATCCGGACGCGGCCGAGAATATCCGCCTGGCGACCCGCGGCGGTGTCGATCACGCGGTCGAGGCGGCGGGCTCGGTCAAAGCCTTCGAACTTGCCTATCGAATCACGCGGCGAGGGGGGCTGTCGGTCTCCGCCGGCCTCGCCCATCCTTCGAGCCAGATCTCCATCCCCGCGGTGAGTCTCGTGGCTGAAGAGCGCGGCGTGCGCGGCAGTTACATGGGAAGCTGCGTGCCGGCCCGCGATATACCGCGCTTCATCGCTCTCTACGAACGCGGCAGGCTTCCGGTCGACCGGCTGCTTTCGAGCACCGGACCGCTGGAGGAAATCAACGCGGCCTTCGATCTCCTCGACCAAGGCCGGGTGATCCGCCACGTCATCACGTTCTGATGCGGGCTGAGTTGGATCAGTCGCTCGCCGGCCATCCCTGCCACTCAACCCAGCGCCCGTGAAAATCGGCACGGCCGACGAGTTGCCGGTCGCCCTTCGGCCAGATCTGCAGCATCAGCGCTGCACCCGGCGTGCGGCCGTCGGCTTCCATTTGCAGTCGTGCAAGGGGAGCGTCATCGGTTGCGGCCGCCCCGGCGGCGGCGATCAGGGCCTCGCCCTCTCGGCGCGCGGCTTCCGGCAGGTATTGCCAGGCGATCGAGTGATAGATGACGTGGGCAGCGCCCGGGTATTTGCGCGCCAGCCGCCTCTTCAACCAGTCGATCGCGTCCGCTCGCTCTACGAGGCTGCCGCCCTCGGCGGCCAAATCCAGCGCTCGTCGCGTGCGTTCTATCCTGTCCTGCTGGTCGGCCCAGACATAGGAGAGAAGCCGCAGCCGATCTTCCTCATCCGCCGGATAGAGCGGATTGATGTCGCAGCCGGCGCGGTCGATGACCTCGACGGCTCTCAGAGGCGGCGTCGCTCCGGACCACTCGGCGGCAATGGTCACCGCGCTGGCTTCATCGCCCCAGCGGCTGTTCGGTAGGACATAGCCGTAGCGGTCCCAGTGAAGGTTCAAACCGGCGCTGGCCCCGACCTCTGATAGAACGAGGGGCTTTCCGAAAAGCTGGGCCACGGTGATGAAACCGGGAAGCAGCGCGGCGGAGCGGCGCACTTCGTTAGTCTGCGGCGCGGAGGTGAGACGGCCGAGGATGAAATCGGTCTCCTGTCGCATTGCCCGGCTGATCGCCCTCCAGAGCGAATCCTCGCTCGTGCGATTCGGCGGGTAGCACGCATGGAGATCCGAGCTGCGGCCGGAGAGAACCAGGGCATGCAGGGCACCGGCAAGACGAAGCGCGACAGAATCGCCCTTGGAGGTCGGATCGCCGCGCCAGCCGAGAATCTGCTCGCCGACCGGCGAGCTTGCATCCAGCCGGTCGGCCACAAGGCGGCAAAGCCGGGCGGTAAATGGCGAGCCCAGCGCGTCACAGGACTTCGCCTGGCCGCGGAAGGCGTCGCGAATGCGTGCCTCGCCCGCCGACCCCTCAGACATCGGCCGGCCGGTCCTTCGGATCGAACTGGATGATTGTCTGCCAGATGGCGGTCAGGGCAGGCTTTCTTTCGCCTTCGATCTCGACCGTGACGTCATAGGTGATCATCAGCATTCCGGCCCCGCGGAAGCGTGCGTCCGCCATGGTGAAGCGGCCGCGCACGCGCGCGCCGCTCTTGACCGGCGCCACGAAACGCACCTTTTCGAATCCGTAATTGATGCCCATTGTCTGTTCGCGGATCTTGGGCAGACAATTGTAATTCATCGCCGAAAGCAGTGACAGCGAGAGAAATCCATGCGCAATGGTGCCGCCGAAAGGCGTCTCCGCCGCGGCCCGCGTCGGATCGGTGTGGATAAACTGGAAGTCACTCGTCGCCTCGGCAAAACGGTCGATCGTAGTCTGCGTCACGGTGATCCAGTCGGAGACGCCGAGCTCCTTGCCGATCAGATCCTTGATATCGGAAAGTGAAATATCCTGCGGCATATGGCTGTCCTAAAAATGGGCCTCCAGCCGATCTATAAGCCGGCCTGGCAACGTCTAGCAAGTGGCCCTAAATCATTAAAAAAACTCGATGAGGAAGGTGACCGAACGGGCCGATGCGGATGCTGGCGCAGGCGCGTCCGAGAGAGCGTCGCGCCATTCGCCGTCGAGGCTCGCAGGCAGGCGGAACGGGTGCGGAGCGTGGCTGCGATTGATAACAACGGCAAGTCGGGTCGAGCGCTTCTGTCGGCGATCTTCGGTCGCCAGCATCATGACGAGATTGTCGGTTGCGGGGTGCTCCCAATCCTCCACGGTCAGCGGTTTTCCGTCGAGGCGCAACCAGGCGATGTCGCCGCTGCCCGTGAAGAACGCGGTCTCGCCAAAGACGGAAAAGCGCCGGCGCATGGCGGAGAGCCGGGCGGCGTGCTCGACGAGCGTATGGTCGAATTTGCTCCAGTCGAGCCAGGTCACCGCATTGTCCTGCGCATAGGCATTGTTGTTGCCGCCCTGGCTGTGTCCGCCTTCATCGCCGGCCGTCACCATGATTGCGCCGCGCGAGGCGAAGAGCGTGCCGAGCAGTGCCATGACATCACGTTGCCGCAAGGCGGCGATCTCCGGATCGCCGATAGCGCCCTCGGCGCCATTGTTCCACGAAAAGTTCTCGTCGTGGCCGTCTCGATTGCCTTCGCCATTCGCCTCATTGTGCTTTCGGGCGTAGGAGACGAGATCCATCAGCGTGAAGCCGTCATGGGCGGCGATGAAGTTCAGGCTGCGCGTGGCCGTCTCGCCCCATCGCGAAAAACTGTCCGAGGAGCCGGCGAGCGCGGTCGCAAGCGCGCCGACAGCGTGCCGGTCGCCGCGCCAGTAGCGGCGGATGTCGTCGCGGGCACGGTCGTTCCATTCGAGGAATGGATGAGGGAAATTGCCGAGCTGGTACCCGCCGGGACCGGTGTCCCAGGGCTCGGCGACGAGCACGCGGTCGCAAAGGATGGGATCGGCGGAGATCGCCGAGAAAAGCGCCGCGTCGCGGTGGAAACCGCCCATGTCACGGCCTAGGATCGAGGCGAGGTCGAAGCGGAAACCGTCGACGCCGGCGGCGAGCACGAAATGTCGCAGGCTGTCGAGGATCAGGGCCCGAACCACCGGTTGGTCGCAGGCGATCGTGTTGCCACAGCCGGTGTCGTTGATGAGCTCGCCCGGCCGGTCCGTCGCATGGCGATAATAGGTCAGGTTGTCGAGCCCGCGCATCGAAAGCGTGGTGCCGAAGCGATCGCTCTCGCCGGAGTGGTTGAAGACCAGATCGAGGATGACTCCGATGCCTGCCTTGTGCAGGGCGTCCACGGTTTTGCGCAGTTCCTCGACGCCGCCGGGCACGAGGCGTGGATCGAGCGCCATCGGTGCGATCGGATTATAACCCCAGCCGTTATGGAGGCCGAGCGCAGGCAGGTGCCGCTCATCGACCCAGGCGACGATCGGCATGAGTTCGACCGCGGAAACGCCGAGGCTCGCGAGATGATCGATGATGACGGGTTCGGCGAGAGCAGCCACCGTGCCGCGCTTCTCTTCCGGCACGCCGGGGTGAAGGATGGTGAACGGCTTGACCGCAACCTCGTAGATGAACGCCCCCGATGCAAACAGAGGACGCTTCGGCACTACGGGTTTCACCTCGGTCACGATGGCTTTCGGCACGAGGTCCGCCGTCTCCTCGCCGAATCGGGTCAACCGCGCGTCATGGCGAAATGGCCTGTCGAGTTCTACCGCATAGGGGTCGACCAGCAGTTTCGACGGGTCGAACCAAAGTCCGTGGTCGGGCGAGTATACCCCGTCCGCGCGCAGCCCGTAGCGGGTGCCGTCAGCTATGTCGGGCAGAGTGATGCTGTGGACATCGCCCGCGCGCTGCATCGGCAGACGGCGCAGTTCCTTGTCGCCCGACCCGTCGAAGAGGCAGAGATCGATGCGCGCGGCATTGTGAGACCAGACCGCAAATTGCGTCCCGTCGGGTGTGCGCGTCACGCCGAGAGGTGGAATTCCGGTCGTCGGCATGAAGGTGCTTCCCTTCTTGATACTGTGTTGAAGACAATGGCCCGCTTGCCCCCTCTGGCCTGCCGGCCATCTCCCCCACGAGGGGGGAGAATACAAGCGGCTGCCTCGTGCTCGCCAAAAAGGTCGCTGCAGGCGGAATGCTTGGGTCAGAGCGAGAAGCGTGCCGCATCTTTTCTCCCCCTTGTGGGGGAGATGGCCGGCAGGCCATGCACCTCAGGTGACGACGCTCGGTCGATCGCGGCCAGTACGCGCCTTGATCTCGGCGATCTCGTCGGCAACGGCGATCAGATCGGCAAGCGCTTCCTGCGTGTCGAGGTCGTGGCGTGACGGATCCGGCTCGTAGCGTTCGATATAGACGCGCAGCGTCGCACCCGACGTCCCCGTGCCCGACAGGCGGTAGACGACGCGCGATCCGCCCTCGAAGAGGATGCGGATGCCCTGGTTGCTGCTGACCGACTTGTCGACCGGATCGTGATAGGAAAAATCGTCGGCCGCCTCGACCGTGAGCGCGCCGAAGCTCTTGCCGGGCAGAGCGGCGAGCTTGTCGCGAAGCGCGGCAACCAGGCCGTTCGCCGCATCGGTGTCGACCTCTTCGTAATCATGGCGGGAATAATAGTTGCGGCCGTAGGTCGTCCAGTGCTTGCGGGCGATCTCGAGTGCGCTTTCCTTGCGCGCGGCGAGAATGTTGAGCCAGAGCAGCACGGCCCAGAGCCCGTCCTTCTCCCGCACGTGGTTCGATCCGGTGCCTGCGCTTTCCTCGCCGCAGATCGTCGCCAATCCTTCGTCGAGCAGGTTGCCGAAGAACTTCCAGCCGGTCGGCGTCTCATAGATGCCGATGCCAAGCTTCTCGGCGACACGGTCGGCGGCGCCGCTCGTCGGCATGGAGCGCGCGATCCCGGCAAGCCCCCCGGCGTAGCCCGGCGCCAGATGCGCGTTGGCGGCGAGCATGGCAAGGCTGTCGGACGGCGTGACGAAGATGCCCTTGCCGATGATCAAGTTCCGGTCGCCGTCGCCGTCGGACGCGGCGCCGAAATCGGGCGCGTCCGGCGCCATCATCGTCTCGTAGAGCGCGCGGGCGTGGACGAGGTTGGGGTCCGGATGATGGCCGCCGAAATCGGGCAGCGGTATGAAGTTCATGACCGAGCCCTTGGGGGCGCCGAGCCGTTTCTCGATGATCTCTTTGGCATAGGGCCCGGTGACCGCGCTCATCGCGTCGAAGACGACGCGGAAGCCGCCGGCGATGAGCTTGCGGATCGCATCGAAGTCGAAGAGGCTCTCCATCAATTCGGCATAGTCGGCGACCGGATCGATGACGGTCACCGTCATGTCCTCGACCTGCTGGTTGCCTTCCACGTCGAGATTGACGTCCGGCGCATCGGTGATCCTGTAGCTGTCGATCGCCTTGCTGCGGGCGAAGATCGCATCCGTCACCTTCTCGGGAGCCGGGCCGCCATTGCCGACGTTGTACTTGATGCCGAAATCCTCGGTCGGGCCGCCGGGGTTGTGGCTTGCCGAGAGCACGATGCCGCCGAAGGCCTGGTATTTGCGGATGACGTTGGAGGCGGCAGGCGTCGACAGAATGCCGCCACGGCCGACGAGCACGCGGCCGAAGCCGTTCGCCGCCGCCATCTTCACGGCCTTCTGGATGACCTCGCGGTTGTAGTAGCGGCCGTCGCCGCCGATCACCAGCGTCTGGCCCTGGAAGTCCTCGAGCGAGTCGAAAATCGACTGGATGAAATTCTCGGCATAATTCTTCTGCTGGAAGACCGGGACTTTCTTGCGAAGGCCCGAAGTGCCGGGTTTCTGATCCCCATAGGGGTTGGTCGAGATGGTTCTTATCATCTGTTTAGCCTTTCGCGAGAAGAGCGGAATAAAGCGAGACGTAGCGTTCCGCGCTTTTGGCCCAGGAAACGTCTGACTTCATGCCCTGGTTCTGCAGGCGTGCCCAAAGCTTCGGCTCATTGTATGTGCGCATGACGCGCCGGATCGCAAGCCTGAGCCCGTCGACGGTAACCGGGAGGAAGTGAAAGCCGGTGGCGCACTTCGCCGACAGCGCCGCCTCGTTGGCGTCGATGATGGTGTCGGTGAGACCGCCGGTGCGGGCCACGACCGGAACGCAACCATAGCGCAGGCCGTAGAGCTGCGTCAGGCCGCAGGGTTCGAAACGCGACGGAATGAGGATCGCATCGGCGCCTGCCTGCATGAGATGCGACAGCGGTTCATCATATCCGGTCACCATGCCGATATGTCCGCGGTGACGCGAGGCGGCTGCCATAAGCGCGCCTTCGAGCGCCGGCTCACCCGAACCGAGCACGACGAGTTTGCCGCCAAGCGCCACGATATCGTCGGCCGCTTCGGCGACGAGATCCATGCCTTTCTGCCAGGTGAGACGGCTGATGACGCAGAAGATCGGTCCCGGGCCTTTCTCCAGGCCGAAACGCTCTTCGAGCGCCTTGCGGTTGCCGGCGCGCCGCTTGAGCGTTCCGGGACCGTAATGCGCCGGAATATGCGGATCCGTCTGTGGGTCCCAGATATCTCCGTCGATGCCGTTGACGATTCCCCTCAGATCCGCGATGCGGCTCGAAAGGAGCCCGTCCAGCCCCATGCCGAATTCGGGCGTCAGGATCTCCTGCGCATATGAGGGGCTGACCGTCGTAATTGCGCTTGCCGTCTGCAGGCCGCCCTTGAGGAAGCCGACATCGCCATAATACTCGACGAACTCGGTGGAGAAGGCATCCGGTGGCAGCGCCAGTTCGGGGAACACCGAGGCGCCGAACTGACCTTGGAAGGCGATGTTGTGGATCGTCATCACCGTGGGCATGGCCGGCGCCGGGCCGAAGCGCATATAGACGGGAGTGAGCGCCGTCTGCCAGTCATGAACGTGAACGATGTCCGGCTTCCAATCGGGGAGAACGCCGTTCCCTGCAATCTCGGCCGCCGCCAGCGAGAGTGCGGCGAAGCGCCGGAAATTGTCCGGATAATCCCGCCCGGTCGAATCGAGATAAGGTCCGCCGTCCCGGGCATAGAGAGCGGGCTGGTCCAGGACGAGCAGGTCCAGTCCGTTGACCTCGGCGGAAAGCACCGTAGCAGGATGGCCGAAGAGATTGCCGAAGCGGCCGGCCGATTTCTTCTTCTTCAGCTTCTGCAACACGGAGGGGTAGCCGGGAACCAGCGTGCGCGTCCGCACTCCATGCGGGAGAAGTGCGGAAGGCAGCGCGCCGACGACATCGGCGAGCCCCCCCGTCTTCACCAGCGGGTAGACTTCGGACGCAACTGACAGGATGTTCATACCCGGCTACATTCCCAGCTTGTCGATCATCGTTTGCGTAATCAGGCAAACCCCGTTTTCCGTGCGTCGGAAGCGTTTCGCGTCGAGCTCCGGATCGTCGCCGACGACCAGGCCCTCCGGAATGACGACGCGGCTGTCGATGACCACGTTGCGCAGAATCGAATGCCGCCCGATCGTCACGTCGGGGAGAACTACGGCATTTTCGAGTCTGGAGTATGAATTCACCCTGACGCCGGTGAAGAGCAGACTCCTGTTGAGCGCGGCACCCGAGATGATGCAATCGCCGGAGACGAGCGAAGACGTGGCCGAACCGCGGCGATTTTCGTCGTCATGGACGAATTTGGCCGGCGGCTTGATTTCGGAAAAGGTCCAGATCGGCCAGGTGCTGTCGTAGATGTCGAGCTCGGGCGTGATATGGGTGAGATCGATGTTTGCCTGCCAGTAGGCATCGATAGTGCCGACGTCGCGCCAATAGGCCTCGCGTTCGAAGTCGGACCGGACGCAGGAATGGGTGAAGCGGTGGGCCACCGCTTTGCCGTGTTCGACGATGTAGGGAATGATGTCCTTGCCGAAGTCGCGGCTCGACTTCGGATCGGCGGCGTCCCGGCGCAGCATGTCCATCAGGAACTTCGTGTGGAACACGTAGATACCCATGGAGGCGAGTGCCATCTCCGGGTTGCCCGGAATGCCCGGCGGATCGGCCGGTTTCTCGACGAAGGCGATGATCCGGTCCTCATTGTCGACATGCATGACGCCGAAGCCCGTCGCCTCCATGCGCGGCACCTCCAGGCAGCCTACCGTTACGTCGGCACCCGAATCGACGTGCTGCTGCAGCATCAGTTCGTAATCCATCTTGTAGACGTGGTCGCCTGCGAGGATCACCATGTATTCGACGCCGTGGTCCTCGATGATGTCGATGTTCTGATAGACCGCATCGGCGGTGCCTTCATACCATTGCGTTTCGGAGACGCGCTGGCTGGCCGGCAGGATGTCGAAGCTCTCATTGCGCTCCGGCCGGAAGAAGTTCCAGCCGCGCTGGAGATGCCGGATCAGCGAGTGGGCCTTGTACTGCGTGGCGACGCCGATGCGACGGATGCCGGAATTCAGCGCATTGGAGAGCGCGAAGTCTATGATACGCGCCTTTCCGCCGAAATAGACTGCCGGTTTCGCACGCCGGTCGGTCAGTTCCTTGAGCCGGCTGCCGCGGCCGCCGGCGAGAACGTAGGCCATAGCATCACGGGCCAGGGGCTGCGTACGTCTTTCCACCATTTATCCCTCCCCAAAATCATTTCAGGGGGCTGCTCGGCGCTCTCTTGGACGCCGCGAAGCCCAAAGATTTCCTCCTGTTCCGCCCGTCGTACCAAGTTCCCGTCGGGTGGACGCTCTATTCCTGCTCCAGCATCAGCGTCGCCAGAGGCGGCAGCGTGATGGTGGCGATTGTCTCTCCGTTCGCTCTGTTCTGCGCATGGACAGCGCCGCCGTTGCCCTTGCCGCTTCCTCCATAGATTTCTGCGTCCGTATTGAGGATTTCCTTCCAGCGTCCTGCGACCGGAAGCGGGATGTCGTAGTGTTCCCGGTAGACCGGGGTGAAATTGGTGACGACGGCGACCAGCTTCTCTCCAGGCGCCTTCCTCAACCAGGCGAAGACGGAATTTTCACGGTCGTCGGCAATCAGCCATTCGAAGCCGTAGCCCTCGCAGTCGCGCGCATGCAGCGCCGGCTTCGAGCGATAGGTGCCGTTCAGATCGCGCACCAGACGGCGCATCCCCTCGTGAAGATTGTATTCGAGCAGGTTCCAGTCGAGACCGCGGTCCTCCGACCACTCGCGCCATTGGGCGAATTCCTGCCCCATGAAAAGGAGCTTCTTGCCGGGATAACCCCACATGAATCCGTAATAGGCTCTGAGATTGGCGAATTTCTGCCAGTCGTCGCCGGCCATCTTGGCGATCAGCGACCCCTTGCCGTGGACGACCTCGTCATGGGACAGCGGCAATACGAAGTTTTCGCTGAAGGCGTAGAGCAGGCCGAAAGTCATGTCGTTGTGGTGAAACTTCCGGTGCACCGGCTCGCGCGCGAGGTATTGCAGCGTGTCGTGCATGAAACCCATGTTCCACTTGAATCCGAAGCCGAGCCCGCCGGCATGCACCGGGTGCGAGACCTTCGGCCACGAGGTCGATTCCTCGGCGATGGTCAGCACGCCCTGGTGAATGCCGTAGATGCGGGTGTTCATCGTCTGCAGGAAACGCACGGCCTCGAGATTTTCGTTGCCGCCATACTCGTTCGGCACCCATTCGCCATGCCTGCGCGAATAGTCGAGATAGAGCATCGAGGCGACCGCATCGACGCGCAGGCCGTCGACGTGAAATTTCTCCGCCCAGTAGAGGGCGTTGTTGACCAGATAGGCGACGACCTCCTGACGGCCGAAATTGTAGATCGCGGTGTTCCAGTCGGGATGGAATCCCTGGCGCGGATCCGCGTGCTCGTAGAGCGCGGTGCCGTCGAACCAGCGAAGCCCGTGTTCGTCGGTGGGAAAATGCGCCGGCACCCAGTCGAGGATGACGCCGATGCCCACCTTGTGGCAGCCGTTGACGAAACGGGCAAAGCCCTCCGGCTCGCCGAAGCGCGCGGTCGGCGCGTAGAGGCCGGTGGTCTGGTAGCCCCAGGACGGATCATAGGGATATTCCGAAACGGGCAGGAACTCGATGTGAGTGAAGCCCATATCGACGCAATAAGGGATCAGTCTTTCCGCCAGTTCGTCCCAGGACAGCATGTCGCCATTGTCGCGGCGCTGCCACGAGGCCGCATGGACCTCGTAGATCGAGATGGGCTGGCGGCGCGGGTCGATCTCGGCCCAGTGCCGCCGATGCGCCTCGTCCTCCCAGTCCTGAACGATCTCGTTCGCCGTCAGCGACGCGGTGTCGGGCCTGAGCTCCGAGCGCCGGGCAAAGGGGTCGGCCTTCAACGGCAACAGCGTACCGTTGCTGTCGACGATTTCGTATTTGTAGGGCGTACCCGCCGGCACGCCGGGGATGAAAATCTCCCAGATGCCCGTATCGACGCGCAGGCGCATGACGTGCCGGCGTCCGTCCCAATCGTTGAAACTCCCGACTACGGAGACGCGGCGGGCGTTCGGCGCCCAGACGGCGAAGTGAAAGCCCTCGGCGCCGTCGTGCCAGATCGGATGCGCGCCCATCTTGTCGAAGAGACGAAGATGCGAGCCCTCGCGGATATAGTAGTCGTCCATCGGCCCGAGCACAGGACCGAAGCTGTAGGGATCGACGACGGTCCATTCGCCGCCGCCGTTGCGGGCGCGGTAGCGGATCGGCTGCTCCTTGCGCAACGACACCGCCCCCTCGAAGAAACCCGTCTCGTCGCGCCGCTCGAGGGCGCCGAGTTCCTTGCCGCTAAGCGTCTCCGCAACCACGGATTCCGCGCCCGGAATGAAGCACCGGGCGACATAGGTCTTGCCCGCAGCATGCACTCCAAGGACGGCGAAAGGGTTGCTATGGGTGCCGGAAAGTATTGCCGCGATTTCGGGCGCTGGCAGCATGCCTGACGGGGCGAGGGTTGGATCCTTGCCGGGCGGAACCGTCATCCGGCTCTCCAGATCTCTCCGGCATATTGCCGAATCGTGCGATCGGACGAGAACCAGCCCATGCGGGCGGTATTGCGGACCGCTTTCGAATACCAGGCAGAGGGCGTGGTCCAGAGCTGGTCGATATCGCGTTGCGCCTTGGCATAGGCCTCGAAATCGGCTGCAACCATGAACCAGTCGTGGTTGTAGAGCCCGTCGACGAGGCCGGAGAAGCGATTGCGGTCGTCGGGCGAAAACACGCCGGAAGCGATCGCGGCGAGCGCCTGCGAAAGTTCGCGCGAATTTTCGATGATCGCGCGCGGGTTGTGCCCTTCCGCTCGCGCCTTGCCCACCTCCTCGGCCGTCATGCCGAAGATCTTGATGTTTTCCTCGCCTACCCAGTCGCGCATCTCGACATTGGCGCCGTCGAGCGTACCGATGGTCAGAGCTCCGTTCAGAGCGAATTTCATGTTGCCGGTACCCGAAGCTTCCATGCCCGCGGTCGAGATCTGCTCGGAGAGATCGGCCGCCGGCACCATCACTTCCGCAAGCGACACATTGTAGTTGGGAACGAAGACGACCTTAAGGAGCCCGCGAACCGCCGGATCGTTGTTGATGACGCGGGCGATGTCATTGGCAAGTTTGATGATCAGCTTGGCGTTATGATAGCTCGGTGCCGCCTTGCCGGCGAAGAGCTTGACGCGCGGCACCCAGTCGAGTTCGGGATGCGAGCGGATCTGATCGTAAAGCGCCACCGCCTCGATGAGGTTCAGCAATTGCCGCTTGTATTCGTGGATTCGCTTGATCTGGATGTCGAACATCGCCGAGGGGTCGAGCCGGATTCCGAGATTGGCCTGGACCAGCTTAGCCAGCCGCACCTTGTTGGCACGCTTCACGGCTGCGAACTGCTCCTGGAAATCCGCCTTGTCTGCAAAGGCGTCGAGGGCCTGAAGCGCCTCGGTATTGTCCATGAACTCGTCGCCGATCGCCTCCCGGATCAGGCCGAACAGGCCCGGATTGCACTGCATCAGCCACCGCCGCGGCGTGATGCCGTTGGTCTTGTTGTTGATGCGGTCCGGATAGAGCCGGTGCAGGTCGGCGAAGACCGTTTCCTTCATCAGTTCGGTATGGAGAGCCGATACGCCGTTGATCGAATGCGAACCGACAAAGGCGAGATTGCCCATGCGCACGCGCCGATCGCCGGTTTCGTCGATCAGCGAGATGTTGCGGATCGCTTCATCCGTCGCATGCTTCTCCCGCCGTGCCTCGATCAGGATCTTGGCGTTGATGGCGTAGACGATCTGCATGTGGCGCGGCAGCAGCCGCTCGAAGAGCGGAACCGGCCAGCTCTCGAGCGCCTCGGGCAGCAGGGTGTGGTTGGTATAGGCGAAGGTCCGCCGCGCGATGTTCCAGGCGTGCTCGAAATCGAGCCCGTGGACATCGGTCAGAAGACGTACGAGCTCGGCCACGGAGACGGCAGGATGCGTATCGTTGAGCTGGATGGCGACGGCGTCCGGCAGTGACGTAAAGTCCGGATATTGCTGCAGATGTCTGCGCAGGATGTCCTGGAGCGAAGCGGAGGAGAAGAAATATTCCTGCCGGAGCCTCAGTTCCTGGCCGGCCGGCGTGGCGTCGGCCGGGTAGAGCACACGGGTCAGGCTTTCCGCCTTGTTGCTTTCGCGCAGCGCCCCGATATGGTCGCCTGCATTGAAGGCGTCGAGCAGGATCGGGTCGATCGGCTGCGCGGTCCAGAGGCGAAGCGTGTTGACGCGCGTCGCCCGCCAGCCGACGGCAGGCGTGTCGAAGGCGGTGGCGATGACGCGCTCGGCCGGCTTCCAGACGTAGCGCTGCACTTCCTCGTCGATATTGACGGTTTCGACGCTGCCGCCGAAGCCGATCTCGTATGAGCTTTCGCGGCGCTCGAACTCCCAGGGGTTGCCGTGCGCCAGCCAGGTTTCCGGCAGTTCCACCTGCCAGCCGTCGGCCATCTGCTGGCGAAAAAGGCCATGCATGTAGCGTATGCCATAACCATAGGCAGGCACGTCGACGGTTGCCATGGATTCCATGAAACAGGCGGCGAGCCTCCCGAGACCGCCATTGCCGAGCGCCGCGTCCGGCTCGAGGGCGGCAATCACGTCGATATCGACTCCGAGCGAGCCGAGCGCATCGCGCATCTCGTCCATAAGCCCCAGATTCGTCATCGCGTCGCGCATCATGCGGCCAATTAGGAACTCGAGCGACATGTAATAGACGCGCTTGGCGCCGGTCGCATAGGTCTTGCGGGTGGAGTCCATCCATTTGTCGGTGATGCGGTCGCGCGCCACGAGAATGGCGGCGGTAAGCCAGTCATGCGGCTTGGCGACTTTCGGATCCTTGCCGATACGGTATTTCAGGCGCTCGAGAATCTCGACTGCAAGCTGACTGGGTTCCGAGGATCTGGGGGCGGGTTGCGGCAGTTCGGTTGTTGAGAGCCGATTCATCATGAGAACTGTCATACCCTTATTGCATTTCGGAAACCCCCAGGCCGAACCCGGTTCAATGGCAATTTATGCATCGATCCGAAGCGCTTGCAACAGGTGTTTTTAAAAGGATTAAAACAGCAGATGCTTGTCGGCGCCGCTCCCGGCAGCAGTTGAAGCAAAAGGCCGCCCGAAGGACCGGGCGGCACTTCAGCCGGACTCCCGGCTCATTTCGTCAGGCGGGAAGCCAATGCGGCTGCGCGCTCGCCAATCGCCTTGAAGGCGGCGACAAGATCGGACGCTTCGTCCGCTTCGAAATAATGGGAGGAGGATGAGGCGCAATATTTCAGCAGCTTCTGGCCGCGATCCGGCGCCATGAAGGCAACGCTATAGATCTGGACCTTGTTCGCCTTGGCGGTGTCGCACCATTGTTTGGTGACGGAATCGTCATTGGCGTAGTTGTTTTCGCCGTCGGTCATGAAGACGATGTATTTCGTAGGCACCTGGCCGTTCTTGGCGCTGTGCGCGCTGTCTTCCGTCCCGGCGATCACTTTCTGATAGGCCGTCTTGAAGGCGCCGCCGGAGGCCGTCCCGCCCGTGGCCACCAGGGCGTCGACATAGTCCGCCGCCCCTTTCGTTCCCCAGGAGAGATTGCTCGCGGCGTCCTGAGCGGAGTTGTACGAAACTGCGCCGGTGCGAACATAGGTCGCTTGCGGGTCCGCCGTCACCAGCTGTGCCAGGAGATCGCCGACGGCCGCCTTCAAGGCGTCGACCTTGGTGACATAGCAGGGGCTGGTCGCACCGAGCTTCGGAAATTTGCTCCAGTTCGCTTCCGTGTAGTTGGGGCAGCTCGCTTTAGCCGTGTTGACCGTGTTGGTTTTCCACGCCATCGAACCGGACCGGTCGAGCACCAGATACATGGACAGGGCGTTCTTGCTCTCCGTCGCACTTTCGGCGACCGACCGGGTTTCGAGTTCGATAGAATCCTGACCGAGCAGACGCGTCATGGCATTGAACTGGAGCAGGTGTTTGTTGGCGACGGCAACCTGGAACGTCTTTCCCTTCGCACCGTTCGGCGTTTCGGTGATGACGATTTCGGTCGTGTTGGTGTCGTCCCATTGGGGCGCGGCGGCCGCCGCTGCCTCGCCGTCCGGCGCCCGGCGCGTGGCCGTTCCACCCTTTTCCTCGCCTGGCAGATCCGTCCCGGATGCCGTCGCAGCCTGGCTCTTCAGAAATTTGCGCGCGAGCGCCTTCGCCTCTTCGATATCCGGCTTCGCATCGGATACGAGCGCGGAAGCCGCCGCGAGCGCTGCCGCGTCGGTTGCGTCCTGAAGCTGGCTCTTGGTCATCAGCATGTTGGCGACGTCGACGGAAACCCCGCCGACGGCCAGGAGCAGCGGCGCGACCAGCGCCGTCATCATCCCGAAATTTCCGCCCCGATCCCGCAGCATCGTCATCAAGGATCGGGTCATGGTGGATCGTCTGCGCATCTCTGCATACCCCAGCAAATACATTGCAAGCCCGGGGCCACAATTAGCGGCGATACCTTACCCGCATGTTCAGGAAATCGGTTCAATTTTAGCGAAGTGCCGGAAAAACCAATGGCTTCTATGGGGATTCCGTCGGGCGCGGACTGTCCGGAATCGGGATATGTGTGCCGTTTCGGCTCAGCCGACTGGAACGACGTCGACGGCCTGTTCCGTCGTGTGACGGCCGTAGCCTTTCAGCACGCCGATCACGGGCGCCACGTCGCCGTAGTCACGGCCATGGCCGACGACGATGTGGTCGGTGCCGGCCGGAATATTGTTCGTCGGATCGAGCTCCCTCCAGCCGCCCGTGGCGCCGCACCAGAAGCGGACCCAGGCATGCATGGCGTCGGCACCTTCCAGCCGTTCCTGGCCCGGCGGCGGCAGGGTCCTCAAGAACCCGCTGACGTAGCCGGCCGGAATGCCGAGGCTGCGCAACGCCACGATCATCACGTGGGCGAAGTCCTGGCAAACGCCGCGCTTGAGCTCGAAGGCCTCGGCGGGGGTGGTGCTCACGGTGGTCGCTTCGGCATCGTAGGCGAAGTCGCGATGGATGCGATCGCAGACGGCGGCTCCGATCTCTTCGACCGTCATGGTCTCGCCGGCGATCGCGTGCGCATAGGCCGCGATCTCCGGTACGGCCGGGAGAAGCGGGCTCGGACCGAGGAAATGATGCGGGGATTCGGCGCCGACCGACCAGCAGGCGGCAAGCTCAGACGCAAGATTGGCGAGCGGAGGCGACAGGTCGGCCGTGAGCGCCGGCACCTCGGCCTGAACACGCGCCTGCATTCGGATGACGAGATTGTCGTGCACCGAGCGGAACAGGATGGATGTCATGTGATTGGCGAAGAAATCCCTGCCTTCCCGGCGCTCGAAGGGCGCCGGCTGGCACGTCACCGATCCGGCCACAAGACGTTGTCGCCCGGGAATGGATGCCGGCAGGACACGCACGAGATGCCTTCCGCCGCTTACGGGAGCCTCGTAGCCGTAGGTGATCTTCAGGCTGACGTCGTAGAGCACGGCAGCGCCTCCTTCAGGCGAGATAAGTCTGCGCCAGCAGGTCGGACAGTCTTTCGAGGTCCTGCCCCAGCCGCCTGTAGACGCTCACGTCCATCGCTTCCGGCGTCATGACCGCAAGCCCCGAGTGGAGCCGCATAGTCTCGCGGTAGAAGGGCGACATCTGCCCGTTGACGAAGGCGTTCGGCAGGAGCTCGACCTCCTTCTTGATTTCGTTGAGCTGATAAAGGACCGAGCGCGGATTGAGCGGATCGAGCGCCAGGAGATCGGTGACCGTTGCTGCCGCCGTGCTGACGTTATAGCGGCGGCGATGGGTCATGACGCTGTCGCCGATTTCCAAGAGCATGTCGTAGGCCCCATCGGGTGCCTGCGGTCCGGACATGTGGCCGAGCAGCCCGGTCATATGCAACCCGCGCTCGAGATAGCGCCCGATCGACAGGAACCGCCAACCGGTGAAGCGGTACATGTTTTCGTGCACCAGACCCGCAAAGCCGGCGAGCTTTCGCAGCAGGATCGTCATCGCATGGGTGGCGTCGTCGCCCGCCTGTACGGTCGCGTGGAACTGCTGCGCCGTTTTCGACAGGTCCTTGAGCGCGAGCCAGCCGTCGGGCGAAAAGCGGTCGCGGATGTTCCCGGCGCTGAAAAGGGCGCTGTCGATACTGGAAAGCAGGCTGTCGGGCACCGGCTGGCGCGTGCTGACACCTACGGCGGCGAGATAGTCGCTCACATCTTTCAAGAGGGGGGTGTTCGGGTCGGCGGCTTCGGCAAAGCGCCCATGCCAGGCGCGCAGCACCCGAAGGGCGCCTTCCGCCCGTTCGATATAGCGACCGAGCCAGAAGAGGTTGTCGGCAGCCCGGCTGGGCAGGCTACCGGGCAGGTTGCGGGTGAAGCTTTCCTCCGCCGGAAGCAAGGTCGTGCGGTCGACCGGCCTGTCGCTCACGATCCAGACGTCGGCGGCAGTGCCGCCGGCCTGCATGGCGATCGCCGCCACGTCGTCGCCGGAGCCGATGCGAGCGAAGCCGCCCGGCATGATCTGCCAGCCGTCGCGCGTGCGCGCGGCGAAGACCCGGAGGCTCATCGGTCGGGGTGTGAGCCGGCCGCGCACCCATGCCGGCGTCGTCGACAGCGTGACGACCTCCTGGCCGACCAGCTTGCCGCCGTCCGCGGCGAACCATTCGCCGATGGAGGTTCCGGCGCTCTCGCGGAGGGAGGTGCCGAGGATCGACTGGCCGTCGTCGTCGAAGAAGGGACGCGTTGAATAGGCCGGGCCGATGACCATGCGCTCGATATTGCCGGCGACATGCCGGCGTTCGGTTTCCTGCCCGCACCACCAGGTGGCGATCGACGGCAGCTTCTGCTCCTCGCCGAGCAGGTGACGGCAGATCGCCGGCATGAAGGCCATGAAGGCGCGCGTTTCCAGGATTCCGGAGCCGAGTGCATTGACGATCGAGACGGAGCCGGCCCTCAACGCCTCGACGATCCCCGGTGTGCCGATATGCGAGGACTGATTGAGTTCCAGCGGATCGGCGAAGGATGCGTCGAGGCGGCGCCAGAGCACGCCGACCGGTTTCAGGCCGGCCACCGTACGCACCATGATCCGTCCCCCGACGACCGTCAGGTCTTCGCCCTCGAGCAGCATGAAACCGAGATAGCGGGCGATGTAGGCATGCTCGAAATAGGTTTCGTTGGCGATGCCCGGTGAGAGCACGGCTATGCGATCGTCTGCATGCCGCTTGCGCGCCTGCAGCGTGTCGCGGAAAGTGCCGAAGAATCCCGCCAGGCGATGGACATGGCTTTCGGCATAGAGGTCGGAGAAGGCGCGCGTCGTTGCCACCCGGTTCTCGAGCGCGAAACCGGCGCCGGAGGGGGCTTCGGTCCGGTCGGAGAGCACCCACCAATTGCCGTCGGGGCCGCGCCCGATCTCGAAGGAACAGAAGTGCAGATAATGTCCGTCGGCAGGGTCGACGCCGACCATCGGGCGCAGGAATTCCGGATTGGAGGCGACGAGGGCGGGAGGCAGCAAGCCCTCCCTGACCAGCCGGTTCCCACCATAGATGTCGGCCAGCACCCGCTCGAGCAGTTCGGCCCGCTGGACGAGACCCTCGGAAACGGTGGCCCATTCCGCCTCGTCGATCAGCACGGGGATGTGCGAGAGCGGCCAGCTCCGCTCGGAGCTCTCCTTGCCGTAAGCGCGGTAGAAGACTCCCGCGTCGCGCAGATACCGGTCCGCCCGGGCGAAGCGGTTGGCCAGCTCCGCCTCGTCCATGCGGCCGAGCGTCGCGAGCAGTCGCTGCCATACGGGCCGGACGCCTCCGCGCGCGTCGAGCATTTCGTCGGCGACGCCCGGCAGGGCGCGATAGCCCAGGGCCGGAGCGTCGTCGAATCGACCCATCTGTTCTGCCTGCTTCTTCGCCATTCGAACTCCTGCCGGACGCCCCCGACCGTGCAACATCATCGGCTGAGCTGCCGATCCCCGATTCGATCATGTATCATAAATCTCGGATGTTTCGCTGGCGAAGCTTTCGGCAGATGGCCGGCAGGCTCTTTTTCAAGGCACTGCCGGCTTCGGTCGCTTGCGTGCATATCTCGCCGGTTTCAGACGACCGGCGGGTTGATCCGCGCGAAGCCTTCCTGCCGGTAATAGGGGAAGTAGGGGTAGGGAGCAGTCGTCACACTCGCAGCGTCGAGCCGGGCGACTTCCTCGGCGGTGAGGGACCAGCCGACGGCGCCGAGATTCTGTCGTAACTGCTCTTCATTGCGCGCGCCGATGATGACGCTCGAAACGGTCGGCCGCTGGAGAAGCCAGTTGATCGCGATTTGCGGCACGGTCTTGCCGGTTCCCTGCGCGATGGTTTCGAGAACCTCGACGATATCGTAAAGCTTCTGCTCGTCGACCGGCGGCCCGAATGCGGCAGTGTCGTGCAGGCGGCTCCCCTCGGGCCAGGGTTCGCCGCGGCGAATCTTGCCGGTGAGGCGCCCCCAGCCGAGCGGGCTCCAGACCAGCGCGCCGACGCCCTGGTCGAGGCCGAGCGGCATCAGCTCCCATTCGTAGTCACGGCCGACCAGCGAATAATAGACCTGGTTGGCGACGTAGCGCGGAAAGCCGTGACGGTCGGCGGCGGCGAGGGATTTCATCAGCTGCCAGCCGGAAAAGTTGGAAACGCCGACATAGCGCAGCTTGCCCGAGCGCACCAGCGTGTCGAGGGTCGACAATACCTCTTCGACGGGTGTTCCGGCATCGAAGGCGTGCAGTTGCAGCAGGTCGATATAGTCGGTTCCGAGCCGTTTCAGCGCTTTTTCCACACCGCTGATCAGGCGCGAGCGCGACGATCCGGCGGCGTTCGGTCCGTCGCCGACGGGAAGCGACAGTTTCGTCGACAGAATGACGTCGTCGCGCCGGCCCCTGATCGCCGCCCCGAGGACCTCTTCCGAAGCGCCGTCGGAATAGACATCCGCCGTGTCGAAAAGATTGACGCCCGCCTCGAGGCAGATGTCGACGAGGCGGCGCGCCTCGGCCGCATCCGAGCTGCCCCAGGCGCCGAAGAGCGGCCCCTTGCCGCCGAAGGTGCCCGCTCCGAAGCTGAGGACCGATACTTTCAGTCCAGAGGAACCAAGCCGTCGATATTCCATAGTCGCAACTCCACTCTTGCTCATGAATTGGTCACCCGAAGATGGAGCTGTAGCCGCTTTGGATATAGACTGCAGCCGGGAATATTAACTGTGAGCTGAATTCATATGTCGCGACCCTTGGCCAATCGCTCGGGTGAAATGGAGATCTTTGCGAAGGCGGTGGAGCTGGGCGGCTTTTCGGCGGCTGCCCGCCATTACCGCATGACGCCTTCTGCCGTCAGCAAGCTCGTGCTGCGTCTCGAAGAGCGGCTCGGCGTGCGATTGGTGAACCGCTCGACGCGCAAGCTGCAGCTGACGCCGGAGGGACATGCGTTCTACGAGCGTACGCTGCGCATCCTCGCCGATATCGACGAGGCGGAGCGCTCGGCATCTGCCGGCGAGAGCCCGACCGGCCTGGTCCGGCTGAACGTCAACGCCTCGTTCGGCACTCACGTCCTGATGCCGCTTGTGCCTGAATTCCGGGTGAGCTTTCCCTCCGTCAACCTCGACATCGTGATGACCGATGCCGTCGTGGACCTGATGGAAGCGCGCGTCGATGTGGCCATCCGCGCCGGGCCGTTGAAGAGCTCTACGCTGATTGCGCGCGAGCTCGGTGCGACGCGAATGATGATCGTGGCGGCACCGTCCTACATCGAACGATTCGGAATGCCGTCGTCACTGGAAGATCTCAAGGGCCATGAGCGGCTCGGCTTCTGCTACGTGCGCGCCGTCGACGGCTGGCCGCTGAAGACGGAAGGGCAAACGATCGTGCTGCCCGCCTCGGGTGCGGTGCAGGTGAGCGACGGCGAGGGGTTGCGTCACTTGGCGCGTGCCGGCGCCGGGCTGGCGCGGCTTGCCGAGTTCACCGTAAGAGAAGACGTTCGCGCCGGGAGGCTCGTGCCCGTTCTGGAAGACCTCAATCCGGGTGATCTCGAGGAGATTCACGCCGTCTATCTCGGTCAGGGCGGCGCGCTTCCCGCGCGTGTGCGCGCCGTCCTGGATTTTCTCGCCCGCCATGCCCGCGTCACGCCGCAGCAGGACGGGGGCGAGCGCCTGATTTCGCCTGCCGGCGAGCGGACACCGGCATGAGGATGTTCGCTTCCGGAGCGGGATGAGGAAGTGTGCGCGGTTTTTCGCCCGCATCCCGCGCCAACCCATTGGTGTCGACCACGATCATGATTTCAGGTCGACCCGACCTGAAATCAGCGTGACCTATCCGCACCTGAGAGGCGTCGATCTCAGCGTTTCGGTGCGACCAGCGCGAAGAGCGCCCCTTGAGGGTCGGTGAATTGCGCGATCCACGCTCCGCCGGGCACTTCCATCGGACCCGTCAAAAGCTTCGCGCCGCCGGATTGCGCCCGGTCGATTGCCGCGTCGATCGCCTCGACATTGAAGTAGTACAGCCAGAAAGGATTGGGGACCTCCCTCGGCTTGGTCATCATCCCGCCTGTCGGCTGGCCATTATGGGCGAAGATCTGGTACACGCCCATGTCGCCCATATCCATGGCCTGATCCTTGGTCCAGCCGAACAGCTTGGAATAGAACGCGAAGGCCGTGTCGAGGTCGCCGGCCATCAGCTCGTGCCAGCCGACATTGCCCGCAGCCATCTGCTCCATTGCCGGTGGCGGTTCGCCGTCGCCCTTGAAGAGGGCGAAGGCAGCGCCGTGAGGGTCGGTGACGATCGCGAAGCGGCCGATATTGGGAATGTCCTCCGGAGCGCGATGGACCGTTCCGCCCTCGGCGGCAAGTCTGGCGGCGGTCTGGTCGACATCGTCGACCGCGATATAGCCGAGCCAAGCCGGCGGTATCTGCATGTCGAGCGCGCCTTCCGGCATCGTCATCAGGCCGGCTATCTGGTGGTCGCCGGCGGAAAAAAGCGTGTAGTTCATGCCGGGCATTCCCGCGTCGCGCGCGCTCCAGCCAACAATGTCCTTATAGAAGGCCTCAGCCGCCTTTGTGTCGGTCGTCATCAGTTCGTACCAGACGAATTTCCCATGCATTGTCGGTCCTCCGTTTTTCTGGATGTGTCGTTGCGGTCGGCGACGCACGGTCGCATGAGGGTACGCGAACGCAATCGAACTTTGGCGTGCGCTAGCGGCGGTGGTATTCCGCCCTCATCATTTCTTTCCAGTCGCCGCGTTCGGTCTGGACGCGGGCAGTCAGGAGCCTGCGATTCGCGTCGATAAGCGTTATTCTATCCTGATACCGGGCCGTCTTGCCGGGATTTTCGAAGTCGGGCCCTTCACAATTGAGGGCAAGCGTCTTTCCGTCGTCCTCGATAACGCCGTCATAGACCCACATATGCGTCATCATGGAGCCGATCCACGTACCGAGATAGCGCTTCGTCTCGGGATTGTAGCCGAGCGTCATCAAAGTCTGGCCGGGGCTGCCTCCGGGCATGATGCCTTCTCCCTCGCACACGACCCAGAGGCCTTGCATGGAGCGAACACTTTCGATCCATGGCTGGCTTTCCTCGCCGCTTCCCGTCGAATCCCCGGAGGTGACCGTCCACTCGCCGAGCAGCTGCTCCAGCCATCGGTGCTCTTCCTGCGGCTCTGCTTTCATTGATTCCCTCCCGTGGTCGTGTGAAGCCATCCCTCGCGGCCGCCGTGAAACGCCGCGCAGCGCTCGGCGGTTCCTCCGCGCCCGCCTCAGGTCGCGCTTGACTAATTATGTTGATATCAACATTACTATTTTATGTCAAAGCCGCCACCAATACCCTTTTCCACCACTCTCTTCGTCAGGGACACCTGCCTTTGCCTGCACGTCCAGCGCGCCGCCCGGGCGCTAGCCCGTCGTTTCGACGAGGCGCTGAGGCCGCTTGACATTACCAACGGTCAGTTTTCGCTGATGATGTCGCTCAACCGGCCGGATTCACCGAGCATGAATGCGGTGGCCTCCGTGCTCGCCATGGACCGCACAACGTTGACGGCGGCATTGAAGCCGCTTGAACGACGGGGCCTTGTAGAGTCCTTCGCCGATCCCGGCGACAGGCGTCTGAAGCGCCTGCGGTTGACGGCAGAGGGCGGCCGGCTGATCGCCGAAGCCCTGCCGATCTGGAAGGCGACCCACGAAGCGCTTGACGACCGTCTTGGCGAAGGCGGCGCGGATCGCTTGCGTGCGGGTCTCGTGCCCCTAACCTTTTGAAACTATGCGCTTCCGAACGAAAGCCGTTAAGCATATTTCCCGGAAGCGCTCCGATCAGGCCCACGAAGCGGGCCGGAAAATCTCAAGCGAAGGCACGAAGATGGAATAAATGAGGCAAGCCGCTCGTCTCTGCGTTCGCGGAGGGAAAATGGAACGAACCGGAGGCAGAGGCGCGGGAAGGCATGCATTCCCCATTGGGTATCATGTTGGGCATCATGCACTCGCGCATTGAACGGAGACTGGAGCCCCACTATGCGCGGCTTTTCGCTTATGCCGTCGCATTGTCGCGCGATCGGGACGGTGCGCAGGACGTCTTTCAGGAGTGCATCGCTCGCGCCCTGGACGCGCGAAGCGTTCCTGACACGGAGCCTGCCTTCCGCGCATGGCTGTTTGCCATTCTTCGCAACATCTGGATCGACCAATCGCGCTCGCGCCGCCGCCGGTCCGACCTGGAACAGGAGTTCGTCGCCGACCTGGTGCCCGCGCCGGTTGCTCCGGAACCCGTGCTGGTCGATGCATTCTCGGTTCGCCAGGCGTTTACCCGCCTCAGCACCGAACACCGGGAGATACTCGCGCTGGTCGACATATCCGGTTTCAGCTACGAGGAGGTGGCGATGATGATCGCCGTGCCCAAGGGTACCGTCATGAGTCGGGTCAGCCGTGCGAGGCGGGCTCTGGCGTCGCACCTCGGCGATGCCAATGTCGTAGAACTCGCTCGGCATCGAGAAGGCCGAAAATGATAGAAAACGAAATAGATCCCGATATTTTGAGTGCCTATATCGACGGCGAGCTCGAGCCGGG
The DNA here is from genome assembly GCF_000427465.1 of Sinorhizobium arboris LMG 14919. Lineage (NCBI taxonomy): Bacteria > Pseudomonadati > Pseudomonadota > Alphaproteobacteria > Hyphomicrobiales > Rhizobiaceae > Sinorhizobium > Sinorhizobium arboris. The sequence continues at coordinate 2,742,259 of NZ_ATYB01000014.1, read as the reverse complement.
GGAGGCTTCGCGGGTCGCACGGCTGATCGCCTCCGACGAGGCGGTTGCGCGGCGCGCGGCCAAGCTGTCCGAGATGAAGGCGGCAGTTGCGGGAATGGCTCCGGCCATCGTGGTGGTGACGGTGCCGCGCCCGCGGCCGGCCAACAGATGGATGCTGTCGTTTGCCGCGGGTGCGTGTGCCAGCCTGCTGGTCTTCGCGGTGGCATGGTTCGGCCTGGCAAGGGCACCGGTGTGGGTGCCGGCGGGGCTGCCGGGGGACGCGGCGGTTCGCGATGCCGCGCTGGAGCATGCGGCCTGGCTCGGAGGTTCTTTCACGCCGCCCATGCTTCCGGCCTCCGCACCCGCTGATGTGTTCGCACCGGAAATGATCGCGGCCGGATTGACGCCCGCCTTTGCGCGCGAAACCTCCGTGAATGGCGAAGCCGCATTGCATACAGGCTATGTCGGCAGCTCTGGCTGTCGGCTGAGCCTGTTCCGGATCGGTCGCCCGGAGGCTGAGCACGGTTTCGAAATGTCGATCGATGACGGCCTGCTTCATGCCTCCTGGTCGGGCGACGCCGCAAGCTTTCTGCTTGTCGCCCGAGGGATGGACGAAGCCCGCTTCGCCCTTCTCGCCAGCGCTCTGAAACTGGCGAGCGAAGGGGATGGCGGGGGAAAGCAGAAAATAATCGCAGGACTCGGCGCAATGCGTGAGCCGTGCATCGGCTGACGTTGCGCCGGATCGGACGCGCGACGCTGCCGGTTCAGAAAAATGATCGGCGCGAGGGAATTTTCCGAGGCGTCAGTCGTCTCTTCCAGTCATTTCGAGGACGATCGGATCGGCATGCTGCCATCCGGGAAAAGGAGACGCGACTTGACTGAGATGCTGACCCTGAAACGGCGGAGTTTTCTGACCGGGAGCGCCGGAGCTGTCGTTGCCGCCGGAACCGGTGGGCTTGCAGAGGCCAAGGAGACGAAGCCTCTGCCCGACTACATCGCCTGGAAGGACGCCGATGCGCTGATCGTCCATAGCGACAAGACGCTGGAGACGAAGCGAAGCGAATTCGGCACGAGCATCATTACGCCGGAAAAGAAGCTTTACATCCGCAACAACGTCAACACGCCTCCGGAATCGATTCTCGCCGACCGCGACGGATGGAAGGTGGAGATATCAGGCGTAAAGGAGCCCCGGACGCTCACTGTCGCCGAACTGAAGACTCTGGGTCTGGTGACGGCGGCGACTGTACTGCAATGTTCGGGTAATGGCCGCAAATACTTCAAGGATCAGCTGACGGGTGACCAGAAAATGAGCGGCACGCCCTGGACCGTCGGCGCCGCGGGCTGCGTCATCTGGAGCGGCGTACCTCTCAAGGCGGTCATCGATGCTCTGGGCGGTCCCGCCGAAGGCGCCCGGTTCATTACCGGAACGGGAGGTGAGGAGCTTCCGGCAGGGCTCGATCCCAAGCTTCTGGTGGTCGAACGTTCAGTACCGATCTCGAACCTCGACAATGTGATTCTCGCATGGGAAATGAACGGGAAGCCTCTTTCTCTCGCACATGGGGGGCCGCTGCGCATGGTCGTCCCCGGCTATTCCGGCGTCAACAACATCAAATATGTCAAGGCCGTCGCCCTGACCGAGGCCGAGACGGACGCGAAGATCCAGAAGACCAGCTATCGCTTTCACGCGCTCGGAGAAAAAGGCTCTCCCGACCAGCCGTCGGTCTGGGAACAGCCGGTGAAGTCATGGATCACCGCGCCGCATGAGGCCGCAAAGGCGGGGCCGGTCCAGATTGCGGGCGTCGCCTTCGGCGGCATGAATGCCTGCAAGAGCGTAGAGGTTTCGGTGGATGGCGGTCAAACGTGGCAGGAGGCCGAATTCATCGGGCCCGACCTTGGCCGTTTTGCCTGGCGCGTCTTTGTCCTGCCGGCCGAGCTGGTGCCGGGCACCTACACGCTTGTCAGCCGTGCGACCGATACGGAGGGCAACGTACAGCCCGAGGAGACCGAAATGAACGGAGCCGGCTATGGCCATAACGGCTGGCGTGCGCCCGCCGTCAAGCTCACCGTCGCCTGATCGCTACCGAAGGGTTCCGCTGCGCCTGTCGCGGACCCCTGTCTCACGATCTTCTCCCATCAGTTTCGGATCAGAACATGACCTATGCTTCAACCCGCCGGATCGCGGCCGTGCTCACCGGTGTAATCATCTTCCTGTCGCCGATCCCGGCATCCGCCGACGAAGACAAGCTTGCGCTCGGGAGAGAGATATTCCTCGAACGGTCGGAACCACAATGCGCGCTCTGTCATACGCTGGCGGATGCTGAGGCTGTCGGGGAGGTTGGACCCAATCTCGACGAACTCAAGCCCGACGCGGAAAGGGTCGCTACGGCTGTCACCAACGGCATCGGGCCGATGCCGGCCAACGAGATCCTTACGGAGAAAGATATCGAAGCCGTCGCGCTTTATGTCTCGACGGTTGCCGGAAGGGCCGAGTGATCGGCGTTACGCGAGCGTTGACGCTCGCCAAGGAGAGGAGAATGCGTTGAAGAGGAAAACGATGCTTTTGGCGATGTTGTGCATGACCGCCGCAGGTCAGGCGCATGCGGAGGAATATCGTATCGAAATGCTGAACAAAGCCCCTGATGGCCGCGTAATGGCATTCGAGCCCGCCGTCGTCCGCGCCCAGCCCGGTGACACCGTTACCTTCGTGGCCAAGAATAAGGGTCACAATTCCGCGCTGATGAAAGATGGCGGCCCCGAAGGGGCGGAGAACTGGAAGGGCAAGATCAACGAAGAGATCAGCGTGACGCTGAGCAAGTCCGGCGTCTATATGTATCAATGCACGCCGCATGTCGGCATGGGCATGATCGGCGCCATCGTCGTCGGAGACCCGACGAATCTCGAAGCCGTCAGAGGTCTCAAGTTTCCCGGAAAATCGAAAGCGGCCGCGGAGAAGATCTTCGCGGAAATCGAAAGCGGCGGCTGACAGAGCCGTGTCTGCGGCCGAGGCCTCTTCCAGCCCAAGGAATTGGGCTGGACGAAATCTTTTGACGGGCACAGGAACGAGGAAAGCGTCGCGATAGCGCAGCCGGCGAGGTTGCGACTGTCTTGCGCCCGCAGGATGCCTTGCCCGGACGTCGCTTACGGCGGGGACGCCGTGACGCGCTCGCGGAAGAGGGCGATCGTCTCCGTGACGAGCACAGTCGCCTGCCGCAGCTTTTCCTCTCCTATGGCGCTGCCAAGCTCATTCGCCCAGACCGCCTGGCGCGCGCTGATCTCGGCGAGAGCCGTCTCCCCGCGTTTCGTCAGCACAATCAACTTAGCGCGCTGATGCGCGGGATTGTCCCGATACTCGATCAGGCCCTCGGCCTTAAGGGCGTCGGCAATGCGTTGCACTCCTTGGCGCGCGAGCCCAAGCGCACGGGCCGTATCCGCGACCGACAGTCCGGCATGCCGGGCAGCGGCCAGAACCTGCCAGCGGGCGCTGGTCTGGCCGGATGGTTGCGCGAGCCTATCTCCTTCGGAGGTCAGGTGCCCGGCGAGACGAAGGACGGAAATGGCGAACTCGGCGAAAGCATCGCCTGACGGTGTGCGAGAGCTTGGACCCATATTGACAACATGTTGTCGTACTGTTTATTGTGACAACACGTTGTCATATTGGGCGACATTTGGCAAGCCTGCGACCTTGAACACCTTCCAGAAAAGAAGTGCATAGTTTCGTAGGTTTAGGCTAGATCTGAACGGGAGAAACGAGGATGAAAAAGACCCATAGGGGTAGCTGCCACTGTGGACGCATCCGATTCGAAGTCGATATCGATCTCGAAGCGGGAACCAGCCGCTGCAACTGCTCATACTGCTCGAAATTGCGTTATTGGGGCGCAAGCGTGAAGCCGGAGGATTTCCGGCTCCTGTGCGAGGAGGCAGGCATCGGCGACTATCAGTTCGGCACGTTGAGCGGCCATCACCGGTTCTGCACGGCGTGCGGCGTGACGCCCTATGGCCACGGCTATGTCGAAGAGATCGGCGGCGCCTTCGTTTCCATCAACGTCGCATGTCTCGACGATACGGATCCGGCCGAGCTTGCGGCCTTGCCGATCCAATATATGGATGGGCTCCACAACAATTGGTGGAATGCACCGGCCGAGACGCGGCACATGTGAATGCACAGCTCCGAAACGAAAAGGCTCCCGTTGCGGCGGGAGCCTCTTTCGACGGCTGCTGTTCTGGTTAACGGTCGCCCAGATCTCTCACGGCGCCGCGGTCGGCCGAAGTCGCGAAGGCCGCATAGGCCTTGAGCGCGGTCGTCACCCGGCGCCTGCGCTGCTCGGTCGGCTTCCAGCCCTTGGCATCCTGCTCTTTGCGGCGAGCGGCAAGCTCGGCCTCGTCTACACGCAGGCTGATGGTGCGGTTCGGAATGTCGATGTCGATCATGTCGCCCTCGCGCACGAGCCCGATCGTTCCGCCATTCGCCGCCTCCGGCGAGACATGGCCGATCGAAAGACCGGAGGTACCGCCGGAGAAGCGCCCGTCGGTGATCAGCGCGCAGGCTTTGCCGAGACCCTTCGATTTCAGGTAGCTCGTCGGATAGAGCATTTCCTGCATGCCCGGCCCGCCCTTCGGCCCCTCGTAGCGGATGACGACGACGTCGCCGGCCTTGATCTCGTTGGCGAGGATGCCCTTCACGGCTGCGTCCTGGCTCTCGAAGACGCGCGCCGGACCCGAGAATTTCAGGATGCTCTCGTCCACGCCAGCGGTTTTCACGATGCAGCCGTCGAGCGCGATATTGCCCTTGAGGACGGCAAGACCGCCGTCCTTCGAGAAGGGATGTTCTACAGAGCGGATGACGCCGTTTTCACGATCGGTGTCGAGTTCGTCCCAGCGTGCCTCCTGGCTGAAGGCGACCTGCGTCGGAATGCCTCCGGGAGCGGCGCGGAAGAAGTTTCGGACCGTGTCGCTCGACGTGCGGGTGATGTCCCAGCGGTCGATGGCGTCGCCGAGCGTCTCGGCGTGGACTGTCGGGCAGTCGCGGTTGATAAGGCCGCCCTTGTCCAGTTCGCCGAGGATCGACATGATGCCGCCGGCCCGGTGTACGTCTTCCATGTGCACGTCGGCTTTCGCCGGAGCGACCTTCGACAGGCACGGGACCTTGCGCGACAGCCGGTCGATATCGTCCATGGTGAAGTCGATCTCGCCCTCATAGGCGGCGGCAAGGATGTGGAGCACCGTGTTGGTCGAGCCGCCCATGGCGATGTCGAGCGCCATTGCGTTCTCGAAAGCCTGCTTGGTGGCGATACTGCGGGGCAGCACCCGCTCGTCCTCCTGCTCGTAATAGCGGCGAGCCAGGTCTACGATGAGGTGCCCGGCCTCGACGAACAGGCGCTTGCGGTCGGCATGGGTCGCGAGCGTCGAGCCGTTGCCGGGCAGCGACAGGCCGAGTGCCTCGGTCAGACAGTTCATCGAGTTGGCCGTGAACATGCCGGAGCAGGAGCCGCAGGTCGGGCAGGCGGAGCGCTCGATGATCTTGACGTCCTCGTCGGAAACCTTGTCATCCGCGGCCGCGACCATCGCGTCGACGAGATCGAGCGCATGCGTCTTGCCGTGCAGCACCACCTTGCCGGCCTCCATCGGACCGCCGGAGACGAAGACGACGGGAATGTTGAGGCGCAATGCCGCCATCAGCATGCCCGGGGTGATCTTGTCGCAATTGGAGATGCAGACCATGGCGTCGGCGCAGTGGGCGTTCACCATATATTCGACGCTGTCGGCGATGATCTCGCGCGAGGGCAGCGAATAGAGCATGCCGTCATGGCCCATGGCGATGCCGTCGTCGACCGCGATCGTATTGAATTCCTTGGCGACGCCGCCGGCCGCCTCGATCTCGCGCGCGACCAGCTGGCCGAGGTCCTTCAGATGCACATGGCCCGGCACGAACTGCGTGAAGGAGTTCACCACCGCGATAATTGGCTTGCCGAAGTCGCTGTCCTTCATGCCCGTCGCGCGCCAGAGGCCGCGGGCGCCGGCCATGTTGCGGCCGTGGGTGGTGGTGCGGGAGCGATAGGCAGGCATGAACGGATTCCTTCACGGACGAATGTCATTGGGCGGAATATGGCGATCGCAGAGCGCCATCGCAGGGGTAGTAGCGCAAAATTGCGCGCGCGTCATCTTCCGCGCCAGATTATTTCCGGCGGCGCAACTGGCGCCGGCGCGGCTCCGCGCAAGAAAAAAGGCCGGGCTGAACCCGACCTTCCTCAACACCTTCAGCCAATGCCAGTACATCCGTGGTCAATGGCGAGGTGGGTATCTCCTAACAGGCGAACATGAAGAACGCGTGACAACGCTTCGGAAAACCCGCGCGCACTTTCGACAGGCCAGCAGAATCGCCGCCGTTTATAGGTTCCGGTCTCGGCTTCGGTTGCGCGTGCCGGCCGGGCGCGTGCAGCGGAACGCCCGCCTTTTCGATGACAAACTCTACGCCAGCCTGCTGACCGGCGGACGCGGCGATCAGGCGGCGCGGACTGCCTTGCTTGATCCCACATCTATTCTCCGTCATCCCCGGGTTCGAGGGGGGGACGGATGCCTTGCCGATAGGAGTTCCCGGACGGCATCCTTTTCGTCGTCGGACAATTTCCGCCAGCGTGAATGATAGAGCGCATCACCTGCCACGTGTCCGGCCTCACAGCTTAGATACATCCAATAGAGCGCTTCTATGCGATCCTTAGGCACCGAAATTCCGAGTTCGTAGCATAAGCCCACCATCGATTGCGCACCGGAATGGCCTTGCTTTGCCGCCGCGTTTCCGGTCCTCTCGGGCCTTTCGGTCATAACACTTTATGATTGTGATGGTGCCCGCGCATTTACGTCCGAAAGGAGACCATCGGGCCGATATGCCAGGGCGGGTCGGTCGGAGTCCAAGGACAAGGAGGCACGGCAGAAAATGCTCTGCTCGGAGCAGCGGGGCCGGAGAAATTGAAAAAGGGCTTGCGGTCTCCCGCAAGCCCTTTTGAAACTGGGATGGTGGGCGTGACAAGGATCGAACTTGTGACCCCTACGATGTCAACGTAGTGCTCTCCCGCTGAGCTACACGCCCATCCGATGCGGCGCATAGACCACAAAACCGGCGCCCGCGTCAATAGGCTATTCGAAGGTTTTTTGACAGAAATATCGCAAGGTCTGAGCGGCGTGATTTCAGGCGTATCGGCGTCTCTTCGGACATTCCGAAGTTCCGGCGAGCGCGCTAACGCGTTGAAATAACGAAGCCGCCATCGATGCTTGGCGATCGAGGGCGGCTTCGAGGCAATGCTTGCGCGGAGCGGGTCTTAGGCCTCCGGCGAAGGGGCGCCGAAGGCTGCGGCGCACATATGTTCGCTGCTCAGGCGGCCAGCATCTTGTTGACCTCGTTGACGAGGTCGCGCAGGTGGAAAGGCTTGGAAAGGACCTTGGCGTCTTTCGGCGCCTTGGAATCCGGGTTCAGCGCAACGGCGGCGAAGCCCGTGATGAACATTACTTTCAGGTCGGGGTCGAGTTCGGTCGCGCGGCGCGCGAGCTCGATGCCATCCATCTCCGGCATGACGATATCGGTCAGGAGAAGCGAAAAGGGTTCTTCGCGAAGCCGGTCGTAGGCGCTGGCGCCGTTGTCATAGGAAAGGACCTTGTAACCAGCCTTTTCCAGCGCCTTCACAAGAAACCGGCGCATGTCGTTGTCGTCTTCGGCAAGGAGGATTTTCGCAGTCATTATGTGGCCGTGGCTACTTCTTCTGGATGCTGGTGAATTGCGGCAGCTCAGCAAACCGCAACATGGTAAATTTCTGGTGAACGGGCGCGATCAAGTCCCATAACCCAGCGGGCGGCCACTATGGACACAGAGGCGACCAACTGGCAACATGATCTGAATAGCAAGAACCGGACATGGTAAAAAGGGTTCCGATGGGGGAAGCGGTTAAGTGGGAGTTTTTCGAGGTTCTGGAACCTGCAAGCCAGAGGATACCTTTCGTTTTCAACTCTCCGCATAGCGGCCGGTATTATCCCCAGTCCTTTCTCGACCAGTCGCGGCTCGATCCGCATTCCATCCGCCGCTCCGAGGATCATTTCGTCGACGAACTGTTCCGCAGCGCCACGTTTCTCGGGGCGCCCCTGCTCCGGGCGCATTTCCCTCGCGCCTTCCTCGACGTAAACCGCGAACCCTACGAACTCGACCCGCGCATGTTCCAAGGCGTCCTGCCGCCGCACGCCAACATCAGTTCGATGCGCGTCGCCGGCGGGCTCGGCACCGTGCCGCGCCTGGTGGCCGAGAACATGGAGATATATCGCGGCCGTTTTCCGGTCGAGGAGGCGCTCGAGCGGATCGAGACGATCTACAAGCCCTATCACGCGACGCTTAGAAAGCTGATCGCCCGCACCCATGTCCAGTTCGGAATGTCGATCCTCATCGACTGCCACTCGATGCCGGGCAATGTGCACCTCCCGGGAAGCGGCCACCGCCCGGACTTCATCATCGGCGACCGCTACGGAACGAGCGCAGCGGCGGAACTGTCCCGGGTGGCGGTGGAACTTCTGGAACAGCTCGGCTATGCGGTCGCACGCAACAAGCCCTATGCTGGCGGCTTCATCACCGAACATTATGGCCGCCCGACGCGCGGGCTGCATACGCTGCAGATCGAAATCAACCGCAGCCTCTATGTCGACGAAGCGACCCTGATCAAAAAACCGGGATTCGCGGCCCTCGAAGCCGACCTCGCGACCTTCATCGCGGCGCTCGCGCGGCATGTCGAGGATTTCGGCGCCTATCTGCCGCTGGCTGCGGAATAGCAACCCGAAAGGGGCTTTTGCGCGCCCGGCCGCGGCGGAACGCTGCTCAAAAAGAACCGCGCCAGCGGCGCGGTCAAGTCTAGGGAGGAAACACCCAAGGAGGGTATTTGCAGCCACGAATGACTGCAGACAGATCGTAATGCTGCGGTGCACAATTGTCAAGATTCGCAGATGCAGACTTTCGTATCGGTGCAGGGCGCCGTCCTTCCGGCATGTGTCGTTCGACGTTTGCTGACGTGAGCCTGGTCGTTGCCTTTCCCTGAATTTCGTCTATTCAGATCGAACCTCCTCCTTCGCAGAGAGCGACATGCTGCCCGACCGTTCCTTTTTCGACCGCCTTGCCGACGCCGCCAAAGCCGAAACCATGCCGCGCTTCCGGGTCGGCACGAGTGTCCTCAACAAGCTCGAAGGCGGCTTCGACCCGGTTACGGAAGCCGACAAATCGGCGGAAGCCTCGATCCGCGCGCTGATCGAGGACGCCTTTCCGCAACACGGCATTCTCGGCGAAGAGCACGGCAATATCGGTCTCGACCGCGAGCATGTCTGGGTCATCGACCCGATCGACGGCACGCGCGCCTTCATTTCCGGGTTGCCGGTGTGGGGCACGCTGATCGGTCTCTATCGCAACGGCAAAGCCATAATGGGTCTGATGGACCAGCCCTTCACCGGCGAGCGCTATTTCGCCGACGGCGAGAAGGCGCTTTATCGCGGCCCGGACGGAGAAAGGGTGCTCGCCACGCGGCCGTGCCGTGCGCTTTCGGATGCCGTCCTGTTCACGACATCGCCGCACCTCTATACCGGAGAGCTCAAGCAGCGCTTCGAGAGGTTGCAGGAGAAGGTGCGGCTCTTCCGCTACGGTTGCGATTGCTATGCCTTCGCGTTGCTTGCCGCCGGCCATGTCGATCTCGTCATCGAATGCGGTTTGAAGCCCTACGATGTCGGCGGGCTTATCCCGCTGATCGAGCAGGCGGGTGGCATCATCACCGACTGGCAGGGCGGGTCGGCGGAAATGGGCGGCGAAATCATCGCCGCCGGCAGCCGCGAAGTGCACGCGCAGGCGCTGGAGATGCTCCAGGGCCGAGGTTAAGCCTCTTCCAATTGCCGCGGCAGGGAGGCGGGGTCCTCAGTATCGGCACCGGGCAGGAAGGCGAGGATCGCCGCCATCGCCTGGGCGCGATAGCGGTCCGCCTCCTGCAGGAGTTCGTGCCGCGCGCCGTCGATCGGGATCAGATGCCCCGCACGGAAATTGCTGGCCAAGCGCTCCACCGGGAGATACGGCACGAGCCTGTCGGCCGTCGGGGCGAGGATGACGGCCGGTATGGTGATCCTCGTCAGATGATCGTGCTGAAGAACGCGCCGGATGGTGGCGAAGGCCTCGCTCAGCCAACGCGCCGTCGGCGGTCCCACCCGCAGTTGCGGACGCGTATCGATGAGTGCCAGGTTGCGGGCGTAGCGTCGCTCGTCAGCGGTCAGAACATTGCCGTTGAACGGGGTACGATTGCCCTTGTCGGCACTCAGCGGAAGCCTCCCGAGGCCGAGCCAGCGCATCGCAGCCGCGATCGCCGCAATGCCCCGTTCGCCGATCGCCTGGCCGCCCAGACCGACGAAGGGGGCAAGCAGCACCATCCGGTCGATGCGGCTCGCGAGCAGGGGGGCGAGCGAAAGGGCGACGAGCGCCCCCATGGAATGGGCGAGGATCGAGAAGGGCAGGCGAGTGTCGGGCAGGACGATTTCATCGAGGAAAATCGTCAGGTCGCGCTCGTAATCGGCGAAATTTTCCACATGGCCGTGGGTCCATCGCGGCGACAGCCGCTCGGAGCCGCCCTGTCCGCGCCAGTCGAAGGTGGCGACCCAGAAACCGGCCGCCATGAGGTCGCCGATCGTTTCGAAGTATTTTTCGATCGACTCGTTGCGGCCCTGCAGCAGTACGATCGTGCCGCGAATGACCGGCTCCTTCGACTTGAACACCGCATAACGGATCTTGCGGCCGCCGGCTCCGTCGAAAAAGCCGGCCACGGGATCGCCCGGCATCGGATTTTCCGGCATCGAATGAAGGAGCGTGGTCATGGAGCGCGAGCCAGAAGGAACATGCAGTAGGGATAGGCGGCGGCCCGCCGCCCGTCAAAGAAAAAAGCCGGAAACGGTGGATGAAATCCGGACGATCACCGTTTCCGGCCGCTGAAGGGAGAAGGGACATGTCACTTCAGCCCTGGGGAAACCCAGTGTCTCCCTTCTACCCCACGGCGGCTGAATGGCGGCCGAACCCGCCGTTCATCCAACGTTCAGGAAACGCTTGACGCATCCAGCGCCGGCTCCCTCTTGAACTCGTGCGCGGCCGTTCCCATGTCTTCGGCACGGACGCCGACGAAGGGTCCGTTCGCCGGTCGAGCCACAGCCGGAACGGGGTGGCAGGCCAGACATCGCAACCGTTGCTCTTATGGAGGACGACACTATGCGTCACTTTGATTTTTCTCCCCTCTACCGCTCCACGGTCGGCTTCGATCGCCTGTTCACCATGCTCGATAGCCTTGGTCAGCCGGATCAGTCGCAGACCTACCCGCCCTACAACATCGAGCGCACCGGCGAAAACGCCTATCGCATCACCATGGCCGTTGCCGGTTTCGACGAAAGCGAGCTTTCTGTCGAAGCGCGCGAAAACACGCTGACGATCAAGGGCGAGAAGAGCGAGGAAAAGGGTGAGGAGACCCAGTTTCTCCATCGCGGCATCGCCAAGCGCGCCTTCGAGCGCCGCTTCCAGCTTGCCGACCACGTCGAGATCAGGTCCGCTTCGCTGAAGAACGGCCTGCTCCACGTCGATCTCCTGCGCGAGATTCCGGAAACGGCCAAGCCGCGCCGCATCGAGATCACCGCGGCGGCTTCGCAGCCGAAGCAGATCGAGGCGCAGACCGCCTAGAGCGCTTCCATGTTTCATGGAAGCATTGAAAGGCTCTAAAGTCTTTGAAGCTGCGCACTAATGAAAAGACGGCGTCCAAAAGGGCGCCGTCTTCGTTTTGCAGGGATGCCTGTGACGGGCCGTCAGTTCTTCACCGTATCTTCCAGGAAAAATCGGCCGAGCGGATTCTGGTAGAAATTCTCGATGTTCTTGCGCGAAACGTTGAGATAGGGGCTGTAGTAAAGGTCGATCCAGTGGACGTCGTCCTTCGCCGTCTTCTGGATTTCGACATACATGGCCTCGCGCTTCGCCGGATCGAGTTCCAGACGTGCCACTGCGACAAGTTCCTTCACTTTCTCGCTGTTGTAGCGGGTCATGTAGTTCATATTGGTGTCATGGCCGAGCACGAAGGTGGTCTTCTGGTCCGGATCGAGGACGTCGTTCGTCCAGTACATCACCGAGATATCGTAGTCCCCGGCGACGAGCATGTCCCAGCTCTGGCTCGCGTCGACCTTCTGCAGATTGACCGTGACGCCCGCCTTTGCAAACTGCTGCTGCAGCAGCACGGCGATCTGCTCGTCGACCTCGTTGCCCGCGTTTACGACATAGTTCAGCGTCAGGTCCGATGCCCCCGCCTCGGCCAGCATCGCCTTGGCCTTCTCCGGATCGTAAGGATACTGGTAGTTGGCGTCGTAGTGATAGAGCGAGCCCTTTGGGATGTAGGAATTTGCGACCGTGCCGATGCCGAACGTGACCGTGTCGACGATCGCCTTCTTGTCGATCGCCATATCCAGGGCCTGGCGCACTTCCTTTTCGGCAAGCATGCCGTGCTCATGGTTGATGAGCAGATGGTCCTCGCGGGTCGAGGTGTCGATGTGGACCGTTAGGTTCGGGTCCTTCTTCAATTCCTCGACGCGCGAGAAAGGAACGAAGATCGCCGTGTCGAGCTGGCCGGCCTGGACGTTCAGCATGCGCGTGTTGTCGTCCGGAACGGAAATCCATTCGACGCCGTCTAGTTTCACACGATCCGCCTGCCAGAAGTTCGGATTCTTTTCGAGGATGACCCGGTCGCCGCGCCGCCATTCCTTGACGGTGAACGCGCCGGACGATGCCGTTGGCAGTTCGGCGAAAGCGTCCTCGCCAGCCTCGACGGCTTTCTTGGAAAGCACCGAGACGTTCGGAAGGGCAAGCGTCGACAGGAAGGGTGCGGAGGGCGTCTTCAGCTTGACGACCAGTGTCTTCGGATCGGCCGCCTCGGCGGTTTCGACGATCTTGTAGCTGTCGCTCCACAGAGAGCCTTCGTGGTCGCGTATGCGCAGCAAGCTGAAGGCGGCATCCTCGGCCGTTATCGGCGAGCCGTCCGAGAACTTCGCGTCGCGGATCTTGAACGTGTAGGTCAGGCCGTCGTCGGAAAGGGTCCAGCTTTCGGCGAGGCCGGGCTCCAGCTTGGTGCCGGTCTTGTCCACCCGGACAAGCACGTCGAAGACGTTGGAGAACACCCAGTTGTCGACGTTCTGGGCCGACTTGATCGGATCGAAAGTCGTCGAATCTTCGCGACGGCCGATGGAGAGGATACCGGCGGCCTCCGCATAACCGGCACTGAGCATAAGGGCGGCTGCGAAAGCGGCCCGGCCGATATTGTTCCACCTTTTGATCATTGTTTGTTCCCTTCGTTATTGTGGCAGGCGTTTGACGGACAGGATCGGTTCCACTGGCGCCGCATCGGTATGGCCGAGCAACGACCTGTCGGGATCGATGTCGGGGATCGCAGCGATCAATGCGGCGGTGTAGGGATGTTTCGGCCGGGAGAAGACGTCCTCGGAGCGGCCCTCCTCGACGATCTCTCCGCGATGCATCACCACGGTGCGTTCGCACAGATTGCGCACGATCGCGAGGTCGTGGGCGATGAAGATCAGCGTGAGGTTAAGGTCGCGGGCGAGCTTGCGGAAGAGGTCGACGATCTGCGCCTGGATCGTGACATCGAGTGCTGCGACGCATTCGTCGGCGATGATCAGCTTCGGATCGACGGCAAGCGCACGGGCGATGCCCGCCCTCTGGCACTGGCCGCCGCTCATGCTGCGCGGCTTGCGGTGGGCGAATTCGCGCTCGAGGCCGACAAGGTCCAGCAGCTCGCCGATGCGTGCCGGAATGTCGGCTCCGCCGATCTTTTTCTGCACTCTCAGAACTTCAGCAAGAGTCTGGCCGATGGTCAGACGCGGGTTCAGTGCATTGAACGGATCCTGAAAGACCATGGCAGACTCGTGTCGCAGCCTGGCGAGACCCGCACCCCTCTGCTGAGAAAGATCGATACCATCGAAGCTGACGTGACCGGCGGAAATCGGCGTCAGGCCCAGCATGGCGCGGGCAAGCGTACTCTTGCCGCTGCCGGATTCGCCGACGATACCGACCGTTTCGCCGGGCATGATCTGCAGGTTGATCCCTGAAACGGCGCTGACGGTCCTGGCGTTCTTACCCTTGAAAAGACTGCCGCCCGACGGGAAGCGCACATGCAAGTCATCGATCTCCAGAAGCGGCCTTGTCGTTTCATGCAAGGGCGTTGGGAGACCGATGGCGGGGGGCACCGCATCAGGCATGGATGGATGGCTGTGGATGAGGCGAACCGTGTACGGGTCCCGCGGTGCGGCCAGGATCGTCCGTTTAGAACCCTGTTCCAGCAGCTTTCCGCCGCGCATCACGGCAATGCGGTCGCAGGTCTGCGCCACGATGCCGAGATCATGGGTGATGAGAATGATCGACAGGCCGCGTCTGTCGCGGATGTCCATCAGGAGTTTCAGGATCTGCGCCTGGATCGTGACGTCGAGGGCGGTGGTCGGTTCGTCGGCTATGAGGATTTGCGGATTGCAGGACAGGGCCACCCCGATCATGGCCCGCTGACGCATGCCGCCGGAAAGCTCGTGCGGGTAGCTGTCGTACTGGCGGGCGGGGTCAGGGAATCCGACCTGCCCCAGTATCTCGGCCGCTGCCGCCCGCGCATCGCGGCCGCTCAGGCCCTGATGGTAACGGATGCCCTCGGCGATCTGGTCGCCGATGCGCATGACCGGGTCGAGGTGGCTGGTCGGGTTCTGGAAGATCATGCCGATCTCGGCGCCGCGTACCTCCAGCATCTCGGCGTCGGTGACGGCAGTGAGGTCGCGCTCTCCGAGGAGAACCGCACCGCCTTCGATCTTCAGCAAGGATGATGGCAGGAGGCGAACCAGCGCGCGACAGAGCAGGCTCTTGCCCGATCCGCTTTCGCCGACGAGGCCGAGGATCTCGCCCTTGGCCAGGTCGAGCGAGACTCCATCCAGCAGCGTGCGCGTCTCTCCCTGGAGATGCGCCTTCACGGTCAGGTCGCGGACAGACAGGACCGAGACGCTCATTCGTGCACTCCGAGCAATTCTCCGAGCGCGTCGCCCAGCATGCTGAAGCCGAAGGCAAGGCAGACGATGGAAAGGCCGGGAAACAGCGTGATCCACCAGGCCGTGGTGATGAAGCTCTGGCCCTCCGCGACCATGATGCCCCATTCGGCGACCGGCGGCTGGACGCCGAGACCGAGATAGCTGACGGCCGCCCCGCTCAGCAGCACCAGGACGGCATCCGACATGGCAAAGACGATCGAGCCGGCAATGGCATTGGGCAGCAAGTGCCGGAACATGATGCGGAAGCGGCCGAAACCAAGGCTGACGGCGGCCACCGCATAGTCGCTGTTCTTCAGAACGAGAATCTGTGCCCGGATCAATCGGGCATAGGAAACCCATCCGACCAGCGCCATGGCGATATAGAAGCTGCCGAGGCCCGGACCCAGAATGGCGATTATCGCCAGCATCAATACAAGGAATGGAAAGGCGAGGATAATGTCGACGAGGCGCATGAACAGCGCGTCGACAATGCCGCCGAAGAAGCCGGCGACGGTGCCGACGATCGTTCCTATGACGAAGGGGAAGGCGACGCCGATCAAGGCGATCTGCAGGTCGATGCGTGTGCCCCAGATGACGCGTGAAAGGAGGTCGCGGCCGAAATTGTCGGTTCCGAACGGATGCAGAAGCGACGGCGACTGCAAGCGGGCTGCGCCGTTCTGCAGGATCGGGTCATAGGGGGCGAGGACGGGTGCGCCGATCGCCACCAGCAGGAAAAACAGCAGGATTCCCGCCCCAATGACGAGGGCCGGCCGCCGGCCGAAGAACAACCGCCAGCCGGCCGGCGACGAGGACACCGCACCGGCGCTCATAGTTTCACCCGCGGATCGACGGCGACGGTGACGATGTCGGCGACGAAATTGACGAGCACAGTGGCGCAGGCAAACACCATGGCGACACCCTGCACGACCATGTAATCGCGCGAGAAGATGGCGCGTACCAGCAATTGTCCCATGCCCGGCAGGGCAAAGACGCTTTCGACCACGACCGTGCCGCCGATCAGCCAGCCGATGTTGACCGCCAGAAGGTTGATGGTCGGCACCAGCGAATTCGGAACGACATGCCGCCAGAAGACGATGCGCTCAGGCATGCCGCGCGCGCGGGCGGCTGTCGCCACGTCTGACTTCAGGGACTCGATCATTGCCGCGCGCAGGCTGCGAACCAGCACCGTCGACAGGGAAAGAGCGACCGTCAGGCTCGGAAGGATCAGATGGGCGAGCTTGTCGCCGAAGGTCGCCCCATAGCCGGACACCGGCAGCAGATCCAGTTTGACGCTGAAAAGGATCATCAGCATCAGGCCGAGCCAGAACGGCGGAAAGCCGATGCCGAAAGTGGAAACAATCCGGACGATATGGTCCGGCGCCCTGCCGGAATTACGCGCTGCAAGCGCCGCCATGGGCACGGCGATGAGAACCGCCAGAACGACGCTCGACAGCACGAGCGCTACGGTCGGCTCGATACGGGTGGCGATAAGCTTCAGGACATCGATCTTGTAGAGGATCGACTTGCCCATCTCGCCATCGGCGAGATTCTTCAGAAAGTAGAAATATTGCTGCCACATCGGCTCGTCGAGCCCGTACTGGGCGCGGATCTTGGCGATGGCCGAAGGGGTGGCGCGGGCTCCGAGCAGATTGCGCGCCGGATCGCCGGGGATGAGCCGCACCAGAATGAAGGTTATGATGCTGATCCCGAAGATGACCGGCAGGAACTGCAAAGGTCGAGTGAGGACGAACCTATAGCGATGCATCGCGATGCGCGCGCCTCCGTCTCGTTCGGATGTCTCTCGCCAGGTTCTGCATCAATTCGGCCTGTGCCGCGACAGGAAATCGATCAGCGCAGGATAATAGTCCGCGGGGTTCTCGTAAAACGGCATGTGGCTTGCATTGGCAAAAACCCTGAGCTCGGCATCCGGGATGGCGAGCTTCATCTTCAACGCGCAGGCCGGCGTGAGCTCGTCGTGTTCTCCCGTGGTGATCAGCGTCGGCACCTTGATGCCGGGGAGGTCGGGGATGCGGTTCCAGTCCTTGAGGTTGCCGATATAGAGAAACTCGTTCGGGCCCTGCATCGTGCCGTAGGGACCCATGTTCCAGTCGTCCAGGGACCGGCGTACCGGTGCGGGCCATTCCGGCAGGCGGCAGACATGGCGATAGTTCAGGATGGTGATGGCAGCCAAATATTCGGGATGATCGTATGTGCCCTGCGCCTCGTGCTTCTGCATCATGGCGACGGTCTCCGGGCCGAGGGCGGCGCGCAGCCGCTCAAGCTCGGTGACGAGGTGCGGCATGTCGGCGACCGTATCCTCCAGGATCAGCGTCTGCAGATTTTCCTGGTATGTCAGCGCGTAGTCGATCGCCAGCCAGCCGCCCCAGGAATGGCCGAGCATGTGCACCTTGCCGAGCCCCAGCGCCTTGCGAACCGTTTCGGTTTCCTCGACATATCGGCCGATCGTCCAGAGCGAAGGATCGGTCGGGCGGTCGGAGGCGCCGGTGCCGAGCTGATCGAAGGCGACGACGCGATAGCCCTTGTCGATGAGGCACGAATGGCCCTCGCGCAGATAGTCACAGGGGAGTCCCGGCCCGCCATTCAGGCAGAACAAGGTCTCCGGGCCCGAACCGAAGCTGTAGGCCACCACCTTGTAGCCATCGACTTCGATTTCGTGTCGCGCCTCCGGCTCGATATCACGCCACATTGACCGCCCCGGCAAAGAAACTGCTTGCTCAATATTTGAGCACGGCTAAATTTTATCCGAAAGGCCAACCGGCGCCCAGCTATAAGAAGTGATAGGTTGGCGAGTGACCGGGACCGGAGACAAGGATGTTTGACGAACTCGGGACGATCAGGAACCAGTTCACCGCGCACGACACGCTGGATGGCCGTATAGACCAGGTGTTCGAGGCGATGAAGGCGATCGGCTTCGAGGCGCTGATCTACGATTATACGCCGGTGCCCCGCGATCTCGACGGTACGATCATGGTCCCGTCGCTGCTGAAACTTCGCAACATCTCGGAGGATATGCACGACTACTGGTTCGATCGCGGCTATTTCCGCATCGATCCCGTGCAGCAGGTGGCGCTGCGCACGTCAACGCCGTTCTTTTGGAACTATGATCCCGATGCGGACACGCTGATCAGACGCTTCATGAGCGATGATACGGCGCCCGTCGCCCGCTATCTGAGCGAACGGGACATGTCGACCGGCGTCACCGTGCCGGTCCACATGCCGCGCGGCGACTATGCGACGGTCACGGGTGTGCGTTTCGGCGGCAACCGGGCATTCGAGCGGCATGCGCTGCGGTACATCGCCGATTTCAACCTGCTCGCCCATGTGTTTCACGAGGCGGCCTATTCTCTGTTCGACGCGCAGGCCTTCAACGCCGGCACCGCGAGGCTCACGGAGCGGGAGCGCGAATGCCTCCGCCATTCCGCCGAGGGTCACTCGGCCAAGGAAATTTCGCGCATCATCCACCGTTCTGTGCCGACCGTGGTCATGCATCTCAACGCCGCGGCCAAGAAACTCGGCGCTAAGAACCGTACCCAGGCGGTTGTCCGCGCCACGCACTACCGGCTGCTCGAAGAGCGCCCATCCTATAACTTGTGATAGCTGCCACGGCTTGAAACCCCGCGTTATGTTCCCTCCGTTGTCCGTCAGACATGGAGATGCATGTGGCCGCCGTCGCGTCGAAGGAAGCCTTCCTGCCCTTTCGCGAGTACCAGACCTGGTATCGCATCACCGGTTCGCTCGACAGCGGCAAGCTGCCGCTGGTCGTTGCCCACGGCGGACCGGGCTGCACCCACGACTACGTCGATTCCTTCAAGGGGATCAGCGAGATCGACGGACGCGCGGTCATTCACTACGACCAGCTCGGCAACGGCAACTCCACGCGCCTTCCGGACAAGGGCCCGGATTTCTGGACACCTGACCTGTTCCTCGGGGAACTCGACGCGCTGCTGAAGCATTTGGGCATCCAGGATCGCTATGCCTTTCTCGGACAGTCCTGGGGCGGCATGCTGGGCGCGGAACACGCGGTTCTAAAGCCCACGGGTCTGAAGGCGCTCGTCATCGCCAATTCGCCGGCCAACATGCATACCTGGGTGGCGGAAGCCAATCGCCTGCGCGGGGAACTGCCGAAGGCGGTTCAGGATACGCTGCTCAGGCATGAGCAGGCCGGGACGATTACCGATCCGGAATACATCGCCGCCTCGCGCGTCTTCTACGACCGCCATGTCTGCCGCGTCACGCCGTGGCCTGCGGAAGTCGCGCGCACCTTTGCGATCATGGACGAGGACAATACGGTCTATCGCAACATGAACGGCCCGACCGAGTTCCACGTAATAGGCACGATGAAGGACTGGACGATCGAGGACCGGCTGATGCGGATCGAAGCGCCGACCCTTTTGATTTCCGGAAAATACGACGAGGCCACGCCGCTCGTCGTCAAGCCGTATGTGGATCGCGTGAAGGGCTGCGAATGGGTGCTGTTCGAGCATTCCAGCCACATGCCGCATGTGGAGGAGAAGGACTTGTGCCTGGAAACGGTCTCTCGTTTCCTGTCATCCCACGATACCGACGCTTGATAAGGCGACGCGCCGTTTCGTTCATGCTCTTCAGGTGGGCGTAGCCGGGACGGCGTTTCCCTCGAGCTCTGCCGCCTTGGCGGCATAGCGCTGGGCAATGACCGCACAGGCCATCAACTGGATCTGATGGAACAGCATGACCGGCAGGACGATCATGCCGATGTTCTGTCCGGCGAAGATCGCGCTCGCCATCGGAATGCCGCTCGCCAGGCTCTTCTTCGATCCGCAGAAGGTGATGGCGATTTCGTCCGGCCGGTCGAACCCGAGCAGCCGGCTGCCGAATGTGGTGGCCACCAGAATGAGCGCGAGGAGGACGATCTCGATGGCGATGAGGATTGTAAGATCGCTCAGCGTGAAGGAGCGCCAGAGGCCGGCCGTGACGGCTTGGCTGAAAGCCAGATAGACGACCATCAGGATCGAACCGCGATCGACCGGCGCGAGCAGTTTTTTGCGGGCGCGAATCCAGCGCCCGATCCAGGGCTGCAGGATCTGGCCTGCGACGAAAGGAGCGAGGAGCTGCAGGAGGATCTGTTCGATTGCGTCGAGCGATACGCCTCCGTGTCCGCCGGCCGAGAAGATGACGCCGACGAGAAGCGGTGTCAGGAACACGCCGATGATGTTGGATGCCGATGCCGCGCAGACGGCTGCCGGTACATTGCCGCCGGCCATCGACGTGAATGCGATCGACGATTGTATCGTCGAGGGCAGAACGCAGAGAAAGAGGATGCCGGTATAGAGCGACGGCGGCAGGATCCAGGGCGGGACGAAGCCGACGAGCAGTCCGAGGAGCGGGAAAAGGGCGAAGGTCGAAAACAGGATCGCCAGGTGCAGCCGCCAATGCAGGAAACCGGCAACGACGACCTCGCGCGAAAGCCTTGCGCCGTGAAGGAAGAAGATCAGGCCGACCCCCAGCTTCGTCGCGAGGGCGAACCAGGCTGCGGCGGCACCCTCGATGGGCATGACTGCTGCGAGAGCGACTGCCAGCAGCAGGAGGATGGTAAAGGTGTCGGGGAGGAAACGGCGCATGATTGCCGTGTAAGCCCATCCGGAAGCCGGATGCAAGCGTTATCGGCCGCGGCGCGCGTCGCATTCAAGCGATTTCATGCGACGCGCCAACGCTTCGAAGCCACGCACTTCCGCACGCAAAACACACTTTTCCTGGAGGCCGTGCCCGCCCGTTTCAGCACGCGGCGACGAAGCGATCGACGTCCTCGGCGCGTGTGGCGAAGCTGGTGACCAGACGAAAGAGCCCTTCGTCTTCTGCGAGGCTGCCTTCGAGATCGTGCGGAACTTCCCAATCGTAGAAGAGCGCGCCCTGCTGCCGCAGCCGGCTGGCGGCCTCCCGTTTCAGCACGACGAAAACCTCGTTGGCGTCGGGCGCCCAGGCCAGCCGACTCTCGGCCGAAGCGGTGATCCCGTCAGCGAGACGGCGCGCCATGGCGTTGGCGTGGCGGGCGAGGTCGAGCCAGAGGTCTCCGGCGAGATAGGCGTCGAACTGGGCGGCGACGAAGCGCGATTTGGAGAAGAGCTGGGCCGAACGCTTACGCAGGAAATGCATCTCCTGCGCCCTGGAGGGATCGAAGAGCACCAGCGCCTCGGCGCACCAGCAGCCGTTTTTGGTTCCGCCGAAGGAGAGGAGATCGATGCCGCGCTTCCAGGTCATCTCCGCCGGTGTCGTCCCGAGACTTACCAGGGCATTGGCGAAGCGGGCGCCATCCATGTGCAGCGGCAGTGTCTGGGATCGGGCGATCGAGGCGATCGCTTCGATCTCGCCGAGCGAATAGACAGTGCCGCTCTCGGTCGCCTGCGTCAGCGTCACCGCCATCGGCTGACCGCCATGGACGTTCTCCTTTGGGAAACGGCGAATTTCCGCCTCGAGCTTCGCCGGATCCATCTTGCCGCGCGCGCCACCGACGGCGGACAATCTCGCGCCGTGCGAAAAGAACTGCGGGGCACCGCACTCGTCGACGTTCACATGCGCTTCGCGATGGCAGAAAGCGATACCGCCCGCCCGATTGGCGATGGAAAGCGCAAGAGAATTCGCGGCGGTTCCGGTGCCGACGAAGAATACGGCGACGTCCCTTTCGAACACCTCCGAAAATCTCTCTTCCACCTTCCGGTCGAGCTCGCTCGTGCCGTAGGCGGAAGCATAGCCTTTGGCATGCGTGACCAGACTTTCGGCGATCGCCTGATGGGCGCCGGCCCAATTATCGGAGGAGAAGATCATCGTGAAGCTACCCTGTTCGTGTCGAGCCAAGCGCCGGGACAGGCGCGTCGGCGCGACCATAGCGGAGTCGCGCCGGCAGGCAAGCGGTGCCCCAACGATGCGGGCGCCGTAGAGCCAACCGGAGACCAGTTTGAAACCAAAGCGAAGAAAGCGCCGAATGCGGGTAATTAAATTTCAAAACCGCGAAATTTCCGGCAATGTTCGGCAAAATCTCTGCCATTATTTGCGGTGAAGGCCCTTGCGAAGGGGGGCGCTTTCTGGCATAGAGCGCATGAAATAGGACAGGTTTGCTGTCCTATTTCGGTCTAGGGGCCGGAACAATCGCCGGAAGCGTAGTGAAATGCGACAGCCGGCGTGGAGCGCGAGGGGTTTCGCCGGATTTCATCCGGTTGTTATTCCCTGCGAACAGGATGGTCGCGGACATCAGTGCCTGACGCAGCCGCGCTTCATTTGCGACCTGATCAGGATCATGCGACGATAATACCCCGGCTTGCCGCAGTGCGAAGAGCGCCATGCGGCAATTGCGTGCGGGCCGCGTTACGCCCGGAGTTCCCGGGTTCAACAGGAGGGAAAAGATGACGGATCATTCGCCATCACGACAGATTGGGCTCAACCTCGCGCAAGACGCTGCGACGGCTGTGAAAACGCCCGTATTTTCCTCCGGACTGCCGCGAAAACAGGGGCTCTACGATCCACGAAACGAACACGATGCCTGCGGCGTCGGCTTCGTCGCCCATCTTAAGGGCGAGAAGTCGCACCAGATCGTGCGTGACGGCCTCTTCATGCTGGAGAATCTGACGCATCGCGGTGCGGTCGGTGCCGATCCGCTGATGGGGGATGGCGCCGGCATTCTTGTCCAGATCCCCGATCGCTTCTTCCGCGAGGAGATGGCGAAGCAGGGCGTTACCCTGCCCAAGGCGGGCGAATATGCCGTCGGTTATCTCTTCATGCCGCGCGACGAAAAACTCATTGCGCATTTCAAGGAAGTGATCAGCGAAGTCGTGGCCGAGGAAGGCCAGGTTCTGCTCGGCTTCCGTGACGTGCCGGTCGACAATTCGTCGCTCTCCAAGGCGCCGGACATCGCCGCGACCGAGCCGCACCATGTCCAGGTGTTCATAGGGGCAGGCCGGGAGGCGGCCGCCAACGACGAATTCGAGCGGCGCCTGTTCACGCTCCGAAAGGTGATCTCGAACCGCATCTATGCGGAAGCCGACGGCGGCGATCTCGGCTTCTATATCGTGTCGCTGTCGACCACCACCATCGTCTACAAGGGCATGTTCCTCGCCTACCAGGTGGGCGCCTATTACAAAGACCTCGCCGACGAACGCTTCCAATCGGCCGTTGCGCTCGTGCACCAGCGCTTCTCGACCAACACCTTCCCGTCCTGGAAGCTCGCGCACCCCTATCGCATGGTTGCGCATAACGGCGAGATCAACACGCTGCGCGGCAACGTCAACTGGATGGCGGCACGGCAGGCTTCCGTTTCCTCGCCGCTCTTCGGCGACGACATCTCCAAGCTCTGGCCGATCTCCTATGAGGGCCAGTCGGATACGGCCTGTTTCGACAACGCGCTCGAATTCCTCGTGCGCGGCGGCTATTCGCTCTCGCATGCCGTCATGATGCTCATCCCCGAGGCCTGGGCCGGCAACCAGCTCATGTCGCCGGAACGCAAGGCTTTCTACGAATATCATGCGGCGCTGATGGAGCCGTGGGACGGGCCGGCGGCGGTCGCCTTCACCGACGGCCGCCAGATCGGCGCCACGCTCGACCGCAACGGCCTGCGCCCGGCGCGTTATATCGTCACCAGCGACGACCGCGTCATCATGGCGTCGGAGGCCGGGGTGCTGCCGGTCGCCGAGGACAAGATCGTCAGGAAGTGGCGGCTGCAGCCGGGCAAGATGCTGCTGATCGACATGGAACAGGGCCGCATCATCTCGGACGAAGAGGTGAAGTCGTCGCTCGCCGGCAAGCATCCCTACCGCCAATGGCTGGACAACACCCAGCTGATCCTCGAAGAGCTGAAGCCGGTCGAGCCGCGGGCGCTACGGCGCGACGTGTCGCTGATCGACCGCCAGCAGGCCTTCGGCTACACCCATGAGGATACGAAGCTCCTGATGTCGCCGATGGCGACCACCGGCCAGGAGGCGATCGGCTCGATGGGGACCGACACGCCGATTTCGGCGATGTCCGACAAGCCGAAGCTGCTCTACACCTATTTCAAGCAGAACTTCGCTCAGGTCACCAACCCGCCGATCGATCCGATCCGCGAGGAACTGGTGATGAGCCTCGTCTCCTTCATCGGTCCGCGGCCGAACATCCTCGACCACGAGGGCATGGCGCATGCGAAGCGGCTGGAAGTCCGTCAGCCGATCCTGACCAATGGCGATCTCGAGAAGATCCGCTCGATCGGGCATACCGAAGACCGTTTCGACACGAAGACGCTCGATTTCACCTACGACATTTCGCGCGGTGCCGAGGGCATGCCGGAAATGCTCGATCGGCTCTGCGAACGCGCTGAGGCCGCAGTCAAGGGCGGCTACAACATCATCGTGCTTTCCGACCGTCAGATCGGTCCTGACCGCGTCGCGATCCCGGCGCTGCTCGCGACCGCGGCCGTCCATCACCATCTGATCCGCAAGGGTCTGCGCACGTCGGTCGGTCTCGTCGTCGAATCGGGCGAACCGCGCGAGATCCATCATTTCTGCCTGCTCGCCGGCTACGGCGCGGAAGCGATCAACCCCTATCTCGCCTTCGACACGCTTATCGACATGCACAAGCGCGGCGAGTTTCCGAAGGAAGTTGACGAGAAGGAAGTCGTCTACCGCTACATCAAGGCGGTCGGCAAAGGCATCCTCAAAGTCATGTCCAAGATGGGCATCTCCACCTACCAGTCCTATTGCGGCGCGCAGATCTTCGACGCGGTCGGCCTTTCGTCCAAGCTGGTCGGCAAGTACTTCTTCGGCACGGCGACGACGATCGAAGGCATCGGCCTCGAAGAGATCGCCGCCGAGACCGTGGCGCGTCACAAGGCTGCCTTCGGAAGCGATCCGGTACTTGCCAATACGCTCGACATCGGCGGCGAATATGCGTTCCGGATGCGCGGCGAAAGCCATGCCTGGACGCCGGACGCAATCGCGTCGCTGCAGCATGCCGTGCGCGGCAATGCCGAGGACCGCTATCGCGAATTCTCTGCGATGATGAACGAGTCGGCGACCCGCATGAACACGATCCGCGGGCTCTTCACGATCAAAGGGGCCGAGGCGGTTGGCCGCAAGCCGATCCCGATCGAGGAAGTCGAGCCGGCGGCGGAGATCGTCAGACGTTTCTCGACGGGCGCCATGTCCTTCGGCTCGATCAGCCGCGAGGCGCATACGACGCTCGCGGTCGCGATGAACCGGATCGGCGGCAAGTCCAACACGGGCGAAGGCGGCGAGGAAAGCGATCGCTACCTGCCGCTGCCGGACGGCTCGACGAACCCCGAGCGGTCGGCGATCAAGCAGATCGCCTCCGGCCGCTTCGGCGTCACCACCGAATACCTTGTCAATGCCGACGTGCTGCAGATCAAGGTGGCGCAGGGGGCGAAACCCGGCGAAGGCGGCCAATTGCCGGGACACAAGGTCGATGCGAC
The DNA here is from genome assembly GCF_000427465.1 of Sinorhizobium arboris LMG 14919. Taxonomy (NCBI): domain Bacteria; kingdom Pseudomonadati; phylum Pseudomonadota; class Alphaproteobacteria; order Hyphomicrobiales; family Rhizobiaceae; genus Sinorhizobium; species Sinorhizobium arboris. The sequence continues at coordinate 2,716,740 of NZ_ATYB01000014.1, read as the reverse complement.
CGTCGCCAAGACGCGGCATTCGACGCCGGGTGTCGGCCTCATCTCGCCGCCGCCGCATCATGACATCTATTCGATCGAGGATCTGGCGCAGCTGATCTACGATCTGAAGAACGTCAATCCGCAGGCCGACGTCTCGGTCAAGCTGGTGTCCGAAGTGGGTGTCGGCACGGTTGCGGCCGGTGTAGCCAAGGCGCGCGCCGACCACATCACCATTGCCGGCTTCGACGGCGGCACCGGCGCTTCGCCGCTGACCTCGCTGAAGCATGCGGGCAGCCCATGGGAGATCGGCCTTGCCGAAACGCAGCAGACGCTGGTGCTCAACGGTCTGCGCTCACGCATCGCGCTGCAGGTCGATGGCGGTCTCAAGACCGGCCGTGACGTCGTCATCGGGGCGTTGCTCGGCGCCGACGAATTCGGCTTCGCGACCGCACCGCTGATCGCGGCCGGCTGCATCATGATGCGCAAATGCCACCTGAACACCTGTCCTGTCGGCGTCGCCACCCAGGACCCGGTGCTCCGGAAGCGTTTCAAGGGGACGCCGGAGCATGTCATCAACTACTTCTTCTTCGTTGCAGAGGAAGTGCGCGAGATCCTCGCATCGCTTGGCGCCAGAAAGCTCGACGACATCATCGGGGCCTCGGATCTTCTCGACCGCGACCGGATGATCGAGCACTGGAAGGCGAGGGGCCTCGACTTCTCGAGGATCTTCCACAAGGTGGAGGCTCCGAAGGAAGCGACCTACTGGACGGAGCGCCAGAACCATCCGATCGACGACATTCTCGATCGCAGGCTGATCGAGAAGGCGAAGCTGGCGCTCGAGACCAAGGTGCCGGTCGCCTTCGAGGCCGAGATCAAGAATGTCGACCGCTCGGCCGGCGCGATGCTTTCGGGCGCGCTTGCCAAGCGCTGGGGCCACAAGGGGCTCAAGGACGATACGATCCACGTGACCCTCAAGGGCACGGCGGGCCAGTCCTTCGGCGCGTTCCTGGCCCGCGGCATCACCTTCGATCTCGTCGGTGACGGCAACGACTATGTCGGCAAAGGGCTCTCGGGCGGGCGCATCGTCGTCCGGCCGCCGGAGAACACGCGGATCGTGCCGCACCAGTCGATCATCGTCGGCAATACCGTGCTTTACGGCGCGATTTCCGGGGAATGCTACTTCAACGGCGTCGCCGGCGAACGCTTTGCGGTTCGCAACTCCGGCGCAATCGCGGTCGTCGAAGGCGTCGGCGATCACGGCTGCGAATACATGACCGGCGGTGTCGTCGTGGTTCTCGGGGGTACGGGCCGCAACTTCGCGGCCGGCATGTCCGGCGGCGTGGCTTACGTGCTCGACGAGGAGGGCGACTTTGCCCGGCGCTGCAACATGGCCATGGTCGAGCTGCAGCCGGTGCCGGAGGAAGACGACATGCTGGAGAAGCTGCATCACCATGGCGGCGACCTCATGCACAAGGGCATGGTGGACGTCTCGGGCGACATGACGCGCCACGACGAGGAGCGGCTCTACCAGCTCATCTCGAACCACCTGCACTATACGGATTCGACCCGCGCCAAGGAGATTCTCGATCACTGGGCGGATTATCGGCCGAAGTTCCGCAAGGTGATGCCGGTCGAGTACCGCCGCGCGCTCGAGGATATGGAGCGCATGAAGATGGCTGAAGCGGCCGAGTAACCGGCCCTCGTGAAAACGGCTCCCGCCCGGTACCGGATTCGGGAGCCATCACGCGCGCTTGAGGCGCGCCTGTTGAGATTGAAGATATCAGGATCATAAGATGGGCAAGGTTACTGGGTTTTTGGAGATCGACCGGCAGGTGGCGAAGTACCAGCCGGCATCCGACCGCATCCGCCATTTCCGCGAATTCACCATTCCGATGTCCGATCAGGAAGTGCAGAAGCAGTCCGCTCGCTGCATGGACTGCGGCATTCCCTATTGCCACGGGCCGACCGGATGCCCGGTGCACAACCAGATTCCGGACTGGAACGATCTCGTCTATAACGGCAATTGGGACGAGGCGATCCGCAATCTGCATTCGACCAACAACTTCCCGGAATTCACCGGCCGCGTCTGCCCGGCGCCCTGCGAGGAAGCCTGCACGCTGAACCTCGAAGACGTCCCGGTCGCCATCAAGACGGTCGAGCAGGCGATTGCCGACAAGGCCTATGAGATGGGCTATATCGTGCCGCAGCCGGCCGTGACCAAGACCGGCAAGAAGGTTGCGGTGATCGGGTCCGGGCCGGCCGGCATGGCAGCTGCCCAGCAGTTGGCGCGCGCCGGCCACGAGGTGCATGTCTACGAACGCGAGTCCAAGCCCGGCGGTCTGCTGCGTTACGGTATCCCGGATTTCAAGATGGAGAAGAACTTCATCGACCGCCGCGTCGAGCAGATGCGGGGCGAGGGCGTGACCTTCCATTGCGGCGTCAATGTCGGTGTCGATGTCGCCGTGCAAAAGCTTGCCGATGAGAACGACGCCGTGCTCTATTGCGGCGGCTCCGAGACGCCGCGCGACGCCGGCATTCCGGGCGTGGAGCTCGTCGGCGTGCACGACGCCATGCCATATCTGGTACAGCAGAACCGCCGCGTCGGCCGCGAAAACATCGACAGCGTGGGTTGGCCGTCCGAGCCGATCCTGGCCGGCGGCAGGCACGTCGTGGTCGTCGGCGGCGGCGACACGGCATCCGACTGCGTCGGAACCGCCTTCCGCCAGGGCGCCGTCAAGGTGACGCAGCTCGACATTCGCCCGCAGCCGCCCGAGAAGGAAGACAAGCTTGCCGTCTGGCCTTTCTGGGCGACGAAGATGCGTACCTCCTCCAGCCAGGCCGAGGGCGCGGTACGCGAATTCCAGGTCGCGACGCTCGAATTCATCGGCGACGAGGACGGCAATCTCATCGGCGTCAAATGCTGTCAGGTCGACGATCGCCGCAAGCCGATTGCCGGCACCGAGTTCATCATCAAGGCCGATCTGGCCTTCATCGCCATCGGTTTCCGCGGCCCCTTCACCGACAGCGTTCTCAAGGACCTCGGCGACAAGCTGACGCTCAATACGGATCGCCGCGGCTCGACCAATGTCGTCGCCAACGAGCGCGACTACAGGACTTCGGTCGACAAGCTCTGGGCGGCCGGCGACATTCGCCGCGGCCAGTCGCTGGTCGTATGGGCGATCCGCGAAGGCCGGCAGGCGGCGCGCGCGATCGACGAGGCGCTGATGGGCTCGACGGTGCTGCCGCGGTAGTTCGCTGCGGCACAGCCCTCGCCTCCGGGAGGAATCCCGTCGCAAGGGCGGCCGGATGTGTGGGGCGAGGCGGTTTCCCGGCGAGCCTCATTTCCGCATCAGCGTGTGGTGCTGCCGGGTTGGCCCTGCTTCGTCAGCCGGAAATCGTCGATGCGTCCGGGCGGCGCGGCCACAACCTCGCCCTTTTCGATGAGCCGGTCGCGCGGGCTCTTGCCCGTGCTTTTGAGGGGCGTATCGCCGCCGAGAAGGGCGGTCGCTCCGTCCAGTTCCGGGTCGATAAGGCTGATCGGCTGCGTCTTCACGATATCCTCGTTGGCAAGCGGCTTGCTGACGACCAGGTCCTTCAGACCTTCCGCGCCAGGAACGTCCGTGGTCGCGGCCGCTTCGCCCAGTTCGACCTGCCGTCCCCACTCAGCGGGAATACCTTTTTCCGATCCCCCGGCCTGCCGTCCACGCTTCCGTTTGGCAAACTTTGGGTCCATTTGACCCATGGATTGACAGATTTTCCCAGCGAAAACAGGGTTTGGAAATCGTGGATTAGACTAATCCCCTGAACACACGAACCCCTATGCTACCTGCAAGATGATCGTAGCAAGCTCTCGCCCTCCGCAACGGCTCCGGCGTGGGCATGGTTGTACTGGCCTGAGCTCCCGTCGCCGCCTAAGACAGGAGGCAATGACTTCGGCAACGGCTGGAGAGGCAACCCGGTATATGACAAGACGTCCGCGCTTCTCAGACTCTACAAGGTCGTGATTCCGCTTGCGCAGGTGATTTGAGACATTTGGTTGGGAAGCACCTGTCAACTCCACCAGTTCAGCGACAGAGCAAGGCCCTCGTCAGCCTCGGAGCCTGTAGCTTTTTTGGCTGGGGGTACCAGGTAAGATATTGGAGCATTTGCAATCTGCGGGGATCTGCCCGCATGCCAGCGATAGCTTCTGCTACTTCTAGTTATCCAGTCATTGACATCGCCTACGTAGAGGTGTCACATATCACTTTGTGATGATATGTGGATTTTGAGCGAATGGCGAAGATTGCGAATTTGCCTGCATTCAATCTCGCTTTGTCCAATGTCATTTTTGGCACTATCGGTCTTTTCGCTGTGCAAGGCGCTCTGCCGCCCTTTGTGACCGTCTTCTGGCGGTGCGTCTTTGCAACCCTGTTCCTCCTGGCTTGGTGCGCGACCTTTGGCTACCTGAAGCCGGCCAAACTGTCCGCCAAGTTGCTGCTGTTGGCCGCCGTCGGAGGTATCGGAAACATCGGCAGCTCGGTCGCTCTCTTCAGCGCCTACGGCTATACGACGATCGGTACAGCGACGATCATATATCACATTCAACCGTTTTTCGTCGTCCTCATTGGCACTGCTCTCTTCAGGGAAACAATAAAACCCACGGAGATATGCTGGATCGGCCTCGCATTCGCAGGACTGGTTCTCTCGACCGGCTTCGTTGGCACTTCAGTACCGGAAGAAAATTCCTGGTATCTCGGCGTCGGGCTGTCGCTCATCGCTGCCTTTTTGTATTCGGTCGGAACGGTCATTGGCAAAGGCTTGGGCGAACAGCGGCCTGAGGTCACGACGCTCATGCAGACGTTGGTCGGCGCGTTGATACTCTCCCCTTTTGCAGAGCTTCTTCAGCCTGTCCCAAGTGCGTCCTGGAAATGGCTCGTATGCCTCGGTGTCTTGCACACGGGAATTGCGTATGTGCTGATGTTTTCGGCGTACCCACACCTTCGGACGCCGGTCATTGGCGTTCTCGCATTTCTTTTTCCCCTCGTCTCGATCCTCGTTGATTGGCTCGCGTACGGAAAAGCGCTTCAGCCGGCACAATGGGCTGGGTTGGCCTTGATTATGTTGGGAACCTTAGGAGTTCAGTTGGGGTGGCGACCGCGCCTTCGTCGCCACCCTATCGCAGCACAACCCCCTGCTTTGGAGTGACGAAACACAAGCTGAGCCGATCTACGTCAGAGGTGCCACGAAATTGCAGCGGAGTAACCGATGGGTGCAACGATGGAACATACTCTCCAACTGCCTTCGATGACGTCATCTCGAACCACCGAAACGCTGTCGAGGAGGCGACTGAACCCGGTTCCCATAGCCTTCAAAAGCGCCTCCTTACGGGTCCACAGCGAAAAGAACGTTTCCATTTGGCTGCTGACGTCGGTTCCGAGGAACAACTGATGCTCGTCTTCACAAAAATATCTGTGCATCAAGTCGCCGGCGTCACTTACGAGACGATGCCTCTCGATGTCGATGCCAAGCTCAGTGCGGCCCGTTGCGGTCGCTACAAAATCACCGGAGTGCGAAAGGTTAAATCGAAGCCACTGAAAGCGCTGGGTGGAGAGAAATGGCTTGCCCGTTGGCCCCCGGCCGAAGACAAGCGAAGACGGCTCAACGTCGAGAATGTTGGCAAGGTTCCCCCTCAAGATCGCTTTGGCCACCAACCGCCTCGTTCGTTCGGCGGCATCGACCACCAAGCTCGTCTCGCGAAGCTCATCGGCCGGCAAACGGACCCGCAGTCTTTCAGGGATTGGCTCCTTGCCGGATACGAAACTTCCGATGTCATAGAAACTATAAACACACTCATCTCCAACAACACCCTTTTTCAACGGGAGCATCTTCTCTCCAAAAAGCGTCTGCTGAGCACACTTCTTGCGACTTGAGCCGCGGGAAAAGCCTGCCGTTACATCTCCTGAAGCTAAACGAACTCTCACTTGATGAAAATGAGCGACGTCATGAAACATGATTTTCAAGGCAACGAAGTAGCGGTTGTGGGTATTGCATGCCGGTTTCCGGACGCCGACACAACGCATGCCTTCTGGGAAAATCTGATCGCAAAGCGCGAAAGCATCGTCCGCATATCCCAGGAACGACTGCGGCAACATAGCGTGCCAGACGCCACGCTAAAAGGCGCCGATTATATTCCGGCCGGAGCCGCCTTGGAGAATTTCGACAAGTTCGATGCAGACCTCTTCAAGATGACAGCAAAGGAAGCGGAGACAACCGATCCCCAGCACCGTCTATTCTTGGAATGCGCATGGGAGGCACTCGAAGCGGCCGGCGGACTACAAAGGCGCGACGATCTTTTGGTCGGCGTTTACGGGGGAGCAGGTCCGAATACCTATCTGCTCCATTATCATGCCCAGGAGAATGCGGACGGCGAAACCAATCGTTATCTCGACACCGCGTCCGGTTTCCTCACGATGCTGGGCAACGACAAGGACTATGTCTGCACGAGGACATCTTTTAAACTCGACCTGCGCGGACCGAGCATCAATGTCCAGAGCGCCTGCTCGACGGGACTTCTGGCGGTTCATCTTGCCTGCCAGGGTCTCCAATTGGGAGAGTGCGACATCGCGCTTGCGGGCGCATCATCGGTTCTCGTACCTCACGGTATCGGATATCTCCACCAACCGGGCGGAATAGTGTCGAGCGACGGGCATTGCCGCGCTTTTGATGCATCGGCGGACGGCACCGTATTTGCAAGCGGTGTTGGTGTGGTCGCGTTGAAGCGCCTCGAGGATGCCATCGCCGATGGTGATTTCATCCATGCGGTTATCAGAGGTTCCGCAGCCAACAACGATGGAGCGGACAAGGCCAGTTTTGGAGCGCCGAGCGTACGCGGGCAGGCCGACGTTATCAGGCAAGCCCTTTCAAATGCGGGTGTCGCGCCCGACAGCATAACGTATGTCGAAACTCACGGTACCGGGACACCTTTGGGAGATCCGATCGAGGCGCGGGCTCTGTCCGAAGTCTTCGCAGGTCCGCGCGTAAAGCCGGCGACCTGCGTCTTGGGCGCGGTCAAGACGAACATCGGCCACCTTTCGGCAGCCGCCGGAATTGCCGGGCTGATCAAGGCCGTCCTCAGCCTGCAACATCGAACGATTCCCCCCACCCTCCACTTCGACGGGCTTAATCCCGAGATCAGCTTTGAAGGAACACCGTTTTTCATCAATACGGAGCCGTTGGACTGGATAAGTGATGGGCCTCGTCGCGCTGGCGTGACCTCGTTGGGAGTTGGCGGGACCAACGTCCACGTCATTCTTGAGGAGGCCCCGCCGCGAAAGGCATCCGGCGAACTTGCCGAAGCTTCGAAACCAGAAGTTCTCGCCCTATCAGCGCATTCGGAACAGGCGCTGCGCGATTTGGCGTCCAGATACCGTGATTTCCTGCTCTCTTCCGGAACCGCCAAGCTGCCGGACATCGCTTACAGCGCAAACACAGGGCTTGCGGCATTGCCACATCGTCTCGCTGTTGTTGCGTCAGATCGCTCAAAGATGGCTGAGCATTTCGACCACCTGTCGAAGACAGTTAGCAGCGTAGCGAAGACCGGTACCGGCAAGATCGCATTCCTGTTTCCAGGGCAAGGTGCTCAGTATGTCGGAATGGGGCGGGTGCTTTACGACTGCGAACCCGTCTTCCGTCATTGGATTCAGACCGCTGCCCCGCTTGTGGAGCAAGCCTGCGGCACAAATCTCTTCGACATCATCTCTCCAGCTGCTTCCGCCACTACACTGATTGATCAGGCGCGCTACGCGCAACCAGCGCTGCTGGCCTTTGAATATGCGCTTGCCCAACTCTGGGTGAGCCGCGGCATCAAACCCGATGTTCTGATTGGACACAGTCTCGGGGAATACACCGCCGCGTGTCTTTCAGGGCTTGTCGATTTTCGCGATGCACTGCGCCTGGTCGCAACTCGCAGCCGGCTCATGCAGGAGGCTCAACCCGCCGGATCCATGTTGGCGGTCGCGCTTAACGCCGAGGAGGCCACACGTCTCATCGCAGAGCGCGGTGGCAAGCTATGGATTGCGGCAATCAACGCGCCGAACAGCGTCGTCGTTTCCGGGGCTGCCGGCGAGATCATTGCCTTGCGGGAAGATTTAAGCGCCCGAGAGATTACCAACACCATCGTGAATGCTTCCGTTGCTTCTCATTGCCCATTAATGGAGCCGATCCTTCCAGCATTCGCCGGTGTAGCAGAAACCGTGATATTCTCGCCCGCGAAGGTGCCCATAATCACGAATGTAACCGGCACGATCTCGCCACAGGAAATATCAAGCCCGGCATATTGGTGCGATCATCTCCGCAAGCCGGTATTATTTGCGCAAAGCGTAGAAGCAGCACTGCAGAGGGGGGTGGAAATTTTCCTCGAAATCGGCCCCCGTCCGATTCTCTCAAACCTTGGGAAGCTCTGCCTTAGCGACCATTCAGAAGGCGAAGAAACCACCTGGGTCTCTGCACTGAACGATACGGTCGATGATCGCGAGCATGACGCCGTCGCATTGGCGGAGCTGTACAAGGGCGGCGCCAATCTAGCGTGGCGGGAAGTATATAAGGAGAAGAAGCGGAGACGCGTTCCGCTTCCGACCTATCCTTTTCAACGTCGTCGGTTCTGGCCGGCGCCCGATACTCCGGCGGAACCGTGGTTCCACAGCACCGTCTGGGTCACGGAAGAAAACATCCCACCACCACGACAATTTGCGCCGGATGTCTTGCTGCTGTGCGGCACCCGCCGAAGCTCCGCAACTGAGTTAACAACGGTCATTGAGCAGCAGATCGGCCGGACAACGGAAAGGAGATGGCGAGATCGACGGCCGATCGTCATGTATGTCGATGAGATGAAGGTCGAGCACGTACAATACCTAATCCGCAACGCCACGGAAGGCGAAACGCCTCCCAAGTGCGAGGTAATATATGTGGCCTGTCCGCGCGAGATTGCCGAAGCCGCGGACGAAAACGCCGCCCTGGAATCGATCTTTGAGACGGCAGAGTTTCTTCGCGAGATGTCTAGATGGGATGGCTCGCTCGATTTCCGTGTGCATCTCGTCACTCGAAACGCCGTCAGCGTCGGCGAACAGGACGTCTCCACCGACGCTGCGCAGGCAGCCATCTGGTCCCTAGGCACGGTGTTCGCAAACGAGCATCCCGACATCTGGGGCTCCCTCGTCGATTTAGACGATGTCTCGACCAAAACGGCGGTAAACCGTCTGTTGAAAGGCGAAGTCGGAGACCAGAGCGCATTTCGCGCAGGCCGCAGCTTCGCGGCGAGACTACAAGATATTGAACTCGCGGAGACGTCGCCGATCGCGATTGACGGCGACGCGACCTACGTGATCACAGGCGGACTTGGCGGCATAGGAAAGTCGGTCGCGCGATGGCTCGCGAATGAAGGAGCCAAAAACATTGTGCTCGTCGGTCGATCGGTGGACCACGATGTGAAGCGGCGCGAGCTTGCATCGCTGCAAATGGCAGCACCAAATCTCCGATTCGAGCCTGCCGATGTGGCGTCTGATACGGACATTGCGCTACTCTTCGAGAGGATCGACGCCTCCGGCTTTCCTCTGAAGGGAATCTTCCATGCTGCGGGCGTCAACGAGAGCAGCATGTTCCCCGACGTTTCGGATGATTCTCTCGGCAGGGCTCTGAGGCCGAAATTCCAAGGCACGATCACGCTCGACCGACATACGCGAGGGCGCGATCTCGATTTCTTCGTATGCTTTTCGTCCCTCTCGTCGATGCTGGGTTTCAAGGGCCAATCTGCCTATGTCGCCGCCAATGCGGCCATGGAAGGCATAGTGACAAGGCGGGTTCGAGAAGGTCTCCCCGGCCTTGCCATATGCTGGGGTCCCTGGGAAGGCGAAGGAATGTCCTCAACGCTCAGCGGACCACAAAGAGCGCGATTGTCGGCGATGGGGGTTCGATCCTTCTCCCCGGAAGAGGGCCTGGCGAGACTGGGTTCGCTCCTCGGCCGCTCGGGTGTGTACGGCGCATTTCCGATCGATTGGACCAACTATCTCGCTCAGTTCGGTGGACGGATGCCACCGCTGCTATCGCAGGTAGCGGTCGACGGGAAGGTCCACGAGACGCCGCGGCAGATGAAGCGACATTTCAAGGAAGAGGCGGCTGCGCTTCAGAACGGAGAGCGGGAGAAGTTCGTCACCGCCGCCGTGTCCTTGGTCGTTGCAAAAACAATCGGAGCAGCGCAGGAAACCATTGCGACAGACGTACCAATTAATCGCATGGGTTTCGATTCGCTCACCACACTGGAACTGCGAAATGCCTTGAAATCACTGGATGTGACCCTTCCCCTTGGGCCGCTGTTCGCGGGAGCCTCCGTCAGCGATATTGCACAGTTCGTTCTGGACAAAATCCAAGCCGATACGTCCTTGAAGACACAAAGAGTCGCGGCAGTGCCTGCCACGCGGGAACCTCTTGTCGTCACGAAGAAAGGCGTCGATCCGCGGCTCAAACTGGTCTGCTTTGCCTATGCTGGCGGTGGCCCTGCGGTCTTCAACGGGTGGGCTGACGGATTCGGTTCAGACATCGAAGTCGCGATCGTTCAGCTTCCAGGGCGAGGATCTCGGCTCGGGGAATCTCCACACAAAACGATGGAGGAGCTTGTTGATGAGATGGTGCCGGTACTGGCGGACTACCTCGACAGGCCATTTGCCTTCTTTGGACATTGCATCGGAGGGGTGCAGGCCTTCGAACTGACCCATCATTTACATCGTGCATGTGGCCTGCTGCCCCTACACCTCTTCGTGGCAGGCTCGAGAGCCCCGCAAATCTACACTGAAGCCCAGGCTGCGATCGATGCCGTTCAGTTCGGTGCCACGGCCGCACGTTCCGGCCTAGCGACCGATCAGGACTTCATCGACATGCTTCAGGATGTAAACTTCGCGAATAACAAGGCGCTGTTCAGGGATCCCGAGCTTCTTTCCCTGATGCTGCCGGTGATAAAAGCCGACTACCAGCTGAACAACACATACGTTTACCAGCCCAAGTTACCCCTCGCCGTACCCATTACTGCACTGGGGGGGCGGGCCGATCCCTATACAACCGGTCAGCACATTCTCGCATGGCAGGCGCACTCAACCACGCACCTCACCACTCATTTTTGCCCGGGCGACCACTATTTTATGGAAACCCAAAGTCAATTCCTCATCGAGATCGCCTCGCGCACGCTTGCGAAGCATCTCAATGAGGCCCGCAGAACGGAATTCAAGGTCTCTTCTTCCATCTGAGAGTCTATAACGGAGATTGCCATGCATTCGACGATGAAGGCCCGTATTCACGCGACCCTCTTCGCAATCGGGATGAGTTGCATCCTGCATTCTCAGGCAGCCTGGGCGCATGATGGGCGTAAACCCATCACCTTCTACGACGGTGGTTGGGAAAACATACAGATCAGCAATGCGATAGCCATCTACATCATCAGCAAAGGTTTTGAGCGCGACGCTGTCAATGTCGAATCCAATGTCCCAAAAATGCAGGCAGCGATGGAGAACGGGACCATGGACGTCAACCTCGAAATGTACAACAACCTCATGGCCGAATGGGTTAATGCACAGGTCGACGCTGGCGCTATTGTCGAACTCGGGCAAACCTATGAAAGCGCCTCCCAAGGGTTCTATGTTCCCACCTACGTCATCAAGGGCGATTCCGCGCGCGGCATCAAGGCAATAGCGCCAGACCTCAAAGGTGTTGCCGATCTCGCCCGCTATGCCGAGGCGTTCCGACAAAGCAATCCGGATAAAGAAGCGATGCTTGTAAATTGCATTCCCGGATGGGCCTGCAGGGAAATAAATCTCATCAAGCTTGCAACTTATGGCTTGGATAAGGAGCTAAATTCGATCGAGCCAGCGACCGAGAATGAACTGAACAAGATCGTTCTCAAGGAATACGAAGCCGGACGTCCTTTCGTCACCTACTATTGGGCGCCCAGCGCCATTCCGAGCATGATCGATCTCACGCTGCTGGAGGAGCCGCCTTACGAATTAGCTTGCTGGGCCTCGATCGAAAAAGTGCTGACGCCGTTCCAGCCCGGAGTGCCGGCGGAGCGCGCATGTGCCTACGAGACGATACCAATCCTGAAATATGCCACGCGGAAAATGGTCGAGGATAATCCCGACATCGTCAGCTTCCTGCGTTCGATGTTCATTGGCACGCAAACCATGGGTGAACTCGCTGCCTATATGCATCGAGAAAGGGCCAGCCCCGAAGAAACGGCGCTCCACTTCCTGAAAAACTACCGGAGCAACTGGGAAAAATGGGTGCCCGATTCGGTCGAAACTCGGGTTTCGAAAGCATTGACTCAATAGTTCGCTGCGACGCCGACCTCGGAGAGGGAAAGATATGAGCGACTTGAGCTTCCTGCACAGAATCCACGAGGCTGGTCTGCAAGACCCCCGTGCAATCGCCATCGAGTTTCATGGTGAAACCATCAGTTACGGTGCCCTCGCCGAGCGCATAGCGGCACTCTCGGCGACCTTCCTCGCGGCTGGCGTCTCGCACGGATCACGTGTGGGACTTCATCTCAGGCGCTCGCCCGACTTGGTTGCCACTCTGCTGTCCGTTCTCACCCTTGGGGCCACCTTTGTTCCCTTGCCTGTCGACTCGCCAGCTGCACGAAACAAACTCATAGCCGAAATGGCGGATCTCGATTTCCTGGTTGTGGATGACGACGATTCGGAAAGCTTTCCAGCTCCCGCACGGGTTACGCTCCGCTCGATCGCCGCACAGGATGTTTATGCTCTACCAATAGCGGCGATCGATGACGAAACGCTGGCCTATATCATGTTTACGTCCGGATCGACGGGTCGTCCCAAAGGCGTAATGGTCCATCGCCGGAACATCGCCTACTTCGTTGACGCCGTGGATCAACTCATTAACTTTCGCGATTGGGGCAAAATGGTTGCGGCTACGACATTTGGCTTCGACATATCCGTTCTTGAGCTGCTTCTCCCGCTAGCCCGCGGTGGAACGATTCTTCTCGCCGACGACCACGAGTCGAAAAGCAGCGAGGAATTGATCCGCCTTGTTGCAGGACAAGACCGATGCCTAGTCCAGGCCACACCCGCGATGTGGCGCATGATCGTTTCGTCCGGCTGGTTTGAGGATTGCGAAGTCGGCGTTCTTTGCGGGGGCGAAGCCCTTCCTTTCGATCTGGCCCGTACTCTCCACGATCGCTCGAGGGCTGCGTGGAATCTTTATGGGCCAACGGAAACGACGATCTGGTCGTTTGGCCACCGTCTTGCAGCCGAAGACTTTGTCGATCCCACCAAGTCCGTACCGATTGGCCGTCCCCTCTCGGGAACCGGTTACACCATCGAAGCGGCTTCCGAAGGTGACAACTCCGGAGAGCTCCGCATCACTGGCCCTGGTGTCGCCGCCGGTTACTTCCGCCGACCCGACCTCAATGCGGGAAAGTTCGTCGTGGCTGACGATGGCGATGCGCTTGAATATCGGACGGGCGACATCGTTGAAGAGCGCTCCGGCGGATGCTTGGCATATGTGGGGAGGAAAGACCGCCAGCTCAAACTGAACGGCTTCCGCATCGAGCCCGGTGAGATCGAGCACGTTCTCGAACGTTTGCCAGGTGTCATGCAGTCTGCGGTAAAAATCGTCGAAGGCGACGGAGGTTTAAAGCATCTGGTGGCGTACATTGTCGCTGACGAGCAAAGTCGTGCGCAGGCCATAGAGAGTTGGGGCTCCGTCTGGGACGCCACATATCGATTGCAAGAAGCTTCTGAGATGTCGGAAGGAACGGGATATACGTCCACCTTCACCGGAAGCCCTATCGAAGAGCAAGCCGTAAGAACTTGGGCGCGCGCAACCGCCGATCGCGTTCTTCGATCTTCTCCGGAAAGTGTCCTCGACGTCGGATGCGGGGTGGGTTTGCTCGGGGAACACCTGCTTTTGGCGGGTTTGTCAAAGTATCATGGATGCGATTTGTCTAGCACAGCCATAGAGTCAGCTCGCAACCGCTTGATGGATCGCGTCGGATCGTCGCCGCAGTGGTCACTGAGTTGCGCGGCTGCACATGATCTGCGCGCGCGCGTCTCCGAACCGTTCGACGTGGTGTTGCTGAATTCGGTCGTGCAATATTTTCCGGACAAGGACTATCTGTCCCTCGTTTTGCGAGAAGCCATCGCGGCGTGCAGAAACGGCGGGAAGGTCATCATCGGCGATATTCCGGCCACTTCCCTCAAATCCATCATGGCGGCTGAGATACGTTCGGCCAATGCCGTGCTCTCGGATACCGTTCTTGGCAACCGAGCAAAAGAGATTGGCCGTGGCGAACTGTGGCTCGATCCTGCTGAATTTGACACGATAGCGAGAGGGTTGAAGCGTGTTGCGGCCGTTGAAATCGATTTGCGGCTCGGCGACGGCAATGATGAGATGACGCGATTTCGCTACGATACTGTCTTGCATCTTGATTCAGACGACCGCCAACACCACGACGTAAACGAAGTATTTGACTTCATTGACATTGCCTCAAAAGGCCACCGCCTATCGCAGTGGCTGGATTCCGCCCCGAGTGCGTTCATCCTGAGAAAGATACCGAACCGCCGAATTCTGGAGGATGCTCCGGCTTTGAACTACGACGGCAGAGATGAAAGATCCGGCGTGGACGCGCTCGCCGATTTAGGTCCCCACGAGATCCGGATGTGGGCAAAAAACAAACATCGCTCTGTTTGCATTAGATGGAGCGAGCCGGTCATGGGCGCCGACATCGACATAGCCGTTACTCCGCTTGGAAGCTTCTCGCCAGCTTTTGAGCGATCACACCAGTCGATTCCAAGTGGCGGTAGAATCGCCGCGCCATTGACCTGGGCTGCCGACCGGGTGCGCGATGAACATTTTCGGAAGGCACTCAGCAACATTCTCCCGCACTACATGATCCCGTCTGAGTTCGTCTATCTCTCACGAATGCCGCTCACATATAACGGCAAGGTCGACTACTCAGCTCTGCCGGCTATCGCGGCTCGGCGGCCACCGGCGGCGATAAAGATAAGGAAGGCGGCAAATAGCAGTGTGCGCGACCAGGTAGCCGATGTCTGGTCTTCGATTCTGAACATTGCCGACCTGCCGTTGCAGCAATCATTCTTTTCAGCAGGTGGCTCCTCGATCTTGGTCGCTGAACTTGCACGACAACTGTCCGACCTCTTCGAAGTGAAAATTCCTCTCGTGGATCTCTTCGTCCATACAACGGTGACCTCGCAAGCTGCTCACATCGAGGCATTGATGTACGGGCATTCGGTGGGAGAATCAAAAGCGCCTGAAGTCAATTTCGCCGCACATTCGGACAGGCGGCGCCAAGTTCTCGCTAATACAAAATCAAGGCGAACTTCCACTCGAGAGATATAGACTATTTCCGCAGGTGTCGCTTGGCCCTGGCGCAAGGGGGGGCTGATAGGGGAGGACGGTAACCACCCATCTGCCACAGCCGCGCCGATGCTTGAGCATTCCATCAAATGCTCGGCCGGCGAAAGCCGAGCCCGCGCCCGAGGAGCAACGCCCCGCGGTCCCGATCAAGAAACCCGTGGCAGACGACTTCTGCCTGGACGACGGCAAGAAGTTCACATCTCTCAAGCGCCACCTCATGGCAAAGTTCGGTCTGACGCCGGAGCAGTATCGCGAAAAGTGGAAGCTTCCAGCCGACTACCCGATGACAGCTCCGAACTATGCCCGACAGCGCTCGGAACTCGCACGCGCGACGGGGCTGGGAAAGAAACCGGCATCAGTGCCCGCTGAAGCCCCACTCCTGCTCGCAAGAAGATCAGCCTGAAATTCGGCTGATGCCGCGGCCAGAGAGTGGTCATCGCAAGCGAGCATGTCGGCGAAGAAAGGAGAGCAAATGGTCGACTGGCGAGACCTACCGAAGAAGCTGCTATCGACGCAGCGGTGGACGAGCACGGCAAAGACGCCGCCAGCGGTCGCCTACTGCGCTCTTGAGGCGTACCGCGGCGTGGACACGCCAGAGTACCGTTTCTGGTTCGGGCTTTTCCGGAAGTTGGCGAAGCGCAAGCACGTTGGGCTTGAGCCCTGCGCGCTCACAATATGGGGGTCGCCCATTTCCTTCTCAAGCTCATGGTTTCCAAGTCCGAGTTCTGCCGAAAGGCTACCGTTTATGGACGGAAATCAGCTAGGTTTTCCGGGCGTCAACTCCGCAATCAGCGGGTATTCCTGCCCGCCGGCCCCTGCTTCGTCAGCCGGAAATCGTCGATGCGTCCGGGCGGCGCGGCCACAACCTCTCCCTTTTCGATGAGCCGGTCGCGCGGGCTCTTGCCCGTACTCTTGAGGGGCATATCGCCGCCGAGAAGTGCGGTCGCTCCGTCCAGTTCCGGGTCGATAAGGCTGATCGGCTGCGTCTTCACGATATCCTCGTTGGCAAGCGGTTTGCTGACGACCAGGTCCTTCAGACCTTCCGCGCCAGGAACGTCCGTGGTCGCGGCCGCTTCGCCCAACAGCTTGCGGATGTCCTTCTCGACATAGAAGGCCAGTTTGCGCTTGCCGGCCTTCGTCAGATTGATGCCGTCCGACCCCCTGAGGCGGACCTGCTGACCGTTGATGTCAGAGCCGGTCAGAACGAATTTGCCTTCCTCATCGACGAAGCCGTCCCAGATGTCGATGAACTGACCGCCAATCTTCTCCACCTCTTCGCGGTAGATGCCGTTGAACGTGACCATGTCTGCGGTCATGGATGTCGACTGGAAGGGCGGCATGCCCACCCAGAGCACCGGAAGATTGTCCTTGCGCGCAAGCGTCGCCAGCGCACTGACGCGCTTTCGGTATTCCTCCGTCCAGGCGTCGGTCCGGAACTTTTCCTGCGCGTCCCCGATCCGCATCATCTGGCGATCATTGGCGCCGAGGCTTACGACGATGACGGAGGGTTTGAACTCCCTGATGTAGTCGGGCAGCGCCTTCGGCCAGTCGAAATAGTCGTTGCGGACGATGCCCGAGGAGCCGTTGGCCCGCGTCTCGATCACGATGCCCGGCGTCGTTTCGAAAGCAACCTTCAAACCGTCGCCAAGGCTGCCCGCAACGAAGTCTCCGACAACCAGGACCTTTTTGGCGTCCGGAGATTTCTCGACGACGACCGGCGCCTGCGGCGGCGCCGCTGCGGGCTGCGGCTTGGCCCGGCTCGGGCGGGGCTGCCTTGCTTCCGACGGCTGCGCCCGGCGCCTCTGTATGCGCTGCGGCTGCGGCTGCCGGCGAAAATCGTACTGATCCTCATAGTAGACGCGTCTTTGCGGCGTGAAGACGCCGAAGAGTCTCTGCAGCACGTTGCGTCGGGGCACGCGCTCCTGCGCCTCGGCCATAGTGGCAAAGAAGCCGGCGATGACCATGGCTGCCGCGCCCACCCCGACAGGGGCCAGTCGAAGCAAACGCGAAAGCAGCGCCTTTCCCCGGTATCGGATCGTCAGCATGGTCATTTCACCGTCGAATGGCAGACATTCCCGGAAGCATACGCCAAATCACGGCGATTGGCACCGTTTGATCGGGAATCGCCGTGACCGGAGAGAGCCAGGGCTGCGGTCACCTGCGCAGCGCGCGCAAGAGACGCTGTGTCGGCTCGCCGTCCGGCGTCAGGCCGTTCTGCGTCTGAAACGCCTGAATTGCCGCTTTCGAGCCTGAGCCGAAATTGCCATCCACCTCTCCGTCGTAATAGCCGAGTTCCTTCAGGCGGCTCTGGAGCTCGAATTTCTCGCTGATGTCGAGGGAACCGTCCGGACGCGGCCAGCGCTGCTGCATGCCGGCATAGCCTGCGATCTGATCGGCGAGAAGCCCGACCCCGAGCGCATAGGAGTCCGAGGCGTTGTAGCGCTTGATGACGAAGAAGTTCTTGGTCATCAGAAAGCCGGGACCGTTGCCGCCGCCGGGCAGCTTCAACTCGGCCCGCATCTGCGGATTGCTGAAACCCTTGCCGCCGGGGCGGGCGAAACCGAGGGCCGCCCACTGGGCGAGCGTCTTCGTCTGGCCCGAATATTTCGCCGCATTGGCTGGCGGGACGACTTCGTAGCCCCATGTTTCGCCGGGGCGCCAGCCGTTCTTCCGCAAGAGGTTGGCGGCGGTCGCCAGCGCGTCCGGCACCGAGTTCCAGATGTCGCGATGACCGTTTCCGTCGGCATCGACGGCATAGAGCAGATAACTCGTGGGAATGAACTGGGTGTGCCCCATCGCACCCGCCCAGGAACCCGTCAGTTCCCGCGGGGTGATGTCGCCGCTCTGCAGGATCTTCAGTGCCGCGATGAGCTGGGTCTTGGCATATTTCGACCGCCTCGAATCGGCATAGGCAAGAGTCGCCAGCGCTCGCGGCACATAGTGCAGCCGGTCGTCCTTCTGGAGAATCGCGCCGTAGTTCGATTCCATCGACCAGATGGCGAGCAGGATGGATTTGTCGACGCCGTAGTGTCGTTCGAGGGCGTTGAGCGTGCGCGCATGCTTCGCCGCCATTTCCTGTCCTATCCGCTTGGTGTACGGATTGACACGCGCGTCGATATACTCCCAGATCTTGTGCTTGAATTCGGGCTGATAGGCGGCCTTTTCAAGCACGGCAGGGTCGGGCGTCCTAACACCGGCAAAGGCCTTGCGATAGGTCGCCTGAGTGATGCCGCTTTTGGCAGCCGTTGCATAGAAGTTATTGATCCAGTTCTGAAAACCTTGATCCGCACGCACAGGCGACGACCCAAAAGCGGCGGCAACAACGAGAGCGGCGGCGATATGTCGGAAGAACGTCCTGCGGTTTCTCATCATCTGCTGTCGGTTCCGTTTCTCGGTGGAGCGTTCAGCCGGCGTTCATGCCGGAGCGACTACTCCGAAGTTCGCAATTTGCCCGCACCAGGCCACCGGAAAGGGCGGTATGCGGCTCTTCCAGGGACCGGACGGCGCTAGCCGCATGCGGTCATGGAGAAGCCTACAGAAACGAAGTCAACAAAGTCTTTACCATGAAAAATCCGAGTCGTCTTCCTTCGCAAAAAATTGGCAATCGGCGACTAAACCCCATTCAATTTCCTGTCTCAAACTAGACTGAGAAGCACTGCAAGGAGGTGCCAATGACCGACAAGCGTAAAGTCCGCAAAGCCGTTTTCCCCGTCGCAGGTCTCGGGACCCGTTTCCTTCCCGCGACCAAGGCGGTTCCGAAGGAGATGCTGACGGTGGTGGACAAGCCGGTCATCCAATACGTCGTCGATGAGGCGCTCGAAGCCGGTATCGAGCATCTGATTTTCGTGACCGGCCGCAGCAAGGCGGTCATCGAGGACTATTTCGACATCCAGGTCGAATTGGACCAGACGCTGCGCGAGCGCAACAAGAAGGCGGAGATAGAGCTCCTCGAAGCCATGCTGCCGAAAGCCGGCACCACGAGCTTCACCCGCCAGCAGGCGCCGCTGGGCCTCGGCCACGCCGTCTGGTGCGCCCGCGATCTCGTCGGCGGCGAGCCCTTCGCTCTGCTCCTGCCGGACATGATCATGAAGGGTGAAAAGGGTTGCCTCAAGGGTATGGTCGAGCTTTACGAGAAGACCGGCGGCAACGTCGTGGCGGTCGAGGAGTGCGCGCCCGACCAGGCGCATAAATACGGGATCGTCGGAGTGGGCGAGACGGTCGGCGACGGTTTCAGAATCACCAGGATGGTCGAGAAGCCGGCCCGGGGGACGGCTCCGTCGAACTTCTTCATCAATGGCCGCTACATTCTGCAGCCGGAGATTTTCCCGATTCTGGAGACGCAGGAACGCGGCGCCGGCAACGAGATCCAGTTGACCGACGGCATGGTGAAGCTTGCCGAGACGCAGGCCTTCGCCGCCTATCACTTCCGCGGCGATACCTATGACTGCGGTGCCAAGGACGGCTTCATCCTGGCGAACGTCGCCTTCGCTCTCGAGCGCGGCGACATTCGCCCCACGGTCGAGGGACCGCTCAAGACGCTCCTGCAAGGGCTGAAATGATCCCGCTCAGATAACAAGGAGTGCGCCGCGCCACTGCGTGTCTCGCCGATTAAAGGACCAAGACATGTAACGGGCGCGGCCTTCCGATCAGCGCCGCAACGTCAGGCCGACGCCCACGCGCGCGGTGTCGCTGGAGGCGCCCTGATCCCTTTCCGTGCGCTCGTAGCTGACGTCTCCGGTAAGAGCGAGATAGCGGCTCATGTCCCAGGTGAGCCCCGCGCCGGTTCGCCAGGTTGTCTCGTCGGAGGCGGTGGCATCCGAAGGAAAATCGCGCAGAGTGACGCTGTTCGAAAGCCGGCCGACGAGAGTCGAGCGCAGCTGATGCGTGACCACGTTCGTCAGCTCGTAGTTAATCGATCCCGCCTCGCCGGGGGTGGTCGACGGATCGACATAGGTCAGCATGCCGAACAGGACGTCGGTGCCGCGCTGAGGCGACCAGTTGACGCGGCCGTCGAGCGACAATCCGCGCAGGTCTCCGAGCCGTGCGTCGTCGAAGCGGAAGGTCTCGTAACCGAGCGCCAGTTCTCCATTGAGCTTCTCGCCGAGATCGACTTCCATGCCGGCGCGTCCCGCATAGCTCTCATAGGAGCGCTCGAAGCCGAAAGTATCGCGGCGCAGATCGTAGATCGACTTGCCGACGGAGGCCTCGAGAAACGGGATGAGCGCCGGCGAGAGCTCGTAGCCTATCCGCCCGGTGAGCGTTCCCAGATTGCGGTCGCGGTCCTCCTGCGAAAGCGTCGTGCCGTCGTCGAGCTCGACATCGCCATAGGTACGGCGCTCGAAATCCACGCCGAGCGAGCCCCGAATGAGACCGAGGTCGCGCTCGACCGCGGCGCCGAGGCGATAGGTGTCGACGCCGGATTGGGTGTCGGCATTGGCGATGGCGTTCGGATCGTTCGCGTCCTCGCGTTCGAAGCTATAGCCCGCCCTCAGCCTTGCGATGGTCTGCGCGCCGAGGTCGAGGCGCAGTTCGGCGTCGATGTCTGCGCGCGGCTCTTCTCTGCCCTCACCGGATATGTTGTCCTGGACCACGCCTTCGCCGGTGATGCTCAGCTGGTGGCGGGACCAGTCGGAAGTGAGCGACCCCTTGAGCCCGGTTTCCATGAAGCTCCGGCTCTGGCTGCTGCCGCCATTCTTCTGCCGCTCATGGTTGAATGTTTCGCTGAGCGCCGGCTTCAGGACGAAAGTGCCGATGCGTATGCCGGGTGCCTGACCGTCATCGGGGTCGATCCGCCTGCGCAGCCCGTCGATCGTCTCCTCGCGCCGGTTCAGGCGATTGAAGTCCTCGTCGAGGGCCGGCGGAAGGTCGGTGCCGGCAACGGCGCCGGTCGCCTGCGGGTCGACGGTGGCGGGAACCGGCAAGCCCGCCGGAGCGGCGACAGAGGCGCCCGCCAGCGGCGGCTTGTCGAGGCTTTGCGCGCTCGCAGGCGAACAGGCCAGAAAAGCACAGCCCGCAACGAGCCACGCCGGCGGTTTCAAGCGCAAGGCGCCCGTCATGATCGAGCGTGAGATATTGGGCACCATGCGCCGTGTGTCCGCGAAACCTGATTGCAATCGTTTCGCAATCGTAAAGGCGCGTGGTTAATCAATCGTTTCCGTACGGCACGTTCAGATCGCGGTTTTCCAACGTGCTCAGGCCTGCTCGACCGTCAGGTGCCGGCCGCTGCCTGCAACGATGCGCACGCGCGTCCCGGCCGGAAGATCGGGGCCTTCGACGGACCAGGTCGTGTCGTCGAGCCGGACGCGTCCGCGGCCTTCCGCGATCGGCTGCTCGAGCACCGCCGTCCGTCCGAC
Organism: Sinorhizobium arboris LMG 14919; assembly: GCF_000427465.1. Lineage (NCBI taxonomy): Bacteria > Pseudomonadati > Pseudomonadota > Alphaproteobacteria > Hyphomicrobiales > Rhizobiaceae > Sinorhizobium > Sinorhizobium arboris. Next base: position 2,694,994 of record NZ_ATYB01000014.1, on the reverse strand, counting down.
GAGGCTTTCGCCGCGCTTGTTGAGCAGCGGCTCGTCGCTCTCGGCGGAAGACGAGACGAAGCGCCGCCCGAGGAGGACAGAGGCGACCGAAAGCAAGGCGAAGGCAACGAGCTGTACCTGCCAGCTCCAGAATGACGCCTCCCACAAGAACAGCGAGAGAGCCCCGGTGACGAGCGCGGCGAGCGCAATCCACACGAGGAAGACGCCAGGCAGGATCAGCTCCGCCGCCAGCAGCAGGAGGCCCAGGACCCACCAGCTCCAGGGGCCGAGTTCGAGGATGATGCGTGCAATCATCGGCGATCCTCAGGGCGTTTCCGAAGGAACGGACGGCCCTGTTCGGGGCGTGGACTGGCGCTGGCGCGGGGAGGACGCCGCGCCGTCGCCGAAGACTTCCTTCGCGATCGCGCCTATGCCGCCGAGAGAACCGATGAGCGAGGCGGCTTCCATAGGCATCAGGACGATCTTCTGATTGTTCGCCGTTCCGATCGAGGCAAGGGCCTCGGTATATTTCTGCGCGACGAAATAGTTGATCGCCTGCACGTCGCCGGCGGCGATCGCTTCGGAGACCATCCGGGTCGCCTTTGCTTCCGCCTCCGCCAGGCGCTCGCGCGCCTCCGCCTCGCGATAGGCGGCCTCGCGCTGGCCCTCGGCCTGGAGGATCGCCGATTGCTTCGCGCCTTCGGCACGCAGGATCTGCGCATTTCTGGAGCCCTCCGCTTCAAGCACCTGCGCGCGCTTCTCGCGTTCCGCCTTCATTTGCCGGGCCATGGCGTCGACCAGGTCTTTCGGCGGTGCGATGTCCTTGATCTCGATGCGGGTGATCTTGATGCCCCAGGGGTTGGCGGCCTCGTCTACGACGTGAAGCAGCCGATCATTGATCGTGTCGCGGTTCGAAAGGAGTTCGTCGAGGTCCATTGAACCCATGACGGAGCGGATATTGGTCATGGTCAGGTTGAGGAGCGCGTTTTCCAGATCGGCCACCTGATAGGCTGCCTGTGCTGCATTCAAGACCTGGTAAAAGGCGACCGCATCCGCCGAGACGCTCGCATTGTCCCTGGTGATGACCTCCTGCGTCGGAACGTCGAGCACCTGCTCCATCACACTCAGCTTCGACCCGATGCGATCGATGAAGGGGACGATGAGGTTGAGCCCCGGCTCCATCGTCCTCGTGTAGCGGCCGAAGCGTTCGACCGTATAGCGATGGCCCTGCGGCACGGTCTTGATCCCGGCAAAGAGCACGAGGATCACGACAACGACGAACGCGACGACTGCGATATCCATACCGCCCATGACAGCCCCTTCCTTTTGCAACTCCAAGGCTCGGAGTCGCGCCCGAATCATCAGGTGGCGATTCGCCCGGATAATTCAAGCGTGACTGCAATGTCCGCCCGCACTCCACCTCGTTCGATCGCATGGCGTTTCTGCGACGCCTTGCGCGCGGCAGATGTCGTCGCGTCAGGTCCCATTATCGGCATCATCGAGGTGGCGGATTGCGTGGTAGAGCTTCACCTGCCGGCGGGATAGCGCCGCCCACGCATCCGCGGTCGCAGGGCGCGGTTCGACCTGTTCGGCAAGGCGCGACATGGCGTCGGCGGCCTCGCCGAAATGCCGGTACCAGCCGGCGCCGACGGCAGCGGACATGCCGGCGCCGAGCGCGGAGGCTTCGTTGGAAAGGCTGCGAATGACGGGCAAACCGCTGGCGTCGGCGATCATCTGCCTCCAAAGCGGGCTGCCGGCGCCGCCGCCGATGACGAAGATGCGGTCGGCGGCTACTCCCATCGATTTCATCTCGGAAAGGGAACGGACGAATTCCAGCGTGATGGCTTCCATCGAGGCACGATAGAGATGGCCCATGCCTGTCTCCGGACCCATGCCCGTGAAGGTGGCGCGGGCATCGGCGTCCCAGTGCGGATCCATGCAGCCCATGAGATAGGAGCAGACGGTAACGCCGCCCGAACCGATGTTCAGACTGCCCGCCTCCGCTTCGAGCCGATCGAAAATGGCCGGGTCCGAACGGCCGCCGGCAAAGGTGTCCAGCAGCCAGTTTACGAAATAGGCGCCGGCGCGCTGGCAGCTTTCTAGCAGATAGCCTTCGCCACTTGGCGAGACCAAGGTGCGCCAGTGGCGGCTGAGCCTGCGCGTCGGCGACCAGCAGCCGCCGACGACGGCCGTGCCGAGATTGAGATAGACGACGCCGGGCTTGATCACATTGACCCCGAGGCCGGCGCAATGGCCATCGCCGCCGCCGGCATAAACCGGCATCCCCGCCGCCAGGCCCGTCGTCCTCGCGGCATCCGCGGTCACACGGCCGATCAGGGTGCCCGGGCGGTAAAGCGGCGGCAGCTTGGCGAGCGGAATGCCGAGATAGTCGAGAATTTCGCGCGACCATTGCTTCGTCTCGATATCCATGAGGCCGAAGGGATCGCCGCTGGTCCAGCTTGCCGCGGCTTCACCCGTCAACTTCTGAGTCAGGAAATCGTGTGCGCTCAGAATATGCGCTGCGCGGTCCAGCAATTCCGGCTCGTGCTGGCGATAATATCGAAGGCGATAAACGCAGGGAATGACATCGACCGGCTTGCCCGAGATCGCATGCAGCCGCTCGCCGCCGAATTCGTCGGCGAGCGGCTGCACCACATCCTGCGCGCGGCGGTCGAGCCAGAGAGTCGCCGGGCCTAGCGGCTTTCGGTCCTCGCCGAGCAGAACCATCGTTTCGCGCTGGTTCGAAATCGCGATGCCATCGACGCGGGCGGGATCGATCTCGTGCATGAGCGCTGACAGCGCCTGGCAGGCGGCCGACCACCAGTCGTCGGCGTCCTGCTCCGCCTTGAACGGATGCGGTGTCGAAATGCGGTGCAGTGCGCGGCCCTCGGCCCGCGGTGTGCCGTCGGCCGTCCAGGCGACCGCCTTGACGGACTGAGTCGATGAATCCATGCCGATGACATAGCGTTCGTCCGGCTGCATGCGCACCTCCTCCGCGACGCAAGACCACGCGGGTCCCTTCCGTCCTCCTCAGGCCGCAGCCGATGCGGCGGCCTTTCCTCCCTGTCCGCCTGACTACCGGTCGGGCAGCCCGTTCATTCCGCCAGCAACGCCTCCCCCGTGGCGATGTCGGTAACGAAGTGGGTGGCGTAGCCGGCTTCGAGCGTGGCGGTGATCGCGGCGATCTTGACCGCGCCGCCGGCCACGCAGATACGGCTCGCCACCTGCTTCAGCTCGTCGAGTGAGATGCCGACCATCCGTTCGTCATGGTCGCCGCCGATCGCAGCACCATGCGCATCGATGAAGCGTCCGATAATCACAGCCGCGGCGCCGCGCGCCACGTAGTCGTCGATCTCCTCCTTGCTGGCAATGCCGGAGGCCCGCACCGTGCTCTTCGGCCCGATGTCGCCGACGCCGAACAGAATGCGGTTGGTCGAATGCACCAGGTCCATCTGCTTCCGGAGCACCGGCTCGTTGAGCAGCGCCGCCTTCAGTTCGCGCGTCGACAGCACGGCCGGCGCCAGCAGGTTGACGCAGCGCGCGTGGATGCGGTTCGAAAGCAGAGAAGTGCAAAGCTCGGGCGAGAAGTTCGGCTCGCCGGTCGAGCTGCCGGAGACCTGCACCACAGTCAGGTTGCCGACCGGGCGCGTCAGCGAAATGCGGTCGGCGACGGCGAGAACGGTGCGGCCCCACGCGACGCCGATCGTATCGCCATCCTCGATCTGATCGGCCAGCACGCGTGCGCCGGCATCACCGAGCCGCTGCGAAAGGCCTTCCTCGTCGCCGCTCGGAATGACGAAGGCGCCCTGGAGGGCGAACTTCTGCATCAGGGCGCGGGCGATGCTGGTGCGACCACCGGCCTTGGGATTGATATTAACGGAGACGATGCCTCGCTCTCGCGCCTCTTGCAGGTAATTGACGATGGTCGCGCGTGACACGTTGAGCTGCTTGGCGATCTCGCTCTGCGTCATCTGGTCCGCATAGTAGAGCCACGCGGCCCACATGACGGCATCGTCGAATTCGGTTGGCACGCCTGCCGGCAATTCCTCGCCGGTTCTGCCTGAAGTCTTGTCCCTTGCCATGCCGTTATCTGGCAGAGGGCGGTGGCATTTGTCAATCATGTCTGTCATGTGTATTGACATATGCCAACGCGTGTTGTCACATGCTACGAAATTGGAGAGCGGACCGAGGGAATGGAAACGGCAAGCCAGCGGAATATCGCCGCAGATGCGCCCGAAGGAGGCTGGACGGCGCTCATCGACGACATCGTTGACGGCAACTGGATCAACCCTGAGACGGGCAGCCGGGCGACCGTTCCCTACGAGAAGATCGTCATCAAAGAGAGCCTCGATGGCGCGGAGGCCGATCTCCTCGCCGGTCTCGGGCTCGGCGAGCGCTATGCGGTGGTCGCGGACGAGGCTACCTGGGACGCGATGGGCGGGCGCGTCGCAACCGCACTGAAGAGCCTCGGTCCGATCGATACCGTCATCCTCGACCATCCGCATGCAGACATGGGCACCGTGAACGACCTGACCGAGAGGCTTGCGAAAGCGGACGCCGTGGTCGCGGTCGGTTCCGGCACGATCAACGACCTCTGCAAGTTCGTCACCGGGCGCACCCATCGCCGCTATGCCATTTTCGCGACGGCCGCCTCGATGAACGGCTACACGTCCACGACGGCCTCAATCACATTGGAAAACGGCCTCAAGGTTTCGCTGCCGTCGCATGCGCCAGCCGGTTTCTTCGTCGATCTCGCGGTGACCGCCGCGGCACCTCGCCATCTTTCGGCAGCGGGTTTTGCCGATTGCCTCGTGCGCTCTGTCGCTCAGATCGACTGGTGGATGTCGCACCGGCTGATCGGCAGCCTCTATTCGGGCGTACCCTACATCATTCAGGATGCCGACGAGCGCGCGCTGAACGCGCGTGCGGCCGGTATCGCTCAGGGTAGCATCAGCGCGAACGGCTATCTTCACCGCGTCCTTACCCTTTGCGGCTTCGGCGTCTCCTTCACCGGCATGTCGAATCACGGCTCGATGGGCGAACATCAGGTCTCGCACTACATCGACTGCTTTGCCGGCGAGAACCATCCGGGCACGCTGCACGGACAGCAGGTGGGCGTAGCTACGCTCACCATGGCGCGGCTGCAGCGCATCTTTCTCGACAGCGACAAGCCGCCGGTCATCCGCCCCACGAGGATCGACCCGACGGACATGGCTCGACGCATGGGCGGCGACATCGCCCCGCAATGCTATGCCGAAATCCAGCCGAAGATTTTCGATGAGCGGTCCGCCGCTGAGATCAATGAAAGGCTCACCGGTCTCTGGCCGACGCTCCGCCGGGAACTGGAGGCCTTCGCGCTGCCGGTGGCCGAGATGGAGCGGCTCTTGCGGGAGGCCGGCGGCCCAATGACGGCGGCCGATCTCGGCCTGCCTGCCGACTTCTACCGCGAGGCCGTGCTGCACTGCCGCGAAATGCGCAACCGTTACACCTTTCTCGATATCGCCGCCGACGCAGGCCTCCTCGAGGATTTCGTCGCAGGAGAGGTCTGAAGCGATGCGCGCGGTTGACGAGATGCCGATCGATGTCGCCGCTCAGGTCACGGTGCTCTTCGCCGACATCGACGATACGCTGACCAATGAGGGTCGGCTGCCGGCCGCAGCCTATGGCGCTATCGAGCGCCTGACGGAAGGAGGGGTCAGGGTGGCCCCGATTACCGGGCGGCCGGCGGGATGGTGCGACATGATCGCCCGCATGTGGCCGGTTGCGGGCGTCGTCGGCGAAAACGGCGCATTTTATTTCGCCTACGACCGGACGAAGCGCCGCATGCGCCGCAGCTTTGCCATCGCAGATGCCCAGCGCGTCTCCAACCGCGAGAAGCTAAACCGGGTGAGCGCCCGCATCCTCGCCGAGGTGCAGGGAGCGGCGATCTCCGCCGATCAGCTCTACCGCGAGGCCGACCTCGCAATCGATTTCTGCGAGGATGTGCCGGCGCTTCCGGCATCGGAGGTCGACCGGATCAAGCGTATCTTCGAGGAAGAAGGCGCCGTTGCCAAGGTCTCCTCCATCCATGTCAACGGCTGGTACGGGGCCTATGACAAGCTGACCATGACGCGCCGCTTCGCCGCCGACATTCTCGGCGTCGACATCGACGATGAGCGCGACAGGATCGTCTTCGTGGGCGACAGCCCGAACGACGCGCCGATGTTCGGCTTCTTCCCCAATGCCTGTGGCGTCGCGAACGTTCTCGCCTTCACGGGCCGCATCGATGCGGAGCCTGCCTTTGTGGCCACGCGCGAGGGCGGCCACGGCTTCGTCGAAGTGGCCAACCGCATCCTCGACGCCCGTTCGGGAAGGCACGCGGCATGAGCGGCGCGGTCTACGACATCGCCATTATCGGCGGCGGCATCAATGGCGCAGGCGTGGCCCGCGATGCGGCCGGCCGCGGCCTGAAAGTGCTGCTTGCCGAACAGTCCGATCTCGGCTCCGCCACCTCATCGGCCTCGACGAAGCTTATTCATGGCGGCCTGCGCTATCTCGAACACTACGAGTTTCGGCTGGTGCGCCACGCTCTTGAAGAGCGCGAACAGCTCTGGAGGATCGCGCCGCATATCATCTGGCCGCTGCGCTTCGTGTTGCCGCACCGCAGGGGGCTGCGTCCCGCCTGGCTGCTGCGGCTCGCCCTGTTCCTCTACGATCATCTGGGGGGGCGCAAGCTTCTGCCGGGGACGAAGACGCTGCGGCTGAGAAGCGATCCCGCGGGCGAGCCGTTGCGCGACGTCTCCGCGATAGGTTTCGAGTATTCCGATTGCTGGGTGCAGGACAACCGGCTTGTCGTGCTTAGCGCGCGCGACGCGGCGATGCGAGGCGCGGATATCAGGGTACGCACCCGCTGCATCGCCGCTCGCCGCGAAGGCGACCTTTGGCGGCTGGAGTTCGAGGATGCCGAAACCGGTCTGAAGAGCGAGGCGATGGCCCGCGCCCTGATCAACGCCGCAGGCCCCTGGGCCGACAAGGTCGTGTCCGATGTCGCCGGCATCGGCACGCGGGGCCGCGTGCGCCTCGTGCAGGGCAGCCATATCGTCGTCAGAAAACTCTACGACCACGATCGCTGCTACATCTTCCAGAATCCGGACGGCCGCATCTTCTTCGCCATTCCCTACGAAGAGGACTTCACCCTGATAGGCACGACGGACCGGGACTACCAGGACGCTCCCGAGGCGGTCGCGGCCTCGGCTGAGGAGGTCGACTATCTGCTTGCCGCAGCATCGTCCTATTTCCGCACGGAGCTTTCGGCAGCCGACCTCGTCTGGACCTATTCCGGCGTACGCGCCCTGTTCGACGACGGCGCTGCCAACGCCCAGGAGACGACGCGCGACTACGTTCTGCAGCTCGACCGGCCGGGAGCGCAGGCGCCGATGCTCTCCGTCTTCGGCGGCAAGATCACCACCTATCGCTGCCTCGCGGACGATGCTCTGGACAAGCTCGCCACGATTTTTCCGGACTGGAACAGGCAGCGAGGCTGGACGGCGACGCAGCCGCTGCCGGGCGGCGCCTTTCCGGCCGGGACGGCCGATGATCTCGCAAGAGCCATTCTCGCCGAGCACCCCTACCTTACGGGACGGGAGGTGCGCCGCCTCGTGCGCCATTACGGGCTGGAGGCACGCGACATCCTCGGCAAGGCCCGCGATCGCGCCGATCTCGGCCGCGATTTCGGAGGCTCGATGACCGAGGCGGAAATCGCCTTCCTGATGGAGCGCGAATTTGCGCTGACCGCGGCCGATGCGGTCTGGCGGCGCACGAAGTCCGGATTGCGGATGACGAACGAGGAGATCGAGGCGCTGGACCGCTACATGCAGGAGCGGCGCGTCGCCGGCGCGACCGCGCGCGCCGTCCTGAAAAAGGCGGCGGGCGCATAAGGAGGAGACGACGGCGCTCTCCGCGCCGTTGCGGAACCGTCGGAGGGGACGGGCCACGGGCGGGAGACCGCCGATGGCGACGTCCGTGGGAGGAGAAGGCAATGTCCATTGCTCAGGTGAAACGCATCGCGATCTCGGACTCGCCGTGGCCGTGGCTCCTGCCGCTGATCGCGCTGCTGGTCGTCTTCACCATCTATCCGTTCATCTACAATGTCTGGCTGAGCTTTCACGAATTCGTACCGAAGAGCCGCGGGCTCAAGTTCGTCGGCGTCGACAACTGGATTCAGCTCTGGAACGACAGCCGCTTCTGGGGCGCACTTGGGGTCACCTTCCTCTATTTCGCCGTGGCCCTGACCATCGAGATCGTCCTCGGCATGGCGATCGCGCTTCTCCTCGACGCGGAACTGCCGGGTTTCGGGATGCTGCGCGCGGTGCTTTCGATGACGCTGGTCATCCCGCCGGCCATTGCCGGCATGATGTTTCTCCTGATGGAGGATTCGCAGTTCGGGGCGCTCTCCTATCTGCTCGGCCTTGTCGGCCTGCTCGACAAGGCGACCCCGATGCTTGCCACGTCCTCGCTGGCGCTGGTCGGCGTCCTGATCGCGGAAGTCTGGCAATGGACGCCGTTCATGGTGCTGATCTTCCTGGCCGGATTGCGTTCGCTGCCGGCCGAACCCTATGAGGCGGCGATGATCGACGGCGCATCGTCCTTGCAGATGTTCCGTCGGCTGACGCTGCCGATGATGTCGCGCGTCATCGCTGTGGCGGTGCTCTTGCGCGGCATCGATCTCTTCCGCGTCTTCGACTACGTCTTCGTCATGACTTCGGGCGGACCCGGCACCGCGACCTATACGGTCAGCCTCTATGCCTGGCAGCAAACCTTCTCGTTCCTGAAATGGGGCTACGGCGCCACGCTGAGCCTGACGAGCCTGATCATCGTAATGGTCATGGCCAACATGTTCATCCGCGTTGCGAAGGTGAGGTGGTAACATGCATCGGAGCGCTTTCGTCCGCACACTGCGCACCATCGCCGGCTGGCTCGTCGTCGGAGCCTTCTTTTTCCCGATCTATTTCTGGACATCGGTCGCCTTCCGCGACGCCAAGGACATCTTCAACTGGCCGCCGATCTTCTTCGGCTTCCAGCCTACCGTGAGAAACTTCGAACAGGTCTTCGGCATTTCGCTGGGCTTTGGCTTCGGAAGCCAGGAAACCGTGACGCCAGGCGGCGGCAACTTCTACATGGGGCCCCGCCTTTGGGATTCCATCGTGGTCGCGACTTTCTCGACGGTGCTGGCGATCGTGGTCGCGACGCTTGCCTCTTATGCGCTGTCGCGCATGCATTTCCGCGGCCGCCATGAATTCGTCAACTGGGTGCTATCCACGCGTATGATGCCACCCGTTGCGGTTGCGATCCCGATGTTCTTCATCTTCAAGCAGTTCAACCTGCTCGATACCTATACAGGCGTCATCCTGGTGCACGGTCTCATGAACCTGCCGCTGGCGGTGTTGCTCCTGAAGAGCTTCTTTGACGACATCCCTGCGGAAATCGACGAGAGCGCGTTGCTCGACGGCGCGTCGCGCTGGACGATCTTCCGCCGCATCGTGCTGCCGATGGCCAAGGGCGGCATCGCCGCTACTGCCGTGCTCTGCTTTATCTTCTCATGGACGGAGTTCCTCTTCGTCCTGACCTTGACGCAGACGGGGCTGAAGACCGTGCCGGTCGTGTCGTCGACCTTCGTGACATCGATAGGAACCGCCTGGGGCAATATGGCCGCCCTCGGGGCGGCGGCGATCGTACCCGCCTTCGTCGTGATCCTGCTCGTTCAGCGCCATCTCGTGCGTGGTCTGACGATGGGCTCGCTGAAGCAGTGAGAATGCGGCGCCCGCGCCGACAACAGGAGAGATCGGGGCCACCTCCGGCGCCGATAGAGGAGGAGAGAAATGAAAGAGAGAGACAGAAAGTTTTATCTCGCATCCGTGACCGACCGCTTCGTCCGCGGCCAGATGGACCGCCGCAGCTTCCTGCGCACGGCCGGCACTCTCGGCCTCGGCGCAACCGCACTCGGGATGGGGTTCGGCAGCCGGCCCTTTGGGGTAAGCAGAGCGTTCGCCCAGGAACAACTTCAGCCATCCGCAGAAGTGATCTCCTGGCTCAAGGACGTCGCCAAGCCCTTTGCTGGAACGACGCTGAAACTCGCGACGGAGTCGACCCCGCCGTCGAATGCCATCAATTCCCAACTGAAGAAGTATTTCGAAGAAGCGACCGGCATCAGGGTCGAGATCGAGGTGCTGCCTCTCGAACAGGTTCTACAGAAGCTCACGCTCGACGTTGCCTCGTCGCTCGGCACCTACGACCTCTACTACATCGACCAGAGCTGGTCGGCATCCTTCAGCGAAGACGTTTTCGATCCGCGCGAGCAGCTTCAGGAGAAGCCCGATCTCGCCATGCCGAACTATAATATCGACGACTTCATGCCGGCGCTCGTCGACGGCATCGCCAAATACGGGGACCGTTGGGTGGGTGTGCCCTACGACATCCCGATCTTCATCATGATCTACCGCAAGGACATCTACGAGAAGCTCGGCCTCAAGGCGCCGGCAACGTTCGAGGACCTGCTGAACAATTCGGTCGCCATCACCAAGGAGATGGGGCCGAACCTCTACGGCTATGCCGGTCAGATGAAGTCCGGCCACTATGCGCTGGAATGCGAATGGACGTCCATGCTGTGGGGAAATGGCGGCTCGATCTTCAATGCCGAGAAGAAATTCGTCGGCAATGACGAGCGGGGCATCGTCGCTCTCGATTACTATACCAAGCTCAAGGAAGCCATGCCGCCGGGCGTGGACCAGTGGACGTGGGACGGGCAGGGTCAGGCGATAGCTCAGGGCGTGGCGGCTTCGATGCTCTCCTGGGGCGAGTTCTTCCCCTATTTCGACGATGCCAGTCAGACCAAGGTGTCCGGTCTCTGCGAGGCAGTCGTTCCACCGCAGCCCGTCGCGCTCAGGAAGCCCGAGGAGTGCGGCTATGGCGAAATTCCCGGCGCCGGGCACCAGGGAGGCTCGTCGCTGGCCGTGTCCAGATATTCGAAGAGCCCGGATGCGGCATGGATCTTCATGCAGTGGGCGACCTGCGCCGACACACAGGCCCTCATCACCACACTCGGCGGCGGCACCGGCCCCACCCGCGCCTCGGTGTATGACGACCCGCGCGTCAAGGCCAATGCCCGCGTCGGCGCCGGCACGACTCGTCACCTGTCGGTCGTCCGCGAGACGATCGACAAGTACATGGGCTCGGAACCGGATCTGCCGGAATGGGCGCAGCTATCGAGCGACACGATACCCGTCGGCCTCGGCAAGTATTTCGCCGGCAGCTACGGCTCCTCCAAGGAAGCGATGGACGACATCGCCTCTCAGGTCGAAGCGGTGCTGAAGGGCTGACCCATACACGGAGGGGGCTGCACGGGCATCCCCCTCCGACCGGGACAAGAGGAATGAGGGGGACCACCATGCCTGACAGACCGCTGATCGCGATCACTGGCGCCAGCTCCGGCATCGGCGAGGCCGTCGCGCGCGCCTTCTCCAGGGCCGGCCATCCGCTGCTGCTGATCGCCCGCAGGCTCGACCGGCTCGAGGCGCTCGGCCTGCCGAACGCCGTGCTGAGGAAGGCCGATGTGCGCGACCGTGCCGCACTTGCCGACGCCGTCGGAGAAGCCGAGGCGAAGTTCGGACCGGTCGATATGATGTTTGCCAATGCCGGCATTGCGCGGCTCGGCGACATCGCCCGCCAGGCACCCGAAGAATGGGACGAGATGATCGACATCAATACCAAGGGCGTGATGAACAGCGTGCATGCGGTGCTGTCAGGCATGATCGGGCGGAAGCATGGAACGCTGGTGATGATGAGCTCGATCGCCGGACGCAAGGTCTATCCGGATCATACGGTCTATTGCGGCACAAAGTTCTTCGTCCACGCGGTTTCGGAAAGCTTGCGCGAATATCTGGCACCGCACGATGTGCGCGTCGTCGTCGTCTCTCCCGGTATCATCGATACGGAAGTGCTGGACCACGTGAAGGACGAAACGACTCTTGCCAATTACAAGGCAAACAAAGCGGCGATCGGCGGCGGCATTTCGGCCGACATCGTCGCGGACCTCATCCTCGACGCCTATCGGCTGCCGCAACGCGCGATCGTCCAGGAAATCGTCATCACGCCAACCCGGCAGAAATACTGAGACAGCGGAACTGCCGGCCGCCGGTACGGACGGCCTGAAACGAACAATGGAGTAGCGACCGATGGCGACCGTGGAATATCAACGTATAGGCAAGTCCTTCGGCGCCTTCACGATCATGCGCGACATCTCCTTCCGGATAGAGGATCACGAATTCGTGGTTCTGCTCGGTCCATCTGGCTGCGGCAAGACGACCCTGCTCCGAATGACGGCCGGCCTCGAAGCCGTCAGCCAAGGCGACCTCATGATCGGCGGCAAGCGCGTCAACGACGTGCATCCGCGCGACCGCTCGATTGCCATGGTCTTTCAGAACTATGCGCTCTATCCGACGATGAAGGTCTATGACAACATCGCCTTCAGCCTGGAAGTCGCGAAGGTTCCGCCCGCTGAAATCAAAAGTCGGGTCGAATGGGCGGCCGCGACGCTCAACCTTACCGCCTATCTGGACCGATACCCGAAGGAGCTTTCCGGCGGTCAGCGACAACGCGTCGCCATGGGCCGCGCCATGGTGCGGGAGGCGGAGGTCTTCCTGTTCGACGAGCCGCTGTCCAACCTCGATGCCAAGCTGCGCGCCCATATGCGCACGGAGATCCGCCAGTTGCACAACCGGCTGAAGACCACCACGATCTACGTCACCCACGACCAGATCGAGGCCATGACCATGGCCGACAAGATCGTGGTCATGCGCGCCGGGAAGATCGAGCAGATAGGTTCTCCCGACGACGTCTACGACCGGCCGGCCAGCAAATATGTCGCCGACTTCATCGGTTCCTCTTCCATCAATTTTCTCCCCGGAACTGTGGTCGCCGACAATGGCGCTCCTGCCGTCGATACGGCGACCGGTCGGGTGACCGTCGAGCCGTCGTCCGCCTTGAAGCCGGGTCGCAGGGTCGTTCTTGGCCTGCGTCCGACCGATGTGGTTGTCGACGCCGGGGGTTCGCTTGCAGCCAAGGCGATCCTCACCGAGCGGCTCGGCCACGACGCTCAGCTGTTCTGCCAGGGGCCCGATGGAAGCTTCGTCGCCGTTGTCGACAAGGCGGCGCGTTTCACGGAAGGCGCCGAGGTCCGCTTCGCCATCCCACCTTCCAAGGTGCACGTTTTCGATGCCGAAACCGAGATCCGCATCTGACTGCTGCGGATCGTCTTTCACTCTGCTGATCGACTCGAGCCGGCCGCTGCGTGCGGTGCCGGCAAGGAAAGGAACTACCATGAAATCGCGCTGGTCGAACTCCGAACTCACCTCGATCGTCGAGGCCTATGTCGCCAAAGGCGTCAATCGCGACCTTGCCGTCCGCACCTATACGACCCGTCTGCTGGGCTCCGATCCGGAGCTGGTGCTGCACGGCGGCGGAAACACCTCGGTCAAGACCACGTTCAAAGAGATGGACGGCACCGAGGTGGACGTGCTCTGCGTCAAGGGCAGCGGATGGGACATGGGTACCATCGAGCCGCAGGGGCTGCCGGCCGTCCGCTTGCAGCCGCTGCAGGCCATGATCGATTTCGAGACGCTCTCCGACGACGACATGGTGATGCTTCAACGCCGCCTGCTTGTCGACCCGGGGGCGCCCAACCCGTCGGTCGAGGCCATCCTGCATGCGATCCTGCCCTTCAAGCACATCGACCATACCCATGCGAACGCGATCGTCTCGCTCACCAATCAGCCGCACGGCGAAGATCTGATCCGCGAGCTCTTTCCAGAATCGATCATTGTTCCGTATGTGATGCCGGGCTTTGATCTGGCGAAAGCCTGCGAGGCCGCTTTCAAGGCAAACCCGAAGGGCGACGGGATGATCCTGCTGAAGCACGGGATCTTTACCTGGTCGGACGACCCACGCGAGGCCTATGAAGGCATGATCGCCAAAATCGACAAGGCCGAGCGGCGCCTTTCGGAGGGCAGGGCGAGGCCATTCAAGGGCATCGCCGTTTCCGGAGCCCTCGCCGCAGCCGCGGATGTCGCGCCGATCCTGCGCGGGGCGCTGGCGATCGATACCGGTATCGAAGGCGCGCCGAAGCGCTTCATCCTCGAACACCGTAGGAGCGAGAAGATACTCGACTTCTGCAATGCCGAAAATATCGAAAGCCTGGTGCGCCGCGGCAATGCGACGCCGGAGCACGTGATCCATATCAAGCGCTTCGGCGTGGCACTGCCCCCGCCGGAGAAGGGCAGGCTCGGCGCATGGGCGGAGAAGGCAAGGGAGGCGGTCGCCGCCTATGAGGCCGACTACAGGGCCTATTTTGAGCGCAACAATGCCCGCGCCGGGGGCGGCAAGCATATGCTCGACCCGAAGCCGCGCGTTTTCTATGTCGCCGGCATCGGGCTTTTCGCAGCCGGTGCGGCGCGAAAAAACGCTCTGGTCGGCGCCGACGTGGCGGAAGCGACCATCGATGTCGTCACCAAGGCGGAAGGCATCGAAACTTTCGAGGCGCTCCCGGAGGCCGATCTCTTCGATATCGAATACTGGTCGCTCGAGCAGGCGAAGCTGACAAAGGTGCAGGAAAAGCCTTTGACGCGGCAGGTGGCAATCGTTACCGGTGCGGCCAGCGGGCTCGGCCTTGCGGTGGCCGAGGCACTGAAAGCGGAAGGTGCCGAACTCGCACTCTTCGACATTTCCGAAGACGCTTTGAATGCGGCCGCAAAGAAGCTCGGCGCGCTGCCTGTGCTTTGCGACGTGACCAGCCCGGCGGCAGTCGATGCGGCGGTCGCTAAAGTCGCGCAGCATTACGGTGGCGTCGATATCCTGATCTCGAATGCGGGCGCAGCCTTTCAAGGCAAGCTGCTCGAGGTCGACGAGGCGATCTTCCGAGGGGCGTTCGATCTCAATTTCTGGAGCCATCATTATGTGGCGCGCGCGGCAGTACGCGTCATGGAACAGCAGAAGACGGGCGGCGCGCTGGTCTTCAACGTCTCCAAACAGGCGGTGAATCCCGGCGCGGACTTTGGTCCCTATGGGACCTCCAAGGCGGCACTGATGGCGCTGATGCGGCAATATGCGATCGAACACGGCGGTTCCGGCATCACCTCGAACGCCGTCAATGCCGACCGTATCCGAACCGGCCTGATGACCGACAAGATGGTCGAGGAACGTTCGCGGGCCCGCGGTCTGACACCGCAGGACTATATGCGGGGCAATATGCTTCGCCGCGAAGTGACCGGCGCCGATGTGGCAGCGGCCTTCGTGCATCTCGCCAAGGCCCGCACCTCCACGGGAGCGGTCGTCACCGTCGACGGCGGCAACGTCGCCGCGATGATGCGCTGAGGGAGCAAAAAGATGGCAACGATCCTCATTCTCGGGGCCGGTGTGATGGGGACTGCCCTGGCCGTGCCGGCAAGCGACAACGGCCACACGGTGCTGCTTGCCGGCACGCCGCTCGATACGGTGCCGGTTGCCCGAATGAAATCGCGCGGAATCCATCCGAAGCTCGACGCGCAGCTTGCTGGAACGGTAACGATCCTCGCCGACGAAGAGCTCGGGCCGGAACATGCCGAAGCGGCGGATCTCGTCGTCGTCGGCGTCAGCAGCCCCGGCATTGCCTGGGCGGTTGATCGGCTGAACCGCCTGCTACGCACGAAAAAACCGGTCGCCTTCGTAACGAAGGGCCTCGACCGCGAGGGCGAACGAATCGCCACCTATGCCGAGACGGTGCCGGCGCAGATCGCCAACATGGAAACCTTCATCGGCATCGGCGGCCCGTGCATCGCGCGCGAACTGGCCAATCGTTACCCGACGTCCAGCATCTATGCCAGTCACGATCGGACGGCCGCGGCTTTCGCGGCAGACCTGATGCGGACACCCTATTATCGGCTTACACCGGGCGTCGATGTGACCGGCGTCGAGGCCTGCGCGGCGCTGAAGAACTTCTTCGCAATCGGCGTCAGCGCCATGCAGACGCGCTATCCGGACCGGCTGCGCGCCGATGGCCAGTCCAAGAACCCGGCGGCGGCGGCCTTCAACCAGGCAGCGCAGGAAATGGCGCTGCTCTGCGAACGGATCGGCGGCAGCCGTAACACCGCCTTCGATCTCGCCGGGATCGGCGATCTGCATGTGACGGTCGGCGGCGGGCGCAACAGCCGGCTTGGCCACGGCCTCGGCCTTGGCCGCACCGTTTCGGAGGTGATGACGGGCGAGCTCGGCGGCGAGACGGTCGAAGGTATCGACACCGCACGGATCGTAGGCTCGCTGCTCCGGCAAATCGACGATGCCGCCACCCTTCTTCCCCTCGCAAGCGCAATCACGACCGCGATACTGGACGGCGGCACGCTCGCCTTCGACTTCGACAGGATTTAGGTCATGACGGCCGGGAGGGATGCGGGCGGAAAACCGCACACAGTTTTCCTCATCCCGCTCTAGCTAGAGCCAGCCTTCCAGTTCGCGACGCACCACGTGGTTGAGGACTGCCATGCCTTCGGGACTGTCGTTCAGGCAGGGGATATGGGCGAATTTCTCGCCGCCGTTATGGTGGAAGCTCTCGGCCGCCTGGCCGGCAATCTCTTCGAGCGTCTCCAGACAGTCGGATACGAAGCCCGGATTGATGACCGCGATCCGCTTCACGCCTTCCCTGGCCAGCCTTTCCACCGTGGCGTCCGTATAAGGCTGCAGCCACTCCTCGGGGCCGAAGCGCGACTGGAAGGTGACCTGCAGCTTTTCTTTCGGCCAGCCCAGCTTTTCGCGGAGCAGCCGCGCGGTCTTCTGACACTGGCAATAATAAGGGTCGCCCTTTTCGAAATAACTCTTCGGGATGCCGTGGAAGGAAGCGAGCACCAGCTCCGGTTCCCAATCGAGCGTCGCGAGATGCTTGGTGATCGAGGTGGCCAGGGCATCGATATAGACCGGGTCGTCGTGATAGGGCGGCACGGTTCTGAGCGCCGGCTGCCAGCGCATCTTGAGCAGGGCCTCGAAGGCCTTGTCGTTGACGGTGGCGGTGGTGGCGGCGGCATATTGCGGATAGAGCGGGAAAACGAGAATCCGATCGCATCCGGCCTTCTGCAGCGCCTCGATGCGCGAGGCGATCGAGGGCTGGCCATAGCGCATCGCCCAGTCGACGACGACTTGCGGCTGACCGCCAAAGGCCTCGGCCATCAGTGCCGCCTGGTTGCGCGTGTAGGTTCTGAGCCAGCTTTCGTTCAGCTCCTTGTTCCAGATGAGCTCGTAGGCCTTGCCGACCTTGCGCGGCCGGGTGTTGAGCACGATGCCGTAAAGGATCGGATACCAGAAGAGACGCGACCATTCGATCACACGTCTGTCGCTGAGGAACTCCTTGAGATAGCGGCGCATGGACGTGAAGTCGGTACCGTCAGGCGTGCCGAGATTTACCAGGAGTACGGCGAGCTTTCCGTAGGTGACGGCAGGATGTTCGGTGTTCGGCTCGGCGTTTGCGGTTGTCATTTCGGTCCTCGCGAGGCGCGCGCGTTTCTGAGATCGTGTCTGCGCCGACAGTTTCAAATCCTTCTAAAAAGAAAAGCCGGCGCGGGAAAGACCGCGCCGGCGCCCGAGGCGAGGCAAATTGTCTTACTCGGCAGGAATCTCCAGCTCGCGACCAATTTCGAGCGCCCGCGGCGCGGGATCGCCATTGGCGGCCGATATCCGCTTCCATTCAGTGCCGTTGCCGTAGAAGGACCGGGCGAGATCCCACAGCGTGTCGCCTCGGACGATGACGTGCTTGCGCGGACCTTCGGCCGCGGCCGCGGCCGCAGCCTCGGCCGAAGGCTCGGGAGCTGGGACGGCCGTTTCGCCTTCGGCCGGCTTTGCGGCGGCTTCCGGCTCCGGTGCAGCGCTCGGCGACGCTTCCGGCGCGGCAGCCACTTCCGCTATGCGGCCGTCGGTGTAGGGCTTGAACGGCTGGTTGGCGGCAAGATAGTCCGCAAGCACGGTTTCGAGGCCCGGACCGTAGTCATAGGCGTTCTCGCCTTTTTCCTTGAAAACCGCGTAACCGTCGCCGCCGCCGCGCATGAAGTTGTTGCTGACGAGCGAGTAGGTCTTTTCCGGATCGAGTGCTGCGAAGGTGTCACCCTCTTTGACCTCGACGTCGACGAGGCGGCTGCCGGCGGGCTTCGAGCGATCGAAGGAATATTTGAGGCCCGCGACCTGCGGGAAGCGCCCGCCGCCTTCCTCGATCTGACTGAGGCCGTTTTCCAGTGCCGTTCGGATATCGGCGCCCTTCAGCTGGAAGGTGGAGAGCGTGTTCTGAAAGGGCAGGACGGTGATGACTTCGCCCATTGTCACGTCGCCGCCGTCGATCGAAGCGCGCAAGCCGCCGCCGTTGGTGATGGCGACGGTCACGCCCTGGCCCTTGACGCGATCGAGCATCGCGTCGGCCACGAGGCTGCCCATCTCGCACTCCCTGGCGCGGCAGGTCTCGCGCGAACCATCGATCGGCGCCTCGGTCCTGGCAATCACTTTCGACCTCAGCTCTTCGATGGGCTTGGCGAGCTCGTTGACGCGGGCGACGACGGCCTCATCCGGCTTCACGGAGGAATCGACCAGGATGGGATCGCCCTTGGCGGCCTTGACCACCCCGCTGTCGTCGAACGTCACCACGATTTCGCCGAGATATTTGCTGTAGGAGCCGGCCTGTACCACAGGCACCTTGTAGCCGCCGGGATTATCGACCATCGTCGGATAGGGCCCCTCGGCCTTTTCGTCGGTGTTGGAAAGCAGGCTGTGCGAATGGCCGCCGACCACGACGTCTACATCCGGAATCTTCGCGATTGCCGCGAGATCGCGCGGATAACCGACATGCGTGAGCGCGACGATCTTGTTGACGCCCTGCTTCTTCAGCTCCTCGACGGCGCTGGTGATCGTCGCCACGTCCTCGCCGATGAGGATGTCGGGGCCGGGCGAGGCCAATTCCGGCGTATCGTTGGCGACCGCGCCGACAATGCCGATCTTCTGTCCGCCGACATCGAGCACGATCGACGGCTTGATCCGGTCGCCGATCTTCGACTTGTGACTCGGCAGCACATTGGCGGTGACGACCGGGAAGGTGATCTTGTCGAGGAAGCTTGCGAGACCGTCCTCGCTTTCGTCGAATTCGTGGTTGCCGACGGTCATTGCGTCGAACTTCATGAGATTGAGGAATTCCGCTTCGGCGGTTCCCTTGTAGGTGGTGAAGAAGAGCGAGCCCTGAAAATTGTCGCCGGCGTTGAGCAGAAGCACGTTCTTGCCCGTGAGGTCCTGGCGCTTCCGGTCGATCAGCGTCTTCAGGCGCGCGACGCCGCCGAAGCACTCGTTCTTGCTCTCTTCCTCGGCCGAGCAGGTCGAATCGAACTTGTTGATCGATTCGATGCGCGAATGCAGGTCGTTGATGTGCAGGATGTTCAATTCATAATCGGCGAAGGCTGCGCCCGACGAGAGCGCGAGAAGGGAAGCGGCAAAGAGGCCGGTCCGCATGTGTCTGATCATGGTTTGCTCCTGTGTGCTGCCGGCCGAGTTCCGGATAGGACCCGCCGCGCCGTAGCGGATGTTTTCACCAGTCGAGATCGACTTCAAGCTGCAAACGCATGCCTTTTCTGCCGGATTTTCAGATAAGGTTAAGCCCGCGCAGACAGAGGAAGGCCCCGTTTAAGGGGCCTTGATCCGGTCCTGGGCCTCAGCCGCGGCGCGCCAGCGAGAACTGCGCGCCCGAGTCCGTCGTGCAGTTCAGCTGAGAGGGCGTTGCCAGCGCGCAGTTGACCTTGGACTGGGTATTGCGCACCAGCGACGTCATGTTGATTTCCACCAGCGTCGGGCTGACGTTCACATAATTGCCGGAGGCGAGAAGCTGGTTCGTGTCGGTGGTGCGCGTCGAGAAGGTGCCGCCCGCGAAAGTGGAGACGATGCCGTTCGGATCGACCCACGAGCCCTCGACGCCCGTCGCCTGCGGCGCCGAAGACATTTGCCGCATTTCCCGGGGCTGGGACTGACAGGACACCAGCGCGGCGGCAGATGCCACGAGGATGAGAATGGCGAATGGCTTCATCGGCGTTTCTCCCGCGTCACGAATTTGAGCGGGATGCGAACGCAAAACCGCTTCATGCTTTCCTGTCCCCGCTCTACCGCATAATTCCGTGAATCGGAACCGATCCAGGGACAATTGTGCAGCGTCTCAAAGCACTGCTGCGACCGTTGTGCATCTTTTGAGACACGCGACACTGCAGTGCGCGAAACATGCCGCGATCATGAGTTGAAAGCAAGAGCGGGCATGCGCGGGCCGCGCTCGGCATTCGCGAACGAGAAAGGTCCGGAGCAGGATTGCTCCGGACCTTGCCCCTGCGCTTGTCGCGTGATCGTCAGCGGACGAGAATGTTCCTGAACTGCCACGGATCCTTCGTGTCGATGTCTTCCGGGAAAAGGCCGGGGCGACCGTCAAGCGGCGTCCAGTCGGTGTAGTGCCCCTCGACCGGACCGAGATAGGGCAGCTGCACTTCGAGGCAGCGCCTGTAGTCCATCTCGTCGGCCTCGACGATGCCGGCGTTGGGGTTCTCCAGGGCCCAGACCATGCCGGCAAGAACGGCGCTCGTGACCTGCAGGCCGGTGGCGTTCTGGTAGGGCGCGATGCGGCGTGTTTCTTCCAGCGAAAGGCGCGAGCCGTACCAGTAGGCGTTTTTCGCGTGGCCGTAGAGCAGCACGCCGAGCTCGTCGACGCCGTCTACGAGCTCATGCTCGTCCAGGACGTGCAGTTCGGGTTGCGCCTTGCCGCCGTTGCCGAACATTTCGTGCAGCGAGAGAACGGCGTCGTTGGCCGGATGATACGCATAATGGCAGGTCGGGCGGTAGGAGACATCGCCGTCCTTGTCGCGGACGGTGAAGAAGTCGGCGATCGAGATCGATTCGTTGTGGGTGACGAGGAAACCGTATTGCGGGCCGGGCGTCGGGCACCAGCTGCGCACGCGGGTATTGGCACCCGGCTGCTCCAGGTAGATCGCCGCCTTGCAGCCCTTCTTGTGCTTCTTGGCGTTTTTCGGCATCCAGTTCTCGTGCGTGCCCCAGCCGAGCTCGGCCGGCTGCAGGCCTTCGGAAATGAAGCCTTCCACCGACCACGTGTTCCAGAACACGTTGAGCGGTTTCGGGTGCTTCGTGCGCTGGGTATCGCGCTCGGCGATGTGGATGCCCTTGACGCCCGCCTTCTTCATCAGCTTCGCCCAGCCTTCACGGTCGTCCTGGTGCGGCTCTTCGTATTTCAGGCCCAGATCGTCGGCGAGGTTGAGGAGAGCCTTCTTGACGAACCAGGACACCATGCCCGGATTCGCGCCGCAGGTCGAAACGGCAGTCGTGCCGCCCGGGTTCTTTTCCTTCTCGCGGCGAACCGTTTCGCGCAGCGCGTAATTCGTGCGCGCGGCGTTGTCCATCTCCGCGTCGAAGTAGAAGCCGAGCCAGGGCTCGACGACCGTGTCGACGTAAAGCACGTCCAGCTTGCGGCAGAGCTTGATCAGGTCGAGCGAAGAGGTGTCGACCGAGAGATTGACACAGAACCCCTGGCCGCCGCCTTCGGTCAAAAGCGGTTTCAGCAGTTCCTTGTAGTTGTCCCTGGTGACGGCGGCCCGCACGTGCCGCACGCCGTGGCGCGCGAAGATTTCCGTGTCCCTGGCATCCTCGCGAGGCTCCACCACGATCAACCGGTTCTTGTCGTATTTGAAGTGGCGCTCGATCAGCGGCAAGGTGCCGTGACCGATCGAACCGAAGCCGATCATCACGATCGGGCCGGTGATCTCACCGTAGACCGGGTAGGTGGTGTCTGGCATTTTTGTCTTTCTCCTGAGAAAACGTCCCTGTGCGATGCTTGCATGCGCGCAAAAGCGAGCCTCGAATTTCCGGCGAGGCCTGCATGATCGGGCGATATCACGCAGGCAACGTGAAGCGCTGCAGCGGCCTTTGCGCGTCTGGATAGACGCGCGGCGCTGTAGAGCACAGTTTCCTGTCACAATAAAGGGCCGGCCCGTCAACCGGTACTTGAGACTTTGCTTAACCGGCTATCTCCGATAAGGCCCTCCATGCCGTATCGATGATGGTCATGATTTCAGTTGATTCGATCACAAATCATCATGATCCGGGCAGCTTGCCGCAAGCACCTCGTGCTATAGTTCCCGTGGCGATTGATATTTCCTGGAGCAGACCTACCGTGACTGGTGATCACCTCAAGGCCCTGATGGGCCTGCAAGCCGCAACACCGGTGTTGATCGCGCTCTATGATCCGCAGGATCGGCTGCGCTATGCGAATAGGGCCTTTCGATCCGCCTATCACGTCGGGGAGGACGAGGCGCCGACCTGGGCGGAGATCATGCGCCGCAACCATGCTGCGGGCAGGGGCACCGTCCTCAAGACCGAAGACCTCGAAGGCTGGATCGCAGCCACGGTCCACAGACGCGGCAAGGTGCCCTTCCGCACGGTCGAGACCGATCTCCACGACGGCCGCTGGCTTTGGATGACGGAGACGGTAGACCAGAAAGGCTGGATGCTCTGCATCGCTGTTGACATCACGGATGTGCGGGCCGGCGAGCGCAAGCTTCGCCAGGACCGCGATTTCGCCCTGCGGGCCTCGCAGGTGGACGAACTCACCAGCGTGCCCAACCGGCGTTACACTATGGAGAGACTGAACGAGTTCATCCGGAACTGCGCCGAAAATCCGCACATGTGGGGATGCGTCGCGATCATCGACATCGACTATTTCAAGGCGATCAACGATCGCTACGGCCATCACCGGGGCGACGAAGTGCTGCTCGATTTCGCCCGCCAGATGCAGGAGTTCGTCCGGCGCTCCGATTGCTTCGGACGTATCGGCGGCGAAGAGTTCATGCTGATCCTGCCCGACACCACCGTCGGCGAAGCGAATCTCATCCTCGACAGGCTGCTGGACAAGATCCGCAATGCCCGGCCGCTTTCGAACATACCGGAGTTCTTCTACACCTGTTCGGTAGGGCTTGCGGAGTATCGCGAAGGCGACAGCGTCGGCGACATCTATTCGCGAGCGGACGAGGCGCTTTATATCGCCAAGCGTGAAGGGCGTGATCGCGTGAAGCGCTATACGCTGCCCGGATCAGACCGTGAGTTCAGCCCGGATCAGACCCCTTAAGGAATTGCCGAGGTAAAGGCGGCCGCTTGCGAGGTCGGCGGGAGCCAGCCGCTCGACCCGTGCCCGCCGCTGGCAGATGAGCTCCGTTCGCAGAACCCCGGCAAGCAGGCCACAGGCAACCGGCGGCGTCTTCAGGTACCCGCTGCCGTCGTCGAGAAAAACCGAGGTTATCGTGCCCTCGCAGACCTCCCCCTTTTCGTTGAGCAGGATCACCTCGTCGACCTCGGCCGTCGGGAACTCGCTGCGTGCCGCCTCGTAGAGGCTCCGTCGCGTCGTCTTCAGACGAAGCAGGCGGTCGTTCGAATCGATCCGCGTCGAGGCGATCCGCACCCGCCATACCGCGTTGCCGGCAAGCGGCACCAAGGGCGCCGTCGTCACCTCGATGCTGCCGTCGCGGTCGAGCGTGAGGCGCACGCGCAGCGGCGCTTGCGCACCGGAAACGGCTTGCCTCAGCGCCGGCTCGGCTGCGGCCGCACCCGCAAAGCCGAGGTGTCTGGCGGAGCGCGTCAGTCGCGCCAGATGCAGCGGCAGCCGCGTAAAGCCATGCTCCGGTTCGTAGCGCAGCGTCTCTATCAGGGAAAAACCGGTCATCGGGCGATCTCGGCATCGCCGACGGCAAAACGGGCCTTCAACAGGCACTCCTCGTACTCTGCTTCGGCCTTGGAATCGAAGACGATGCCGCCGCCGACATTGAAGACCGCCCGGCCCCCGGCAAAGAGAGATATGGTTCGGATCGCGACGTTGAAGCGCATCGCGCGGTTGGGTGCGATGTAGCCGATCGCGCCGCAATAGGCGTCGCGCGGACCGGACTCCAGGTCGTGAAGAATTTCCATCGCCCGCATCTTGGGCGCGCCGGTAACCGAGCCGCAGGGAAAGAGCGCGGCGAAAATGTCGGCGATGCCGATAGCCGGCAGGAGCTTCGCCCTGACGTGGCTTACCATCTGGTGGACCGTCGGATAGGTCTCGATGTCGAAGAGCTTCGGCACGTCGAGCGTTCCGACCTCGGTGACGCGGGAAATGTCGTTGCGCAGAAGGTCGACGATCATGCGATTCTCGGCTTGCGTCTTCTCGTCGGCCCGCATCGCCGCGATGATGGCTGCATCCTCCTCAGCGCTCGCGCCGCGTCGTGCCGTGCCCTTCATCGGATGCGTCTCGATCCAGCCGTCGGCGTCGACCCGAAAGAAAAGTTCGGGCGAACGCGACAGGAGGACCGGACCGTCCAGGGCCACGAGCGCGCCGTATTTCACCGGCTGACGCTCGATCAGCGACCAGAACGCAGCAACCGGATCGCCGGACCAGCGCGCACGAACGGGCATGGTCAGGTTCGCCTGGTAGCAATCGCCCTTGCGCAGGTGCCGGTGCAGCCTGTCGAAGCGCTGGCGGTAAGCAGGAAAGTCCCAGCCGGCGCGAGGCTCCAGGAGGAAGGGCTCGTTTTCGATGCGCCGCTGCGGCATTGCGAGCGGGTGGTCTTCCGCCGGCGCGTCGAAGACGCCGAAGGACATAAGGGGCGTTTCCCGGTTCTCCGGCGCCAAGGGGGTCAGCTTCTTCTCGAAAAGGTGGCCCGCTTCATAGGCCATGAAGCCCGCGATCCACTTGCCGGCGCGATGGGCCGCTTCGATCTCGTCAAGGCCGCGGTGAAACTCAGCCTTCGTGCGCGCCGTGATGACGCGCAAAGGCTCGGCGAAAACCGTCGTGCGGTTCTCGCTGTCGTCCCGGAAGAGGACATAGGGCGCGTGTTCGATCATCGAGGTCGGTCGCTGTCAATTCGGTCCGACGGAGCCAACAGGCCCGAGCGGGTCACGCCTTATCAAGCGCCTCCAGTTCGTCGATAAGCCCTTCAATCATCGACAGGCCCTGTGCCCAGAACGACGGATCGGTGGCGTCGAGCCCAAAGGGCGCCAGAAGCTCGGAATGATGCTTCGTTCCACCGGCCTTCAGCATGTCGAAATACTTCTCCTGAAAGCCGCGCTCGGCGTTCCGGTAGACGGCATAGAGGGAGTTCACCAGGCAGTCGCCGAAGGCGTAGGCATAGACATAGAAGGGCGAATGGATGAAGTGGGGGATATAGGCCCAGTAGGTCTCGTAGCTCTCCGAAAGCCGGATCGCCGGGCCGAGGCTTTCGCTCTGCACCGACAGCCAGATCCGGCCCAGGTCCTCGGCCGTCAGCTCGCCTTCCTTGCGGGCCGTGTGGACCTTTCGCTCGAAATCGTAGAAGGCGATCTGCCGAACGACCGTGTTGATCATGTCTTCGACCTTCTGTGCAAGCATCGCCTTGCGCTCGCGCTTGTCCTTCGTTCGGTCGAGAAGGGCGCGGAAGGTCAGCATCTCGCCGAACACGGATGCGGTTTCCGCAAGCGTCAGCGGCGTCGAGGCCATCAGCGCGCCTTGCGCTCCGGCGAGGACCTGATGCACCCCGTGCCCGAGCTCGTGGGCGAGCGTCATGACGTCGCGCGGCTTGCCCATGTAATTGACAAGAACATAGGGGTGCACGGAAGGGACGGTGGGGTGAGCGAAGGCGCCCGGCGCCTTACCGGGGCGGACCGGCGCGTCGATCCAGCTGTCGTCGAAGAAACGGCGCGCGATATCAGCCATTTCCGGTGCGAAGGCGTGATAGGCGGAAAGGACCGTGTCCCTGGCCTCGTTCCAGGGGATGAGCGCATTCGGCGTCTCCGGCAAGGGTGCATTTCGGTCCCAGAAATCCATCTGCTCCATGCCGAGCCACTTCGCTTTCATCGCATAATAGCGGTGCGAGAGGCGGGGGTAGGCGGCCTTCACCGATGCAGCCAGGGCGTCCACGACCTCGCGCTCCACCCGGTTGGCGAGATGACGGCTGTCGGCGATGTCCTCGAAGCCGCGCCACCGGTCGGAGATTTCCTTGTCCTTCGCGAGCGTATTGGTGACGAGGGTAAAGGTGCGGATATTCGCCCTGAAGGTTTCCGCGAGCGCGAGCGCGGCCTTCTTGCGCACCTCGACGGAGGGGTCCTGCAGAAGGTTGAGCGTCACTTCCAGCGGCTGCGCCTTGCCGTCCACCGAGAAGGTCAGCGATGCGATCGTCTCGTCGAAGAGCCGGTTGAAGGCGTTTGCGCCGGTCATCGACTTTTCGAGGAAAAGCTGCTCCAGCCTGTCGTCGAGCTGATAGGGCTTGTCCTTGCGCAGGTCCAGGATCCAGGGCCTGTAGTGGGCGGCAAGGCTGTCGGCTGCGAGGGCGGCATCGATCACCTTATCGTCGATGCGGTTGAGCTCCAGCGAGAAAAACAGGAGATGCGCCGATACGTCGGTAAGCTTTGACT
This sequence comes from Sinorhizobium arboris LMG 14919, assembly GCF_000427465.1. NCBI lineage: Bacteria > Pseudomonadati > Pseudomonadota > Alphaproteobacteria > Hyphomicrobiales > Rhizobiaceae > Sinorhizobium > Sinorhizobium arboris. Next base: position 2,668,534 of record NZ_ATYB01000014.1, on the reverse strand, counting down.
GGACATCCCCGTAAAGCTTGCCGTTCGCCGGATTGGAGGTATCGGAGAAATAGGTCAGGCCCGCAAAGGCGGCGATGCGGCCCATGAGGTCGTCCAGGGCCTCGAGTTCCTTTACGGCCGCGCCGATGCCCTGATCACCGGTCCGGCCGGCAGCCTCCGAGAGCCTGCCCTTCCACTTTGCCTCGAAGGCGATCGCGTCGGCTTGCGCCTTTGCGAGGTCGGAGCGGAACTCCTCGGAAGAGGGCGAGAGATAGAGGTCCGTGAGCCGCCAGGACGGCAGCTCGCCGAGCTCGGCCGGCGCCGCGGCGGCCTGATCGGCCCTGGAGCTCGCCAGTGAGGCACGAAGGAGGGGTTGCCCGGAGGCGGCGAGACGGGGCGAAGCGAAATTCATCGTCGGTTCTCTCGTTTTGAAAGGGTTCTGACCTCAGGCCTTAGCCCTGAAGCGAGGCAACGGCATGGCCCATTGCTACCGCCCGCGATGGATAAAATGCAAGCATTTCTCAAAACAGGATGTTCAGCCCTTTGTGGGACGAATGGCCGGTATGATTTGGCACATGATGCTTGCCAAAAGTATCCCGCGTGTCCCAAGCAGGAGGCTTTCGTGACATCCCATATTCTTGTCATCGACGACGATCCGGTGCAGCGGCGGCTGCTGACGAACATGATCGAGCGGCTCGGCCACGTCGCGCATCTCGCCGATAACGGGCGCAGCGGACTCGAGCTCATGCAGCGCCAGGGTGGCATCATCAACGTCATCCTGCTTGATCTTCTTATGCCGGAAATGAACGGCCACGGTTTCCTCGAGGCGCTCGCCGAACGCGGCATCGACACCCCGGTCATCGTCCAGACAGGGCAGGGCGGCATCGAGACTGTGGTCCAGGCGATGCAGGCCGGCGCCTTCGATTTTCTCGTCAAGCCGGTCTCGCCGGAGCGGCTGTCGATCGCCTTGGGCAATGCGCTGAAGATGGCGAGCCGCGACGGGAGGGTCAAAACCGCGCGGCGTCCGCGCGGCGGGGCCGTCGGCTTCGACGATATCGTCTCGGCAAGTCCGGCGATGATCCGCGTCATCGATCTCGCGCGGCGCGCCGCCCAGTCGAACATACCGATCGTGCTCGAGGGCGAGTCGGGCGTCGGCAAGGAAATGGTGGCCCGCGCCATCCAGGCGGCGAGCGACCGGGCGACGAAGCCGTTCGTCACTGTCAACTGCGGCGCCATCCCCCACAACCTCGTCGAGAGCATTCTCTTCGGCCATGAGAAGGGAGCGTTTACGGGCGCCAGCGAAAAGCACAGCGGAAAGTTCGTCGATGCCGACGGCGGCACGCTCTTCCTTGACGAGATCGGCGACCTTCCGCTCGAGGTCCAGGTCAAGCTGCTGCGCGCCGTACAGCAGGGCGAGATCGAGACGATCGGAGCGCGCCAGCCGCAGAAGGTGAACGTGCGGCTCATCTCGGCCACCAACAAGGACCTCATCACCGAGGTGCGCGAGGGCCGGTTCCGCGAAGATCTCTACTATCGGCTGAACGTCTTCCCCATCACCATTCCAGCGCTGCGCCGGCGCAAGGAGGATATCCCCGTCCTGGTACGGGCCTTCGTCGAGCGCTTCGCCGCAGAGCAGCGACTCGATCAGCGGCTGACGGTCTCGAACGGCGCGATGGCGCTGCTGACGTCCTATGACTGGCCGGGCAATATCCGCCAACTCGAAAACGCGATCTTCCGCGCCGTCGTCCTCGCCGAAGGCCGTGAACTCACCGTCAGGGATTTTCCGCAGGTGGCAGCCCAGATACCGGGTTACATCGTTGCCGACCGCAGCGGTCTCACCTGGGGCGAAGCCGGTCCGGAGCGCCGTCCCGCATCCGGACAGCTTCCCGCCGCCCGGGTCGACGCCGCCCGGGAACAGGCGGCGCCTCCCGAGCAGGCCCCGGAAGGCCGCCCGGAGAACGCGATCGCCAGCCTCAGCGAGGGCGGCGAGGTCAGGAAGCTCGCCGAGGTTGAGGAGGAACTGATTCGGTTTGCACTGAAATTCTACCGCGGCCAGATGAGCCAAGTGGCGCGCAAACTGGGAATCGGCCGCTCGACCCTCTATCGCAAGCTCAAGGATTACGGCATCGATCCCGACAACCCCTTGCGTGAGGCGGCATAAAATCGGCGCATTCACACCTCATTTCCCGTGCAGATAGGCCACCGCCGTTTAGACCTTGTTAGCAAACTGTTCACTATATTATAAGGGGCGGTGAGCACTGTGGCATAATTGCCATGCTGTCACCTTATTTGACAGTCATCTGAGACAGCGAAGCACGGTTGTCCGTCGGACGGGGATTGAATGCCAAATTTGTTCGGTTTGGAGGAACCAGTCGGTTCCTTTGCGCGCAGACTCTGCTCGGCGGTTGCTCGAAAAGCGCCCCAGGTGCTGGCGTCCATCGCGCTGGTTTGCTCCCTTGTCACACCGGGTATGGCGCCTCCGGTCGAGGCCGCCGGCCAGACACGCACCCTCAAGCTCTATTTCGTCCACACCAAGGAAAAGGCGCAGATCACCTTCAAGCGCAACGGTCGCTACGATCAGAAGGGACTGCAGCAGGTCAACCGGTTTCTGCGCGACTGGCGGCGGAACGAACCGACCAAAATGGATCCGCGCCTGCTCGATCTCGTCTGGGAAGTTTACCAGAAGAGCGGTTCGCGCGACTATATTCATGTCGTTTCGGCCTATCGCTCGCCGGCCACGAACAGCATGCTGAGGTCGCGCTCCAAAGGCGTCGCCAAGAAGAGCCAGCACATGCTCGGAAAGGCGATGGACTTCTATATACCGGACGTGAAGCTCAAGACGCTGCGCGAGATCGGCATGAAGTTCCAGGTCGGCGGCGTCGGTTATTACCCGACCTCCGGTTCGCCCTTCGTCCATATGGACGTCGGCGGGGTGCGCGCCTGGCCGCGCATGACGCGCAACGAACTCGCGCGGCTGTTCCCGGATGGCAAGACCATGCATATTCCCTCCGACGGCAAGCCGTTGCCGGGCTATGAACAAGCCGTGGCCGATTACAAGCGGCGCGTTGGCGCGTCTGCGATCGAGGTGGCAGGCGGCGGCGCGAAGGGCCCGGGCGACACCGGCAAGCGCCGCAATCTCTTCGCTGCACTCTTTGGCGGAGGCGGCGATGAGGATGAAGAACCCGCGGCAATCGCAGCCGGCGGCGGCGAAGAGGAAGCTCCGGCCAAGGTCCAGACCGCATCCGCGCCTGCGGACCAGGATGCCCTTCCGGGCGTCGCAGGTTCTGCTCCGGCGGCTGCGGAACAGCAGGATATCAACGCACCCGTGCCTGCCGTGCGACCGGCCCTCAAGGAATCTCCCTCTGACAGCGGCGTGGCGGTTGCCCTCGTCGCGCCGGACAAGAACAGTGCCCAGGAGGCACTGGCAGCGGCCATGCCGCAGACAGCGGTGCCTTCTGAATTTGCGGATCTCAGCACCCTCAAGGTTCCGGTCCCGCAGATGCTCGACCGGCGCGACATGAACACTCTGATCGCCAACGAGACGCTCGTCGCCTCCGCCGACAGCCAGGCTCAGGAGTTCGGTTTCGTACCGGTGCCGGGAATGCGCCCGGCGGGCGAAGAGGCGCTCGCCGCGGTGGCTCACGCAGAGGTCACTATTCCCGCTTTTGCGGATCGGCCCGCGCTTGCTTCCGCGGCCCAGCCGCCGAAGGCAGCCGGCGCAGCCGAAACGCGGGTGGCCCTTGCCGCGCCGACCAGCGAGAACCGGACGCCTGCATTCTCTCCGGCGATCGAGGTTGCCGCCTATGCGCCGCAACCGGGGTCCGCTTCGCGTGAAGCGATCTTCGACAGCGTCTTCGCCACCGAAGCCGATGCTCCCTCGAAGGGTGCTCGTCCCAAGAGGCAGGACGCCGAGGCGAAGAGCCGGTCTTCCGTCCGCACCGAGCCGAAGCTGACGCAGAAGATCATTTCCGAGTGGGCGCTCTCGGCGGGCCGTGTGGCTACCCTGTCGAAGCCGGTCAAGGCGCCGCGCTTCGTCAGCAAGTCGCTCCGCGTCGCTCCGACGACCGTTTATGCGGCCGGCTTCACCAGCGATACAGGCGCAGTCGATACGGCGCGCTTCAGCGGCAGCGCCGTCAATTTCATGGAAGTCAAGAAGTTCAGCACCAACTGAGCTTCGATTGCCGCTCGCACACAGGAAGAGCCCGCCAGGTCACCGGCGGGCTTTTTGCTGCCAATCAGGCCGCGTCCTCGGCTTCGGCGGCAGGGATCATGCCCAGCGCCTGGAGGTAGGTGTCGAGGATCGCTTCCTGTTCCATGCGCTCGTCGGCGTCCTGCTTGCGGATCGAAATCACCTTGCGCAGGATCTTGGCGTCGAAGCCCATCGATTTTGCCTCGCCATAGACATCCTTGATGTCGTCGACGATGGTCTTCTTCTCTTCTTCCAGCCTTTCGATCCGTTCGATGAAAGCGCGAAGCTGGTCGCGGGCAATGCCGTGAGCATCCGACATGTTCGTCTCCTTATGGGGTGAGTTTTCCGGGTGCTGTGACCTGCCGCGAACGGCCGCCGAGGTCAAGGGCGATTGCGCAACAACACGGGCATTTCCCGCCTATGCGTGGCATTCAATTGAATCCATGCGACCCGCTTAAGGTCGTCGTCTTGAGCATGCCGTCATCCCGAACCGCTGCACACTTCGGGCGCAATGCGCTACTCCTTCGGGCGATTGCGCTCGAAGGCGGCTTTCTGCTCGGGCGAAGCCTCCCGCTGATTTCGTGCGCGCCATTCCTCATAGGGCATGCCGTAGACGATCTCGCGGGACTCCTCCTTGCTCATGGATACGCCGGAGGCTTCAGCCGCTTCCCGATACCAATTCGACAGGCAATTGCGGCAGAAGCCGGCAAGGTTCATCAGATCGATGTTCTGGACGTCGCTGCGTTCGCGCAGGTGCTCGAGCAGCCGGCGAAACGCCGCGGCCTCGAAAGCGGTGCGCTGTTCCGGGCTGAGTTCGGTCATCGGAGCGGGCCTCCTTTCTTCAGTCGCTGTAAGCCCCCGTGCGCGACGGGTGACGTTGATAGACGTGGAGTTCCGGGAGCTCGTTGAGCTCCGCAAGTATGGGCGCGAGGCGTTGCGCCCAGGCTGCGACGCCCGCCGCATCTGCGATCAGGTCCTGGCGGACCTCTATCAGCGCATGCGCGATCCCGGGGCCCATGCAGTGCCGATACATGGTATCGCCGCGCAGCGCCCCGTCATAGGGCTCATTGTTGCCGACGACGATGTCGCCGGCCGCCTCCAGCCGCTCGATCAGGGGAAAGACGGCGCGCGGGTCGTTGTCCCAGAGAACCGAGGCATGCCAGGGGCGCGCCACGCCCTTCCAGAAAGGCGTGAACGAGTGCAGGGAAATGACGAGAGGGGCTCTCCCCCCGGCGGCGGCGGAACGGGCGATGGTCTCGGATACGGCCTCGTGATAGGGGCGGTGAAAGCGCCTTATCCGGTTCTGCCACTCCTCCTCCGCTATGGGGTGGTTGCCCGGAACGACCGCGCCATCCGAGATCTTCATGATCAGGGTCGGGTCGTCTTCGCCGCGGTTCGGATCGATCAGGAGGCGCGAGAAGCAGCCGAGCACGGCCGGCACATCAAGTGCGGCCGACAACTGCCGCGTCAGCGGTTCGATGCCGATATCGTAAGCGATGTGACGCTCGAAAGCGCTTTCGGGGAGGCCAAGCCGGCCATATTCCGGCGGGAGCCGGTTCATGGCATGGTCGGCGACGAGCACGAGACCCCTTGCCGGATTGCCTTCGATGACCTCGTAAGGAGAGTAGTGCCGCATTCCGCTCCTGCCAGGCTTCAGAGCGGGACGAGGAAAGTATGTGCGGTTTTCCGCCCGGGTCCCGACCTGACTTTTAGAATCGATCACCTTCATGATTTTAGATCAATCCGACGGAAATCATCGTGATCTGAAGGTACCTACCTGATTGCACGCAAAGCAACCATTCGCAAGAAAAACGCGAAGCTCTTATGCGGTTCTGTCACAGGAATGACGATTATAATCGATTAGAGTTGCGTTGACTTTCGGGGCTGGCCGTCGCAAGAAAGTGCCACGCAAATCAAAACGGAGTTCCGTAGGAAGCCGTGTCTAGATATCGTTTTTCCAGAGCGAAGCCGGGGTCGATGACGTTTGGATCCATCCTCCTGTTTTCCTTGGCAATTTCCACTTCATTTCTCTTCGCCGGCGATGCCCGCGCCGATTTTCGCGTTTGCAACGGGACGCAGACTCTGGTCGGCGTGGCGATCGGGTATCGGGCCAAGGAAGGCTGGGTCACGGAAGGCTGGTGGCAGGTGCCGGCGACGACCTGCGCCACGCTGATCGAGGGCGAGCTTCAGTCCCGATATTATTATCTCTACGCGGAAGATGCGGCCAAGGGCGGCCGTTGGACCGGCGACGTCAACATGTGCGTGGCCGAGAACGAGTTCAAGATCGTCGGCGTGCAGGACTGCTTCGCCCGCGGCTTCCAGCGCATGGGATTCAAGGAATATGACACGGGGCGGCAGGGAAGCTGGATGGTTCAGCTTTCCGACACGCCCGGCACGCAGGAAAGCCAGAATTGATGAGACGGAACCGGAAAGTCAAAATCCTCGCTACGCTCGGCCCGGCATCGGCCGACGAGCAGATGATCCAGAGGCTGCACGAGGCGGGGGCCGATCTGTTCCGTATCAATATGAGCCATGCGAGCCATGAGGTCATGCGCACGCTGATAGAGCGGATCCGTGTGGTCGAGGCGCGCTGTGGCCGTCCGATCGGCATTCTGGCCGATCTTCAGGGGCCGAAGCTGCGTGTCGGAAAGTTCGCAGAAGGCAAGGTCGAGCTCAAGATCGGCCAGACGTTCACGCTCGATAACCGGGATGTGCCCGGCGACAGCAGCCGCGTCTATCTCCCGCATCCGGAGATCCTCGAAGCGGTGAAGCCGGGCCATCGATTGCTCATCGATGATGGCAAGCTGCATCTGCGCGCCGAAAAAAGCGATGGCAAGAGTATCGTCACCACGGTCGTCTCGGGCACGCGGATTTCGGACCGCAAGGGCGTCAGCCTGCCCGATACGCTGCTTGGCGTCGGCGCGTTGACGGACAAGGACCGCGTCGACCTCGACGCCGTGCTGGCGACAGGGCAGGTCGACTGGGTGGCGCTTTCCTTCATCCAGCGCCCCGAGGACCTTGCCGAGGTTCGCAAGATCGCCCGTGGCCGCGTCGGGTTGATGTCGAAGATCGAAAAGCCGCAGGCGATCGAGCGGATCGACGAGATCATCGAGCTTTCGGACGCGCTGATGGTGGCTCGCGGCGACCTCGGTGTCGAAATGCCGCTCGAGTCCGTGCCTGGGCTTCAGAAGCAACTGACGCGCGCCTGCCGGCGAGCCGGCAAGCCGGTGGTCGTCGCGACGCAGATGCTCGAATCGATGATCTCCTCGCCTGTGCCGACGCGCGCCGAAGTGTCGGATGTGGCGACGGCGGTTTTCGAGGGGGCCGATGCGGTCATGCTTTCGGCCGAATCCGCCTCCGGCGAATACCCGGTCGAGGCGGTTTCGACCATGGCCTCGATCGCCAGCAACGTCGAGCGCGATCCGCATTATCCGGGCATCATCTACGCCCAGCGCACGCCGCCGGAGGCAACCGGCGCGGACGCCATTTCGCTTGCCGCTCACCAGATCGCCGAGACGCTCAAGCTTTCCGCGATCGTCACCTACACCTCTTCCGGCACCACCGGGCTGCGTGCGGCGCGCGAACGGCCCCAGGTACCGGTCATCGCGCTTTCGCCGATCGTCCAAACGGCCCGCCGCCTTTCCGTGGTGTGGGGGCTGCACTGCGTCGTCACCGAGGACGCGATCGATCTCGACGATATGGTCAACCGCGCCTGCCGGATCGTCTCGACGGAAGGCTTCGGCAAACCGGGAGACCGCATCATCGTTACCGCCGGCGTGCCGCTGGGTACGCCCGGCGCCACCAACATGCTGCGCATCGCCTATATCGGCTCGGACGGGCAATCGGCCATTTGAGCTGCCGCCGCGTAAGCGGGCTTTAATGCGCTTGCAGTGAATCGCACTGGATCGGGTTCATTTCATTTCGCACAACCTCTGTCCGCCTGCCTTTCGCCCCGGCTGCGGGGAGACGGCAGGCCGGATGAGGGAAATTTGATTGTGTCCGCAGGCACCGGTCAGGTCCGGCTGCCGGCAAGCTTTTCCGCCAGTTCGCCGAGCTGCTCCTGCGCTTTCCGGTCGGAGGGGTAGATGTCGAGGAATTGCTGCCATGCGCGCATGGCAAGCTCATCCTTCCCGGCGGCCTCGAGCATGGTGGCCATGCCGGCGAGCGCGCCGAAATGGCGGGGCTCCAGTGCAAGCACACGGTTTATGTCGGACATCGACTTGCGAAAGTTGCCCATCTGGTAGTGCAGTGTGGCGCGCCGGTTCCAGCCTTCGACGTAGCCGGGATTGAGAGCGATCACCTGATCGAGAATATCGAGCGCCGTAGTGTGCTTATCACCGGAGATCGCCTTGTTGGCCCATTGCATCAGCAGGTTCACGGTCGCACTACCGGAGTCCTGCCATTCGAGACGGATGCGGTCGGCCACCTGCCGCGCCTTATCCTCATCGCCTTCCTTCTTGAGATCGGCGAAGAGGGCGTCGACACGCTCTTCCGGAGTGGTGAGTGCTGCGACCTCCGCCTGAGGCGAGGGCTCCGCCGCCCGGAGCGGCGTGGCGGCGGACATGGCAAGGCCTGCCAGAATCAAGTTCACGAAAACACGCATGGCGGACATCGTAGCCCGCCATGAAACAAGATCAAAATCAATTTTGGGAAATCAGCGAGCCACCCGCCGTGCTCCGCATCATCTCCTGAATCGCCGCCGATCAGGAAACGGGCAGCCCGAGTGCTGCAGCCATCGTTGCGCATCCGACAAGATGCGCGGCGTTGCAGGCACGGGCCGCCACAAGCATTAGCCCTGGCGTGCCTTGAAGCGCGGGTTCAGCTTGTTGATAATGTAGACCCGGCCCTTGCGACGAACCAGACGGTTTTCGCGGTGACGGGTCTTCAGGGACTTGAGCGAATTCTTGATCTTCATTTTTCCTGATCCGCAGGGTTTCGGGGAACGAAAATTCGCCCGGTAATTCCAACAATCAAAAGCGCGCCGTTCAGCGCGCTGTTCAAGTAGGCAGGCACATACCGTGTCGCCTCTATCGTGTCAACCGCGTGACGGGGATTTTGCCGCCTGTCCCCGCCTTCCATGGCGTCCCGGTCAGAGCAGGCGGGTGAAGTGCCCCATCTTGCGCCCGGGCCGCGCCTCGGCCTTGCCGTAGAGGTGAAGCAGTACATTGGACTCGGCAAGCAGATCCTGAACGCCTGCGATGTCGTCGCCGACCAGGTTCTGCATCACGCAGTCGGAATGGCGCGACGGATCGCCGAGCGGCAGGCCTGCAATCGCGCGGATATGCTGCTCGAACTGTGAAACGACGCAAGCGGCTTCCGTCCAGTGGCCGGAATTGTGTACGCGCGGAGCGATTTCGTTTGCGACGACGCTGCCATCGGCCAGAACGAAGAACTCGACTCCGATCACGCCGACATAGCCGAGCGCGTCGAGAATGGCGGTCGCCGCCTGACGGGCGGCCTCCGCAGTCGAGCGGCCGACGGATGCCGGCACGGTCGATGTGTATAGAATTCCGTTTCGATGCACATTTTCGGCCGGATCGAAGCACGCGGTGGTGCCGTCGGGTGCGCGTGCGGCAATGACCGAGATCTCGCGGTCGAACGGCACGAAGCTTTCGAGGATCAGCGGGACCTGTCCGAGCGCGACGTAGGCGCCGGCCGGATCGTCGGCCGCGGAGCGGAAGACTCGCTGGCCCTTGCCATCGTAGCCGAGCCGACGGGTCTTGAGCACGCCGGCCCCACCGAAGTCAGCAAGGGCGGCCTCGAGGTCGGCCTGACTGTCGACGGGACGGAATCCGGCGGTGGCAATGCCGCAGTCGTTGATGAAGCGCTTCTCGACGAGACGATCCTGTGCCACTTCCAGCGCCTTCGGCGGCGGGAAGACCGGCCGCGAACGGGCAAGCTGCTCGGCCGCCGAGACGGGAACGTTCTCGAATTCGTAGGTGATGAGGTCCGACGCCCGCGCAAGCTCATCCAGCGCCCGCGGGTCGTCATAGGCGGCAACGATCTGCTCGTTCGCCACCTGGGCCGCGGGACAGTCCGGCTGCGGCTCGAGCACCACGGTGCGGAAGTTCAGGCGGGCAGCGGCCATGGCCAGCATACGGCCGAGCTGACCGCCGCCGATGATGCCGATCGACTTCATGCCTCGTCTACCGGATATTCCGCGACCGATACGGTCTGCTGTTCGCGCCAGTCATCGAGGCGATCGGCAAGATCCTCGTCACCGAGCGCGAGAACTGCCGCGGCCAGAAGCGCTGCATTGATGGCACCCGCCTTGCCGATCGCAAGCGTGCCGACCGGAATGCCCGCCGGCATCTGCACGATCGACAGCAGGCTGTCCTGACCTGAAAGCGCTCTCGATTGGACCGGAACCCCGAAAACGGGGAGCGGCGTCATGGCCGCGCACATGCCGGGAAGATGCGCCGCACCGCCGGCACCGGCGATGATCACCTGGAATCCCTCGTCGCGCGCACCCTTGGCGAAGCGAACGAGGCGATCGGGCGTGCGATGGGCGGAAACGATGCGGGCTTCATAGGCGATGTCGAGCGCCTCGAGCGTGTCGGCCGCGTTCTTCATCGTCTCCCAATCCGATTGGCTTCCCATGATGATGGCGACGGGCGGGGGCGTAGTTTCGGTCACGTCTTGGTCCGTTTCAGGCAATGATGTCGGGAATGATCTGGTCTTCGATCTTGGTGATCTTGTCCTTGATGGCCAGCTTCTTCTTTTTCATGCGCTGGATTCGCAGGGCGTCGCAGCCGGTCTGGATCATCGCGTTGATTGCCGCGTCGTAATCTTCGTGTTCCTGCCTCAGGCGCGCGATGGTCAGTCTGAGTTCGGCCTGGTCCTGGTCCGGCATGCAAAGCGATCCCCATAAGCCCGGCCTCGCCGATCCGCGATCCGGAATTTCCTGCGTCGCTCTACCACATCTTGGTCAGCGACGGGAAGTTATCCGGCGTCATCATTTCGCCTTCGACAAATGAAAAATGACATGGCACAGTAAAAAGGTTTCAACCATGGAACATCCGGCATTTGCGTGCCGGATGCAAGCTAAAGGGAAGGGACTGCCAATGACCATTGAGGCTCATCTTGCAACGCTTGAGAAAAAGCATGGCGCCCTCGAAGAGGAGCTCCATGAAGCTCTGAACTCTCCCTCCTGCGAGGACGAGCTGATCAGCGAACTCAAGCGGCGGAAGCTGCGCATCAAGGACGAAATCGAAAGACTCCGTTCCTCGACGCACTGATCGTGAACGGTATTCCCGATTGCATCGGGACGCGTCGCCACCCTTACTGCACGTTTCCTTTGATCGCAGCCGATTAAAGGACAAAACTGCAGCAGATCAAAGTGCTACAGCGACCTTTGCACGTCTCAGAAGACGCTGGCGCTGTAGAGGCGATGCAGCGATAGGGTCAAAAACAATCCCGAAATTATAGATTTCATTGCTTGACCGGGCTCGGTGCCCGGTCGGCTTTGCGCGGTTGAGCGGACCTGAATCAGGACCAGAATTGGTCCAGCCACAGGTTGAGCCGGTCGAAGCCGGGTTTATGGATCGCGTAGATCCGCCGTGTGCCGCTGCTCGAAACCGACACGAGCTTGCAGTCCAGCAGTGCCTTGAGATGTTGGGAGACGGCGGGCCGGCTGATAGGCAGACCTTTGGCGAGTTCGTTGACGGTCTTCGGCGCGCGTCTGAGTTCCTCCAGCAGATGGCGCCGGTTCGGATCCGCAATGGCATCGAAGGGGTCCGCGATCGTCATGAAGGGAGGTTAGGCGAATTCCCTCGGAGCGGCAAGGGAATTGTGCGTTGCGAGACGTCGCTCGCATTGCAGCATCGGCGTCGCCTGGCGCCGGGTTACACTCCCCCCGATATGACGCTCAGCAGCCCGTCCCAGACGAGCTTCGAGCCGGCGAGGAAGGCCATCGTGTACATGAAGGGATAGAAGATCTGCGGCTTCATCCGCCGGACGGTCCAGGCGCCGCAGGCGGTTGCGGCAATGGCCAGCGGGAAGAGCGTCGCCGACGTCGCGAGATTGCCGGGGTCGAGTTGGCCGAGGGCGAAATAGGGAATGAGCTTCACCGCGTTGAGGACCGCGAAGAAGCGCACGATGGTGCCGGTATATTCGCGGGGCGCGAGTTTCAGCGGCAGCGCATAGATCTGGAAGGGCGGGCCGCCGGCATGGGCGACGAAGCTGCCGTAGCCGGCGAGGGAGCCCCAGAGGGTGGCCGGTCCGGCGCGTTGCGGCTTCGGCTGGATGGGGGTGCCATTGCGGTTGCGCCACACGGTGTAGACATAACGCAGTACGAAGACGACGGTGATGAGCCCGATGATCAGCCTCAGCGCGTCGCGGGGCACATAGGCGGACGTTGCCCAGCCAATGCCGATGCCGGCGAGCGCGCCCGGGAGGAGCATGACGAGAGTTTGTCGGTCGCCGTGCTTGCGCCAGATCCAGAGGGAAACGATGTCCATGGCGATCAGGATCGGCAGAAGCAGGGCCGCAGCCTGCACGGGCGAAACTGCCATGGACAGGATCGGCACGCCCATCAGCGACAGGGCCTCACCCATGCCTCCCTTGGCGAGGCCAACGAGCAGGACGGCCGGAATGGCGACGAGATAGAAGTCGATATCGGGAAGCATCGGCGGCGGTTGATCCTTTTGTCATCTCCGTCTATCGGTTTTCCCGAATGAAATCGAGTGCCGGCTTCCGGCCCGATGCGAGATCGTCAGGATTGATCCATGAGCAACATTGAAGACCGCTGCCGCCTCGTGCTGGTCGTTCCCGATATCGCAGATGGCACAGAGCGCGCGAAGCTCGTCGGCGAGGCGCTGAGGGGCGGAGACGTAGCGTCGGTGATCGTGCCGCAATACGCGCTTAGCGATGCGGATTTCCAGAAACATGCGGAAGCGCTCGTGCCCGTGATCCAGAAGGCGGGCGCCGCGGCATTGATCGAGGGGGACACGCGGGTCGCCGGGCGGGCGAAAGCGGACGGCCTCCATGTCGCCGGCGGTGCGAACGCGCTTGCCGAAGCGATCGAGCGGCATGCACCGAGGCTGATCGTCGGCGGAGGCAACGCCACCGACCGCCACCATGCGCTCGAAATCGGCGAACTGAGGCCGGATTACGTATTCTTCGGCCGCACTGATGGCGACATAAAGCCGGAGGCTCATCCGAAGAATCTGGCACTCGCCGAATGGTGGGCCTCGATGATCGAGATTCCCTGCATCGTCATGGGCGGCACGGATCCGCAATCCGCGCTTGCAGTCGCTGAAACCGGCGCCGAGTTCGTGGCGTTGCGCCTTGCCGTCTTCGGCGAACCCGGTCAGGCGCCGTCGGTGGTTGCGGCCGTCAACGCCCTGCTTGACGAAAAAGCGCCACGGTTTGAAGGTTAAGACCTGCCGATGGCAATCCGCACTCTCCTGAAATCCAGCCGGTCCGCAGCCTTCGCCGCCGCGATGCTCCTTGCAGTCGCGCCGGCAATGGCCCAGCAACCGATGCCGCCTGCGCCGGCCGAGGAGGGCAGCGCGCCGAAGCGGGGGCGGATCACGCCTTTCAACGGCGCGGTACTGCCACAGGATGCGGAACGCAAACCGGCGGCCGCCGAACCGGAAAAGCCGAAAGCCAGCGACGGCAATGCGCCTTCGCAGGGCGTCAACGTGTTCGATCGAATGGGTGCCGAATTGCCGGCGCTTCCCGAGGAAAAACCCTTTACCGGGAAAATCGACCAGGCCTATGGCGCCTTCCAGCGGGGCTATTACCTGACGGCGATGGACCTGGCTTTGCCGCGGGCCCAGCTCGGCGACCCTGCCGCCCAGACGCTCGTCGCCGCGATCCTCGAGCAGGGCCTCGGCGTTGCGCGCGACACCAAGGCGGCCGCCTTCTGGTACGGTCAGGCGGCGAACAATGGTGATCCGGCGGCCATGTTCAAATATGCGCTGATCCTGATGGAGGGGCGTTACGTCAAGCGCGACCGGAAGAAGGCCGACGAGCTGATGAAGAAGGCCGCCGATCTCGGCAATGCCTCGGCCCAGTTCAACTACGGGCAAACGCTGGTGGCCGACATGCCTGGCGAGAGGGGGCTCAAGGCTGCGATGCCCTATTACGAGAAATCCGCCGAACAGGGCATCGCGGATGCGCAATATGCGCTCTCGCAGATTTATCTCAATGTCGACGGCATCGAGGAGAGCAAGCGCGCCCGCGCGCGGGAGTGGCTGCTCAGGGCGGCGCGAGCGGGCTACGATACCGCCCAGCTCGACATCGCCATCTGGCTGATCGAGGGGATCGCCGGCGACCGCAATCTCGAAGAGGGATTTGCCTGGATGAAGCGCGCGGCCGAAAGCGGCAACGTCGTCGCCCAGAACCGGCTTTCCCATCTCTATGTCAATGCCATCGGAACGCGTCCGAACCCCGTGGAAGCGGCAAAGTGGTACGTCCTCTCCCGCCGGGCCGGTCTCAAGGACGATGCGCTCGAGGATTTCTATCTCGGCCTCAACGAAACACAGCAGAAGTCGGCGCTTGCGGCGGCAAACAGGTATCGCTCGTCCTGACGTGCCGCAGCTTGCCTTCAATCGCACTCGATTGGAGGATGCAGGCAGGCCCGATCTATTTCGCTTGAACTTCCCGGGTTTTTGTGGTCTTGAAGCCCCGGTTTTTGTCCGCAGCCTCCAACTATGCCGCAGCGGACGGAGTGACATCTCACTCGGTTTTTTGACGACAGTTCCCCCGCCCGCGCTTTGAGCTGCGGCCGCGATCCGGACTGTCAGACAGGTTCAATGTCCGGTCGAGCGATCTCGGCCGGCCTTCGCTAGAGGAAATCGCCGCATGGCCCGCTCTGCCCTTCTCAATGTCATGGTCCAGGCCGTCTTCAAGGCCGGCAAGTCGCTTGCGCGCGATTTCGGCGAAGTACAGAACCTGCAGGTTTCCTTGAAAGGACCGGCCGACTACGTTTCGCAGGCGGACCGCAAGGCCGAGCGGATCATCCGCGAGGAGCTCATGAAGGCCCGCCCGACCTACGGTTTCCTCGGCGAGGAGGGCGAGGAGGTCAAGGGAACGGACGGCGCTCACCGCTGGATCGTCGATCCGCTCGACGGAACGACCAACTTCCTTCATGGCATTCCGCATTTCGCCATCTCGGTCGCGCTGGAGCGCCAGGGCGACATCGTGGGCGCAGTCGTCTTCAACCCCGCGACGGACGAGCTCTACACCGCCGAGCGCGGCGGCGGCGCCTTCCTGAACGACCGCCGCCTGCGCGTAGGTGCGCGCAAGGCTCTCTCCGATGCCGTGATCGGAACCGGCACTCCGCATCTCGGCCGCGGCAATCACGGCAAGTATCTGGTCGAACTGCGCCATGTTATGGGTGAGGTCGCGGGCATTCGCCGCATGGGCTCTGCCTCGCTCGACCTTGCCTATGTCGCGGCCGGTCGCTTCGACGGTTTCTGGGAGCGGGATCTTGCCGCCTGGGACATGGCCGCCGGCGCCTTGCTCATTCGCGAGGCCGGCGGCTGGGTTACCGATGCCGAAGGCGGCAGCAGGCCGTTGGAAGCGGGTTCGATCGTCTGCGGCAACGAGCATATCGCGAAAGCGCTGCGCGAAGTGATCCAGCGCCCGATTCCGACGAAGTGACAGCCGCAAAACAATGAGCTGAAGCGCCCCGCATGAATTCGATCCAGATGCGAGGCGCTTCAGGAGCGCGCTTCTTGTTTTCCCTTCAATTTGGTGCAAACTTCCACTAGTCTCCGGGCCGATACGGATGGCCTGCGGTCATCGGCAGCACCGCCCTTGAATCGTTGCCGATTCAGGAATGGTGCCGCAATTCAGAGTGTTGCGGCCGCCCTCTTGTTCGTCGGACAGGCGCGGAACGTGCCGCAAAACCGGGAGACTGGCGAACTTATGGCGAAACTGAATCTGTCCGGCTGGCGCGATCGCGAAGACGTGGAGGACGACTACGGTCCGCACAAGCTTTCGAGCCCGATGCCCTATTTCTGGACGATGGTCCTTTTCCTGATCATCGTCGGTTTCGTCGCCGCGATCCTTTTCCGCCAGGCAAGCGAGGCCTTCGCCGGCAATCCCGGCCTCAACGGGCTGATCCTGGGCGTGCTCGTGATCGGCATCCTGCTGGCGTTCAACCACGTCCTCAGTTTGAGGCCGGAGGTTCGCTGGTTCAACTCTTTCCGCGCCGCCGGCAGCGCCGACAAAGTCGGGCGCGACCCGGTGCTGCTTGCGCCGATGCGGGCGCTCATCGGGGGGCGCCAGACGACGGCAATCTCCACGGCCGCGCTCCGGTCCATTCTCGATTCCATCGCGGCGCGCCTCGACGAGTCGCGTGACATCACCCGCTATCTCGCCGGCCTGCTCGTTTTCCTCGGCCTGCTCGGCACGTTCTGGGGCCTGCTCGGCACCATCGGTTCCATCAACACCGTGATCCAGTCGCTGGACGCGGGAAGCGGGAGCACGGACGATCTCCTGAGTTCCCTCAAGAGCGGGCTTTCGGCGCCACTCACCGGGATGGGAACTGCGTTCTCCGCCTCGCTCTTCGGTCTTTCCGGCTCGCTCATCGTGGGCTTTCTCGATCTGCAGGCGGGGCGCGCCCAGAACCGCTTCTATACCGAGCTCGAGAATTGGCTTTCGTCGGTGACCGACGTCGGCTCCGGTTTCTCGTCGCCGGGCGACATGGCCGACGGCGCTCCGGTCGAGGAGTTGCGGCGGCTCACTGATCAGCTCACCCGCCTGACGCATGACGGCGGCGTGAACCAGCGCACCACAGCGGCGATGGCAAGCCTCGCCGAAGGCATCCAGGGCCTCGTCAAGAACATGCGCGGCGAGCAGCAGATGCTGCGCGACTGGATCGAAGCGCAGCAGGAGGAGGCCAAGGCGATGCGCAAGACGCTCGACCGGTTGACGGCGCGTATCGGTCAGGCCGACCGGATTACCGTGCAAAGCGAGAAGCCCGTGGCCCAGGCGAAGCTCAGCCGCATGGAAGACAGCGGAGGGGATTGATCATGGCGCTATCCCGACGCCGCGATCCGCGGGCGATCAACTATTGGCCGGGTTTCGTCGACGCGCTCACGACGCTGCTCATGGCGATCATGTTCCTGCTCAGCGTTTTCGTGACCGCACAATTCCTGCTCGGAAGGGAGATCAGCGGCAAGGACGAGGTCTTGAGCCGGCTGAACAGTCAGATCAACGAGCTCACCCAGCTCCTGGCGCTCGAGAAGAGCGGCAAGCAGGACCTCGAGGACTCGCTCGCCAACCTGCAGGCATCGCTTGCGCAATCCGAAGGGGAGCGCTCTCGCCTGCAGGCGCTGCTCGACCGGGGCGCCGGAAACGCGGAAGTCGCCGATGAAAAGATCGGCCGGCTGGGCTCGGAGCTCGAGAACGAGCGGCAGGTCAGCGCCCGGGCCATGAGCCAGATCGAGCTTTTGAACCAGCAGATCGCAGCGCTTCGCAGCCAGATCGCCGCCATCGAAGGAGCACTCCAGGCATCGGAGGCGAAAGACGAGGCCTCGCAAGCGAAGATCGCGGATCTCGGCCGCAGGTTGAACGTCGCGTTGGCGCAGCGCGTCCAGGAGCTCAACCGCTACCGTTCGGACTTCTTCGGCCGCCTGAGGGAGATCCTTTCGGATCGGGAGAACATCCGGATCGTCGGTGACCGCTTCGTCTTTCAGTCGGAGGTGCTCTTTCCATCGGGCGGCAGCGACCTGAATCCCGAAGGGCAGGCCGAAATGACGAAACTCGCGACAGCTCTTCTCGACCTTGCCAAGGAAATCCCGGCAGAGATCAACTGGGTCCTGCGCGTAGACGGCCACACGGACGATGTTCAGCTGTCGGGTACAGGACGCTTCAGGGACAATTGGGAACTGTCGTCCGCTCGTGCGACTTCCGTGGTCAAATTCCTGATCTCTAAAGGCGTTCCGGCCGACCGGCTGGTGGCGGCGGGTTTCGGGGAATACCAGCCCATTGCGCCTGGCGGAAGCCCGGAGGCCCGCGCGCAGAACCGCCGCATCGAGCTCAAACTCACGGAGAAATAGGTTCTCCCGAATCTTGAATTGACCTTGACGTGCGCGTAACAATCGACGGGAAGTGCATGTGGCTCCCGCTCGCGTTCCTGCGTCTCCGGAGCGTTTCAGTGTTTCACTGACGCACCGAGACCATGAAGCCATCGAAGGCAAAAGCGATCGGGGGACACGAGGGGGGATGCCTTTCATGGATTGCGATGTGCTGGTCATCGGTGCCGGTCTCGCCGGGCTCGTGGCGGCGTCCGAGGCTGCGGCGCGCGGCCGGAAGGTGATCGTTCTCGATCAGGAAGGGGAACAGAATCTCGGCGGCCAGGCATTCTGGTCGCTCGGCGGTCTTTTCTTCGTAGACAGCCCCGAGCAGCGGCGCATGGGTATCCGTGACAGCCGCGAACTGGCGCGGCAGGACTGGATGGGGGCGTCGCAATTCGACCGCCCGGAGGATCATTGGCCGCGCCTGTGGGCCGAGGCCTATCTCGACTTCGCCGCCGGCGAGAAGCGGCGCTGGCTGCACTCCCTCGGCATGCGCTGGTTCCCGATCGTCGGCTGGGCCGAACGCGGCGGCGGGCTGGCTCACGGCCACGGCAACTCGGTCCCGCGCTTCCACGTCACCTGGGGTACCGGTCCTTCCGTGCTCGAACCCTTCATCCGGCTCGTGCGGCAGGCCGAGGCCGGCGGCCTCGTCCGCTTCCGTTTCCGCCATCGGGTCGATGAGCTCGTGACGAACGACGGCACCGTCACGGGCGCGCGCGGCGCGATCCTCAAAGCCGACCCGGTGGATCGCGGCGTGCGCAGTTCACGGGATGTCGCCGGAGACTTCGAGATCTCGGCGGGTGCGGTCATCGTGACGTCCGGCGGTATCGGCGGCAATCATGAACTCGTACGCCGCAACTGGCCGCGCAAACGCCTCGGCCACCCGCCGGCCGCGATGATCAGCGGCGTGCCGCATCATGTCGACGGCAGAATGCTGGAGATTGCGGCCCGGGCGCGTGGCTCGGTGATCAACGCCGACCGCATGTGGCATTATACCGAAGGTCTCAGGAACTTCGACCCGATCTGGCCGGATCATGGCATCCGCATCCTGCCGGGGCCGTCGTCTTTCTGGTGCGATGCCGACGGCAATCGTTTCCCCGCTCCGGCGATGCCCGGCTTCGACACGCTCGCAACTCTGCAGGCGATCCGTCGCAGCGGCCACGACTACAGCTGGTTCATCCTGACGCGAGCGATCATCAAGAAGGAGTTTGCCCTGTCCGGGTCGGAGCAGAATCCGGATCTGACCGGAAAGAGCGTCGCGCTTCTGCTGAAGAGGCTCGGGCGAAATCCGCCAGCCCCAGTGCAGGCCTTTATCGAAAAGGGCGAGGACTTCGTGGTTCGCGACCGCCTGGAGGACCTCGTCGAGGGAATGAACGGCCTTACGGGCGAAAACCGGCTCTCGGCCTCTCACATCAGAGAGCAGATCGAGGCGCGTGACCGCGAGATCGCCAATCCCTTCTCGAAGGACGCGCAGGTCACCGCCATCCGCGGCGCGCGCTCTTATCGCGGTGATCGGTTGCTCAGAACGGCGCGGCCGCATCGCCTTCTCGATGCCAGGGCCGGTCCCTTGATTGCGGTGCGCCTGCATATCCTCACACGCAAGACACTCGGCGGGCTGCAGACCAATCTGTCCGGCCAAGTACTGGAACTTTCCGGCAAGCCGGTGCGGGGCCTATATGCCGCGGGAGAAGTCTCCGGCTTCGGCGGCGGCGGCATGCACGGCTACAACGCGCTGGAAGGAACCTTCCTCGGCGGCTGCATCTTTTCCGGCCGTGTCGCCGGGCGCAACGCCGCCGCGGAAGGCTGAGGCTCATCCCGTTCTAGCTTCGCGAAGCGACGAAGAGTGCTTCCGCGCCGTGATCGAACTGCAGCCGCGCAAGCTTTGCGTAAAGCCCGCCTTGGCGGATCAGCGACTCGTGGGTGCCTTCCTCGGCGATGTGGCCATGTTCCATCACCAGGATGCGGTCCGCCTTGAGCACGGTGGCGAGCCGATGGGCGATGACGAGCGTCGTGCGCTCCTTCATCAGGCCGTCGAGCGCCGTTTGCACCAGCGTTTCGCTCTCCGCGTCGAGCGCCGAGGTTGCCTCGTCGAGAAGAAGGATCGGAGCGTTTTTGAGGATGGCGCGTGCGATCGCGATGCGCTGGCGCTGGCCGCCGGAAAGGGTCACGCCGCGCTCGCCGACCAGCGTGTCGTAACCATGTTCCAGCCTTCCGATGAACTCTTCGGCCTGTGCCGCGACAGCGGCGGCGCGGACCGCTTCACGGCTTGCGTCCGGCACGCCGAAGGCGATGTTGTCGTGCACCGAGGTGGCGAAGATGGTCACGTCCTGAGGCACGATCGCAATCCGCTCGCGCAGGTCCTCGGGGTCGACCGTGCGCACGTCCGTACCGTCGATGCGAACGGTGCCCTTTGCCGGGTCGTAGTAGCGCAACAGCATCGAGAAGACGGTGCTCTTGCCGGCGCCGGACGGCCCGACGATCGCGACCGTCTCGCCCGGCCTTACCGAAAAACTCAAGCCCCTGAGGCTCTTGTAGTCCGGACGGGCGGGATAGGCAAAGTGGACCTCGTCGAACTCGACCGCGCCTGCGGCAGGAACGGGCATAGCGACCGGGTGATCGGGCGCCCTGATCTCCGGTACCTCGCTCAGCAGCTCGTTCAGACGCTCGGCGGCGCCTGCCGCCTGCGAGAGCTCGCCCCAGACCTCCGAGAGTGCGCCGAGGCTGCCTGCCGCGAATACGGAATAGAGCAGGAACTGACCGAGCGTGCCGGCTGAAAGCGAACCCGCGAGGACGTCCCGTGCACCGAACCAGAGCACGGCAACCACGCTTCCGAAGATCATGGTGATGGCAAAGGCGGTCAGAACCGAGCGTGCCCTGGTCGCAGCGCGAGCGGCGCGATAGGCCGCCTCAACCGCGTTGCCGAACCGCAATCGTGCGCTCTCCTCACCATTGAAAGCCTGCACCGTGCGGGTGGCGGCGATCGCTTCGCCGGCATAGGCGGAGGCGGCTGCGAGCATGTCCTGCGCTTCGCGCGAGCGCCGGCGTACCGAGCGGCCGAAGCCGACAAGGGGGAAGACGATGAGCGGGATTGCGGCGAGCACGAGGCTCGAGAGCTTCGGGCTCGTGTAGACCATCATGCCCATCGCACCGAGACAGAGGATCAGGTTACGAAGCGCCACCGACGCCGTCGCACCCACCGCCGACTTGATCTGCGTCGTGTCGGCCGTGAGCCGCGAGACGATCTCCCCGGACTGATTGACGTCGAAGAAGGAGGCCGAAAGCTGCATGACGCGGGCGAAGACGTCGCGCCTGAGATCGGCGACAATGCGCTCGCCGAGCGAGATGACGAAGTAATAACGGGCGGCGCTGGCCAGGGCGAGGACCACCGCTATCACCATGAGCATTGAGAAATAGGTATTGATGAAGCCGGAATCGGAATTGGAGAAGCCGTGATCGATCATCCGGCGAACGGCCATGGGCAATGTCAGCGTAGTGACAGCCGCAACGGTCAGGGAGATCGCAGCGCCGATCGCAAGGCCGCGGTAGCGCGAGAGATAGGGCAGCACGGTGGCGAGCGGGCGGATGGATCTGCGCGCCGGCGCTTGTTTTTCTTGTCTTGGCACGTGGCCTCCCCGTTCGCCTGTCACGGGGTGCAACAGCGTCACGCGCCGAGGAGGCGCATGGCTGTGCGACTGCGATCTGCTACCGCCCCGGATCGTGCCGATCCGATGAACATGCAGAGATCACAAGTCTTCCGCGCGGCACTTGTTATCCCGCAGACCTTCATGTATAGGCACGGCATCGAATTGGGAAGCCGCGGCCCAAGAGCGGTCTGCGGCTTCATTTACGTGTTCGGTCCCAAAGTCGCAATGCCTTGCGACAATTGGACCCTGGAACTCTAGGAAGATTGTTATGAAGGCAGACATCCATCCCGACTACCACACGATCAAGGTTGTCATGACCGACGGCACCGAATACGAAACCCGCTCGACCTGGGGTACGGAAGGTGCGACCATGAACCTGGAAATCGACCCCAAGTCGCATCCGGCCTGGACCGGCGGCAACCAGCAGCTCGTCGATCGCGGCGGACGCGTTTCCAAGTTCAAGAAGCGCTTCGAAGGCCTCGGTCTCTGATATCAGGCGCTACTGCGTTTTTTCTGAAGCCCGGCCCTGCCGGGCTTTTTGTTGGCTGCTGCGGGCCACCTTCGGCTATGTGCCCCGTTCTGGTTCGATGGCCCGTGCATGGATCCTCGGGTCAAGTCCCAGGCAACCTTTCCCGCGCTCGCCTGACAGAAAAACCCGGCGCATGGCCGGGCTTTGAATTCTGCGGCAGTGAAGTTGCCTCCGGTCAGTTCGCTCCGAAGGCGGTCTGCAGCAGCTTGATCTGCGCCTTGACGCCGTTCTGGTTGTCCGGAACGAAGCTCGTTGCCTCCTGCGGCCGGTAGATCTCGCGGTCGAGCAGGGCGACGCGGTTCTGCAGCCTGAGCGACCGCTCGATCAGCTCGCGGAAGCTCTCCGGCAGATCGTTCCAGCCGGGTGCGTTGCGGTCGACGTTGAAGCTGTCGAGACGCACCTTGCTTTTTTCCGACAGGACCTGCTCGCGGCTCATCTCGCCATTGTTGACGGCACGCTGCAGCAGGAGCCACGAGGCCATCTGCATCAGCCGAGTGGTGAGGCGCATCGACTCGGCAGCATAGAGAACGGACGCCATGCGCGGCAGCACCTTGGCGGCAGTGCGGCCGGGGCCATCGAGATAGCTTGCCGTTTCCTCGACCAGGCCCATTCCTTCAGCATAGAGTGCCTTGAACTGCGCCGATGACGCAGCGTGACCGGCGAAACTGACGGTATTCAATCCTCTATCGGACATGCCTGTATTCCCTGGTTCCAACGCATCACGACTGTCAGGCGGACGGGCGGCTCTGGGAAAAGTTTCCTGAGGCCCCTCCATGCTCGAAGAATGATCCCATACCGCATTCCGCGCAAGAGCATTCTTAAGAAAGGGTTAATCTCCACAATTCTCTGGAGACCGCCTGTCGCAAAGCAAAAAAAGAGCCGCGCGGAGCGGCTCTCAAGGTAAAACAGGGAGAAAAATCAGACCCATTCGCCAGTCGGTGAAATTGTCTGAGTCCGGAAGGAACCGGATGATCCGATAATCGCAGAAAATGCTTAATATGCGGTTAAGCCACAGGCATTCCGATGGGTTCAACCTCCCAGACTTTCCGTGCTTCAACGGAAAAGGTTTTCGGCGGCCGAACGGCTTGCCGACTTGCGGTTCCGTTCCGCTTCCAGCCTTGCGATCTCCTCCGTCAAAAGCGCGATGCGTGCGCCAAGCTCGTCCACGGAGAGCAGCGAAAGATCGCTGCCGATCTCGTGCTCGATCTTCTTTTTCGGTTGGTCCTCGTCAAACAGGCTCATTCGATCTCTCCTCCTCTTGGGGGTCGTCGGCGCCTTCGTCCGGCGGTTCCTCCAGCGGAGCCGCACGCGGCGAGAGCTGCAGACTCTCCGGCGTCGTCGCCGTGCCGGCATTGACCGGCGAGAAGTTTTCACGCTCGGCCGCGGGTACCGGTGCGCGCCGGCGGCTGCGGACGATTGCGTAGGCAGTGATGAGCATATGCGCACAGGCCGTGATCATGAAGAGGCCATAGGGGCCGCTGGCGGTCATTATCGGCCCGCCGATCGTCGGACCGATGATTGTGCCGATGCCGTAGAGCAGCAGGAGCCCGCCCGAAACCTTCACGAAGTCCTCGGGTGTGGCGAAGTCGTTGGCGTGGGAAACTGCGATCGGGTAGAGCGCATTGGCGGCTGCGCCGTAGATCGCGATCAGCGTCAGAACGATCCAGACCTGACCGGGCTCGACGAGAAAGATCAGGAGGCCTGCGAGAGCGCCGACACCGGCGAGAGCCGCAAGCACATAGCGGCGGTCGATACGGTCGGAGATGCGGCCGGCCGGCAGTTGCATGGCGGCGCCCGAGAAGATCGCCACACTCATCATCGTCGCTACGGTGCTGTCCGACAGCCCGGCCTGGCGGCCGAAGACCGCGCCGAGCGTGCCGAACGCGCCGTTGGCGATACCGATGAGCAGGATACCGAGAAAGGAGACCGGCGAATTGCGGTAGAGGCCGCGCAGGTCGAGACGGACCTGTTTCAGCGGCTGCGGCGAAGCGGCCCTGGACAACAGCGTCGGCAGCATCGCCACGCAATAGAGAATGCCGCAGATCATGAAGAAGAGGGTCGTCGACGTCTCGCCGAAGGGAATCATCATCTGGCCGCCGACGACACCGAAAAGGGTGATGGCGATGTAGAGCGAGAAGATCACGCCGCGGCTCTCATTGGTGGCGCGCTCGTTCAGCCAGCTTTCGATGATCATCGAGGTCCCGGCGGTGGAGAAACCTGTGACCGCACGGAGCGCCAGCCACCAGATCGGGTCGATCAGAATGCCCGTCAACAGGGAGACGATCGCGATCAGAGCCGTGAACACGCTGAAGGCGCGCACATGCCCGATGCGCTTGACGACATTGGGCGCGAAGAAGCAGCCGAGCACGAAACCGGTGGCCCAGAGCGTACCGAGCAGGCCGAGGATGGTGGTCGGATATCCTTCCGCCGTGCCGCGCACCGGCAGGAGCAGGCCCTGCAGACCGTTTCCAAGGAAGAGAAACAGTGTACCGAGCAGCAGCGCGGCAACGGGAAGCAGGTTATTTCTCATCGTCCACCAGGAATTCGTTCACCCTCCGGCATGCCACGACGAGGACCGCCGCTCTGCCGAAGGAAATCCATGCCACCGGTCATTGCAAATCGACGGCGAAAACAATAGCCCTCTATGCGACGAAAAGTGACGTCCGTATGACGTCGCTCCCATTGCGGCGGATCTTCCCGGAAATGAGCGAATGTCAAAGGCACTGACGCTTCTCCTTCTGTTGGCCATGTGCGTCCAGCTCATAAAGCCGCTCGGCTGTCCGGGCCTCAGGCAGCGCCGCGATTTCTGGAAGATTGCCGTCTTCGCCATCGTCGTGATGATGGCCACCGTGCTTTTGCGTCCTTGAAGCTCGGCGCGGCGCCGCGCGAGATATCGATCCCCGGCAACTTCGGCGTTCCTTGCGAAACAGCATCCCGGGAAAGGGCCGCGCTATTGTTGCGGCCATGGACCCCGAGTCTCTGCACGACATGACGACAGGAAAAGGTTAAATTACCGTGCTTGGCCACAAGATGAAAATCGAGGCTCTGTTGGAACGTCGTCTCACTGCCATTCTCGCAGCCGATGTCGTGGGCTACAGCCGCCTCATGGGAGCGGATGAGGCCGGTACGCTCGCGGCACTGAAGCGGCATCGCCGCGAGTTGCTGGAGCCGAAGATCGCCGATCACAAGGGCCGAATCGTCAAGCTGGCGGGAGACAGCATGCTCGTCGAGTTCTCGAGCGTGGTGAATGCGGTCGCCTGTGCAGCCGCGATCCAGCGCGGCATGCTCGCCTCCAACGAAGACCAGCCGAGGAACAGGCGCATCGAGCTCAGGATCGGCATTCATCTCGGCGACGTGATCGTCGAAGACGGGGACATCTTCGGCGACGGCGTCAATGTCGCCGCGCGGCTCGAGGGTTTGGCCGATCCCTCCGGCATCGCGGTTTCGGCGTCGGTGCGCGACCATGTCGGGTCGCGACTGGATGTCGGCTTCATCGACAAGGGCGAATACAGCCTGAAGAACATCGCATCGACCATCCGCGTCTACACGGTGTCTCTCGGCGACAATTCGGCGGTCAAGCGGGCGGAACCGCCCGGCGTCGTGGATCGCGGCTATGAACTGTCGATCGCCGTCCTGCCATTTACGAATATGAGTCTCGATCCCGAGCAGGAATATTTCTCTGACGGCATCACCGAGGACATTATTACCGACCTTTCGAAGATCGCGCGCCTGCATGTCGTCGCGCGCAACACCGTCTTCACTTACAAGGGCAGGGCCATGAAGGTGAAGCAGATCGCCCACGAGCTCGGCGTCCGCTTTATCCTCGAAGGCAGCGTGCGAAAGGCGGGCAAGCGCGTGCGCATCACCGGCCAGCTGATCGACGCGCAGACCGGCGGGCATCTTTGGGCCGACCGCTACGACCGCGACCTGACGGATATCTTTGCGATCCAGGACGAGATCACGCACGCGATCGTCGACCAGCTCAAGATAAAGCTCTTGCCGGAGGAGAAGAGGGCGATCGAAAGCGACCCGACGACTTCCGTCGAGGCCTACACCTACTATCTCCGGGGCCGGCAGTTCTCCCGTACCTGGACCCGGCCCTACCTGCTGCTTGCACGCCGGATGTTCCTGAAGGCCGTCGAACTCGATCCGAACTATGCGCGTGCCTATGCCGGCATCGCCGAGTGCGAATGTGCGATTAGGGACTGGCACGAAAAGGAGTTTCCGCTGGAGAGCATCCTCGACATGAGCGCCAGGGCGCTCGCGCTTGATCCGAACCTGGCGGAAGCGCATGCCTCGCGCGGGCTCGCATTGAACCACGACGGGCAAACGGAGGAGGCGAGTCGTGAGTTCCGCCAGGCTCTGGCGCTGGATTCGTCGCTCTACGAGGCGAATCTATATTACGGGCGCTTCCTGTTCGCGCAGGGTCGTTTTCAGGAAGCGATCACATTCTTCGAGCGCGCGGCCGAAATCCGGTCGGACGATTATTTTTCGCCGATCCATTTGATGGGTTGCTATCTCTCGCTGGGTATCGAGACCGAGCGGCAGCGCTGGGCGCGGATCGGCATCGAAAGAGCGCAACGCGCCCTGGAGAGGAACCCCGAGAACGCCAGCCCGGCCCATCGCGGCGCATTGGCACTCGCGCATGTGGGCGAGGCCGAACGTGCGAAGGAATGGATTTCCCGCGCGCTGGCGATCGATCCGGACGATGTGGTCGCGCAGTACAATGCAGCCTGCGTCTACTCGTTGCTCGGCGAGGGCGAGCGCGCGCTGGAGCTGCTGGAGATCGTGGTGCCGCAGAGTTCCAGCTATCATGTCCTGTGGTTCAACCAGGACCCCGACCTGGACCCCGTTCGCAACGATCCCCGCTTCCGCGCCCTCCTCGACGCGCTCACAGACTGCACCGCCGGAAAGCGCTGAACTATCCGGCGATCAGATCTCGATCTCGCCGCGCATCGCCGAAACGCAATCGCCCGAGACGCTGACCTTTCGGACTTCGCCGTTCCGCTTGTCGACGCCGACGGTAATGAGGCTGCGGCGCCCCATTTCCACGCCCTGCTCGATAACGAGTTCGACCTCGGCGTCGGGCTCGGGGAGCAGCGAAACGAGGTAAGCGCCGAGCGCCGCCGAAGCGCTGCCGGTTGCCGGGTCTTCGATGACGTTGTCGAGCGGCGCGAACATGCGTGCCCTCACATGCGACGGCTGCTCGCGCGTTCGCGCATAGAGAAACAGGCTGAAACTGTCTTCCGCGAGCGGATAGCGGACATTCGCCTCCTCGAAAGCCGAGACGTTCGGCCGCGCCTTCGAAAGGGCGTCCAGGTCGCGCAACTCGGCGACGGCGAAGGGCAGCCCGACCGAAATGCGCACCGGTGGGTGGGACCCCGCGGCGAGATCGTCCTGGTGCAGCGATGCGCAGGCGGCAATCGTCGCGGCGTCTATGGCGGGACCGATCCTCAGCGCCTGCGGGGCGACGATCCTTGCGCCGGTAACGAGGCCGTCACGGTCGAGAATGCTCACCTCGACCAGCCCCGCCTTTTCCTCGAAACGCAACGCGTTGCCCGGCCTTCGGCCGAAGATTTCCTTTTGCCGGGCGAGCACGAAGGCCGTGCCGACATTCGGATGGCCGGCAAAAGGCACTTCGGTCGTCGGCGTGAAAATGCGCACGCGCGCAGTGTTCTCCGGATCTTCGGGCGGCAGGACAAAGGTGACTTCGGAATAACCGAACTCGGTCGCGATCGCCTGCATCCGGGCGTCGCTCAAGCCCCGCGCATCAGGAATGACTGCGAGCTGATTGCCGGCGAAACGCTCGGCCGTGAAGACATCGACGGTAACGAAGGAGACGCTGTTCATGGAGTCCTCTGGTCAGCAGGAGATCGTACAGATTTAAGGACGTCTCCGGCGCCGCCGAAACAGCGAACTTGTCTCCCTGACAATTGTCGAGACATGCGGGGCGCGCGGGGCGTGTAAAAGGCCCGGCGGCATCGCTGCCGCCGGGCCTTCTCCTCTCTCCCCTTTAACCAGTTCGGCGCTCAGGCGGCCCTTTCGAAATCCTTCGTCCAGCTTCCCTTGGCGGCGAGGCTGCACATCTTGGCGCGATGGGCGAAGGCGCGCTGGCCGGCGGCGACGTTTTCCGCCTTGCCGCCCCAGGCATTGAGCGCCTCCTGCTGCAGGGCGCGGCCATAGGAGAAGGTGAGCTTCCAGGGGAGGTCGTGCGTCGCATTCATCGCCGAAAGATGGGCCGTCGCCTCTTCGGTCGACTGGCCGCCGGAGAGGAAGGCGATGCCGGGAACGGCTGCCGGCACGGTGCGCTTCAGCACCGTGATAGTGCGTTCGGCGACCTCCTCGGCGGACGCTTTGCGCGCCTTCTTGCCGTCGATCACCATGCTCGGCTTCAGGATCATGCCTTCGAGCACGACGCGAAGCGCGCCGAGTTCCTCGAACACGGTGCGCAGGACCCATTCGGTCACTTCCGCCGAGCGCTCGATCGAGTGATCGCCCGGGGCGCCGTCCATCAGCACTTCCGGCTCCACGATCGGCACGATCTTCGCTTCCTGGCAGAGCGCAGCATAGCGGGCCAGCGCGTGGGCATTGGCCTCGATCGCGCCCCGGCTCGGAAGGGTGTCGGAAATGGCGATCACGCCGCGCCATTTGGCGAAGCGGGCGCCCGCCTCGTAATATTTGGCAAGACGGGCGGCGAGCCCATCAAGGCCCTCGGTGATCGTCTCGTTGGGGAAAAGGGCCATTGGCTTGGCGCCGGTATCGACCTTGATGCCCGGGATCGAGTCGGCCTTGCGAATGATGTCGACGAGGGGCGTGCCGTCGGCAGCCTTCTGGAAAAGCGTCTCTTCGTAGAGGATAACGCCGGAGATATATTCGCGCATCGCATCGTCCGAGCGCAGCAGCATCTCACGATAGTCGCGCCGCGACGTCTCGGTGGACT
This sequence comes from Sinorhizobium arboris LMG 14919, assembly GCF_000427465.1. NCBI lineage: Bacteria > Pseudomonadati > Pseudomonadota > Alphaproteobacteria > Hyphomicrobiales > Rhizobiaceae > Sinorhizobium > Sinorhizobium arboris. The sequence continues at coordinate 2,639,220 of NZ_ATYB01000014.1, read as the reverse complement.
CCAGGCCGATGCTGTCGAAGCGCTTCTTGATCGTTGCGGTCGACTCGTCGGCGGCAAGCAGGCCCCGGCCATTGGCGACCATCGCAACCGCAATATCTTCCAGTCTTTCGCTCATGTCTTTCTCCTACACACAGCGCCGATCACCAGCGGAACAGCGAATGAAACCCATCTCGATCTGGAGGCGCGAAAGCGTCGTTCGCACCTCAGGAACAAAGGCGCGATAACAGAAGATACTGTGCGGGAAAATGGCAGTAAAATGGGCTAAAACGATTTAAATAATTTTAATCGTTTGAAATATCGTAATTATTTTGGATGGGGTCGGCTCGGACGTGGAGTTGCATCTCACCCGTAGAAGGCGGGTGCGCAACGCCGGGTCACCTTGCCAGTGTCAGAGCGGTTCATTGAAGCAGTGAAACGGCAGCACTTTGAGACTACGCACTTCCGGATTGAAAACCGTCGCAGCCCCCGGAAGTGCTCCGGTGGCGCTCACCGGGAGCCTCTGTTGAGCCGCATGCAGGAAAGTGGCGCATCGCAAGAGTCATTTGAATGCGACGCGCCTTACATGCCGAGGCGGAGGCCGCGGCGCTCAGTTCCGCTGTCGGAGAATATCGACACCCGGCAAGGGCTTGCCTTCCATCCATTCGAGGAAGGCGCCGCCGGCGGTCGAGACATAGGTGAAATCGTCTGCGACCTCGGCATGGTTGAGTGCTGCGACCGTATCGCCGCCACCGGCGACCGAGACGAGCGAGCCTGCACGCGTGCGGGCTGCCGCGTGTTTCGCCGCTGCCACGGTCGCCCTGTCGAAGGGCGCGATCTCGAAGGCGCCGAGCGGTCCGTTCCACACGAGCGTTTCGGCGCGCGAGATCCATTCGTTGATGACCTCGATCGATTTCGGCCCGACGTCAAGCACCATGGCGTCTGCAGGGATGGCGTTGATATCGACGATCTCGTTGTCGGCGCCGGCCTTGAACTCACGGGCGACGACGCCGTCGACGGGAAGCACGATCGCGCATCCCGCATCCGAGGCGGCCGCGAGGATACCCTTGGCGGTGTCGGCAAGATCGTGCTCGCAGAGCGACTTTCCGACATCGACGCCTTGCGCCGCGAGAAAGGTGTTGGCCATGCCGCCGCCGATTACGAGCGCGTCGACTTTCTTCACGAGGTTCTGCAGAAGGTCGATCTTGGTCGAGACCTTGGCGCCGCCGACGATCGCGACGACCGGACGCTTCGGATTGCCGAGTCCCTTCTCGAGCGCTTCAAGCTCCGCCTGCATGGTGCGGCCGGCATAGGCGGGAAGATGATGGGCGAGCCCCTCGGTCGAGGCGTGGGCGCGATGCGCGGCGGAGAAGGCGTCGTTGACATAGACGTCGCCATTGGCGGCAAGCGCCGTCACGAAGTCTGGATCGTTCTTCTCCTCGCCTTTGTGAAAGCGGGTGTTCTCGAGCAGCAGCACTTCCCCGTCGTTCAGTTCGGCAATGGCGTTGGCAGCCTTGTCGCCGATGCAGTCGGCCGCGAAATAGACGCGCTGGTCGAGGATCTCCTCGACGGCGGAGGCGATCGCCTTCAGCGACATGTCGGCGACCGGCTCGCCCTTGGGCCGGCCGAAATGCGCGAGCAGAACGACCTTCGCACCCTTCTCGGAGAGCTCGCGAATGGTCGGCGCCACGCGCTCGATGCGGGTGGTGTCCGTCACCTGGCCGTCCTTGACCGGAACGTTCAGGTCGACACGCACGAGGACGCGCTTGCCGGCGATGTCGGTCAGGTCGTCGAGAGTCTTGAAAGTCATCAGATGGTCTCCGGTGATAGTCTCTGGAACAGGGTAGGGTAGTCCACGACGAGGCCGTCCTCGTCCACCGGCAGGTCCGCCGTGAAGCCGTCATCCGCAGCCTCGTAACGGTAGAGCCTGCCGTCGTCCAGGCAAGTGTAATGCTGCCCGTCGACCGTCGGCTCGAAGCTGTCGAAGGGCACATAGAGCATTTTGAGCCTGGTGGTGCCGGATTGCCGGGTGAGGCCCAGGCGACGGATCGGCAGCGTGTTTGTGAAGGGCGTGCCGGCGAGGTCGATATCGATGCAGCCACCGAATTGCGGCAATGCCGTTCCGTCGGCGCTACGCCAATGGCCATGCCCGTCGGACATGAGGTGCAGTCTCTGCCCTTCGGTCGTTTCTATGAGAAAGGAAAAGACGCGCCAGGCGGCATCGCAGTCGATCCGGTAGCGGACGCCATAGGCCCTGCCGCCGGATTCGCCGATGAGAACGCTTTCGGCGCGGATGGCCGCGCCGAGCGGTGCGTTCACGGACCTGAGCGTCAGGTGTTCAAGCCCTTCCCCCCCGAGCGGGCGCCAGCGCACCGTCGTTGAGGATAAGGGCCGGAACATCGCTCTTAGAGGAGCTTGCCGAGGGCGACCGCGGTGTCCGCCATGCGGTTCGAGAAGCCCCATTCGTTGTCGTACCAGGAAAGGATCGACACGAACTTGCCCTCCATCACCTTGGTCTGGTCCATGTGGAAGACCGAGGAATGCGGGTCATGGTTGAAGTCGACCGAGACGTTCGGCTGAAGCGTATAGCCGAGAACGCCCTTGAGCGGACCATCGGCGGCAGCCTTGATGGCGGCGTTGATCTCTTCCTTGGTGGTCTCGCGCTTGGCAACGAACTTAAGGTCGACGACCGAGACGTTCGGGGTCGGCACGCGCACGGAGATACCGTCGAGCTTGCCCTTGAGTTCCGGCAGCACGAGGCCGACCGCCTTGGCAGCACCCGTCGACGTCGGAATCATCGACAGCGCCGCGGCGCGGGCACGGTAGAGATCCTTGTGCATCTGGTCGAGCGACGGCTGGTCGTTCGTGTAGGAGTGGATCGTGGTCATCATGCCGTGATCGATGCCGATGGCGTCGTGCAGCACCTTGGCGACCGGTACCAGGCAGTTGGTCGTGCAGGATGCGTTGGAGATGACGAGATGATCCTTCGTCAGCTTGTCGTGGTTGACGCCGTATACGACCGTCAGGTCCGCGCCGTCGGCCGGGGCCGAGACGATGACCCGCTTGGCGCCGGCTTCCAGATGAGCGGCTGCCTTGTCACGGGCCGTGAAGATGCCGGTGCACTCCATCGCGATGTCGACGCCGAGATCCTTGTGCGGCAGTTCTGCCGGATTGCGGATCGCGGTCACCCGGATCGGTTTGCCGTTATTGATGACGATCGCGTCGCCGTCGACCTTCACGTCGGCCGGGAAGCGGCCGTGGATGGAATCGAAGCGCAGCAGATGAGCGTTTGTCTCGACCGGGCCGAGGTCGTTGATGGCAACGACTTCGATGTCCGTGCGGCCGGATTCGACGATGGCGCGGAGAACGTTGCGGCCGATGCGGCCAAAACCGTTAATGGCGACTTTCACTGTCATATCGGGTCTCTCCCTGTCAGAATGCGTGTAGTGGGTAGGAGGGCATTCGGGAATGTCCTCCAGGCTTGATCAGGACAGCTTGGCTTCGGCGGACGCAACCACGACTTCCGGCGTAATGCCGAAGTGCTTGTAGAGATCCTTGTAGGGCCCGGAAGCCCCGAAGCTCGACATGCCGATGAAGATGCCATCATTGCCGATGAAGTGATCCCAACCTTGGCGGATGCCGGCTTCGACGGCGATCTTCACCGGGGAATTGCCGATAATCGCCTGCTGATAGTCCTCGCTCTGCTCGGCGAAGAGCTCGAAGCAGGGGACGGAGACGACGCGCGTCGCGATGCCCTTGGCCGTCAGCGTCTGGCAGGCCTTGACGGCGATCTCGACCTCCGACCCGGTAGCGAAAATCGTCACCTGCGCATCGCTTGCGGAGATCAGGTCATAGGCGCCTCGGGCGCAGAGGTTCTGTTCCTCGTATTCCGTGCGCACCGCCATCAGGTTCTGGCGGGTGAGTGCGAGACCGGAGGGACGCTTGCGGTTTTCCAGGGCCAGCTGCCAGCATTCGGCGGTCTCCGTCGCATCCGCGGGGCGGAACATCAGCAGATTCGGGATGGCCCGAAGCGCGGCCATGTGTTCGATCGGCTGATGGGTCGGCCCGTCCTCGCCGAGACCAATGGAATCGTGCGTCAGCACATGGATGACGCGGATGCCCATGAGGGCGGCAAGGCGAATGGAGGGGCGGCAGTAATCCGAGAAGATCAGGAAGCCGCCGGAATAGGGAATGAGACCGCCATGCAGCGCCATGCCGTTCATCGCTGCGGCCATGCCGTGCTCACGCACACCGTAGTGAATATAGCGGCCGGAGAAATCGTCCGGGGTGATGGAATGGGTCTGGCTCGTCTTGGTATTGTTGGAGCCGGTCAGGTCGGCGGAGCCGCCGATCGTCTCGGCAAGCACGCCGTTGATGACTTCCAGCGCGTCCTCCGAGGCCTTGCGGGTTGCCGGCGACGGCTTGGTCTCGGCGAGCTTCTGCTTGTAGGCGCCGATCGCGGAGGCGAGGCTGCCTTCGAGTTCGCCGGAGAAACGGCGGACGAAATGGGCCTTCTTTTCCGCCTCGGCGGCTTCGAGCCGCTCTTCCCACTCCTTGCGCGCCTTGGCCGACCGCAGGCCGGCAATCCGCCAGGCGTCGAGCACGTCCGAGGGAACCGTGAAAGCTTCGGCTTCCCAGCCGAGCGCCTTGCGGGTGGCGGCGATTTCCTCGGCGCCGAGCGGTGAGCCGTGGACCTTATGCGTGCCGGCCTTGTTCGGCGCACCGAAGCCGATCACGGTCTTGCAGGCGATCATGGTCGGCTTGTCGGATTTCTGAGCCTCCTCGATCGCGGCGGCGATCGCTTCCGGATCATGGCCGTCGATGGCGATCGTATGCCATTTGCAGGCGCGGAAACGGGCGTGCTGATCGGTCGAGTCGGCGATGGAGATCGGACCGTCGATCGAGATGTTGTTGTCGTCCCAGAAGACGATCAGCTTGTTGAGCTTCAGGTGCCCGGCAAGGGCGATGGCCTCCTGGCTCACACCTTCCATCAGGCAGCCGTCGCCGGCGAGCACATAGGTGTAATGCTCCATCAGATCGCTGCCGAACTCCTCGCGCAGCTTGCGCTCGGCGATCGCCATGCCAACCGCATTGGCGATCCCCTGGCCGAGCGGCCCGGTGGTCGTCTCGATGCCGGCGGCATGGCCGTATTCCGGGTGGCCGGCCGTGCGCGACCCCAGTTGGCGGAAGTTCTTGATCTCGTCGATGGTGATGTCGTCGTAGCCGGTGAGATAGAGCAGCGAATAGAGGAGCATCGACCCGTGGCCGGCCGACAGGACGAAGCGGTCACGGTTCGGCCAGGAGGGGTTTTTCGGGTCGAAGCTCAGATAGCGGGTGAACAGCACCGTTGCGATATCGGCGGCGCCCATCGGGAGGCCAGGGTGGCCGGAATTTGCCTTCTCGACGGCGTCCATGGAGAGGAAACGGATTGCATTCGCCATCCGGTCGTGTTTTTCGCGAGAGATCATGACTGTTCCGTTTGCGTTCGGTGGTCAGGGGACGGTCTCTATCCTCCAAAGACCGCGTGAGAAGCGGCAGACACATAGCAGGTGCGCGGTGCGAGTCAATAAACACAGGCCCTCCGCGACGAAATGCGGCGCAACTGCACGCAGTGCCTGCGAAGGCAATACTGCCACGCAGAAGAGGCCATTTGCGGGCCGGGATAGACGATCCACAGCTTCCGCTCATCATCACCGCCGTTGGCATTGTTGAGACTTGCGTAATCGGTTTAAAAAGAAAAGGGCCGAAATGGCGAATGTTCCGCGATTCGGCTTTGGAGCAAGGTGCGCTCGGGCAGGGCGCAAGGCTCCTGCGCTTTGTTTTAGGGAGGGCGGGCCCCTTCCCTAGAGAGGTATCGGAAGACATGCCGGCAAAGACGGTCAAGGCGGCGATCGACGAGTTGCGCAACGCGGTTCAGTCACTTGAAATCGCGATCGACGGCCGCTTCGACAAGGAAAGGGACGTGAGCGAGTTCGAAGGCGAGGTCAGGCGGGTCAATGAGGACCGGTCGCGGCTGGCGCAGGAACTCGATCAATCCCAATTTCGCGCCAACCGGTTGGAAGAGGTCAATCGCGAGGTATCCCGCCGTCTCGTGACGGCCATGGAGACCATTCGTGCGGTGCTGGATCGCTGAGGTTCTGAACATATGGCGCAGGTAACGGTAACGATCGACGGCAAGGCCTACCGCATGGCCTGCGAGGAAGGGCAGGAAGATCATCTCGGCGATCTCGCAGCCAGGTTCGATCAGTATGTCAGCCACCTGAAGGGCCAGTTCGGCGAAATAGGGGACCTCAGGATCACCGTCATGGCGGGCATCATGGTCATGGACGAGCTGAGCGAGGTCAATCGCCGGCTGAAGAGCCTCGAGATCGAGGTGAACGAATTGAAGAGCGGCCGCGATTCCGCGCTTTCGGACCAGGCGAGAAACGAGGAGGCGTTCGCCTCGGCGCTCGGCGAGGTGACGGCGCAGATTCAGGATATCACCGCCAAGCTCAGCGGGCGGACGACCAGCCCGGCAAACTGAGCGCCGATCCGGGCTCCGGAAATTTGTGCAGCTCCACGCGTCTTCCTCTGGCGAAACGCCCTGGGACGTTCTATATCTGCCGCGCGGTCTGCGCTTCCCGACAGGAACCACAATCCCCGGGGCCATACACGATCTCAAGGGAACTGTCCCTGGCCGGACTCGTGGGTCCGGGCATACGGTGCCCACCTACCTAGTAGGTACCCGGGATCGTAAATCATCCATCGGTCGTTGTGGATCGCGCTTCTTCTTTCTCCTTATCGATCGGTGCCCGAAAGGCGCGGCGTATGGCATCCGCCATCGCATCGACCGTCGGCGACCGGTTCCCGCGCCTCGTCCGCAATACGACGTTCGACATGTCGACGATGCCGAAGCCGTCGTCTTCGGTGAGTTCGCGGCAGCCGGACGGTATGGCGCTTCGCGACAAGGGTGCTATGGCGAGACCCGAAACGACGGCGGCGATCAGGCCGCCGCTCGTGCGGCTCACATAAGCGATACGACATTCCATGCCGCGGCTTTTCAGGCTCCGCATGGCCAGATCGTCGCACCAGCCACCTTCAGCATATGTATAGGTCGCGATCGGCACCGGTTGCCGCTCATGCGCGCCGTGCTGATCGCAAGTCACCCAGACCGTAGGGTCCACCGTCAGGACCTCGTTCCGGCTGCGGCCGCCCGGCTCGAAGACAACGGCGATGTCGATTTCTCCGGCCGCGAGCGCTGCCAGGTTCGACATCGAGGTTTCCTGTTGCACCGTCACTTCCACGCCCGGATGAACCGCGGCAAAGGCGCCTAACGCCTTCGGCAGGGCGGAGTTGACATACTCCTCCGAAATTCCGATCCGGACCGAACCGTCGAGAGCCGGCGATCGCATGGCCGCTGCAGTGTCGTCGAGAAGGGCCACGATGCGGCGTGCGTTGTCGATGAGGCGCCGGCCTTCATCGGTCAGTATGACGCCGCGCGAATGGCGCTCGAAGAGCGCCGAGCCGATGAGATCCTCGAGCTTGCGGATCTGCATGCTGACGGCCGATTGCGTTCGTCGCACCGTGTCTCCGGCCCGCGTCAGGTTGCCTGTGTCGGCAACCGCCAGAAAGGTTCTGAGCAGATCGCTGTCGAGGGGAGCTGACATATCGTCGCCATAAGAAAACCTGATGATAACCATGGTTGCAATTCATTTGTCAGATGTCAACGAAGGGAAGAAGATCGGCTGTCGTTTTCCCGGAGGGTTTCGCCATGCCCGTTCTCGTCGCGCCAGCACGTCCCGTCACGCGAATTTCTCCGTTGCTTGCGACGGCCATTGCGCGCTGGCGGCTTGGGTTCGTCCTTCATATGCAATGGGCGGTCGTAAGCCGTCGCGGCGATCCGCATCTTCTGGCAGACGCAGTTATCCCGGACACGTATCGCCTGGGACACGAGGAGGCCGGTCGTCAGCGTGAAGCCGCTCGGCACCGGCACTGGATGCTGTGAAGTCGGCGTCCAGTCTCAGGAAAAACTCCACAAATCCGTTGCATCGACGGCGCGCCGGCGTGGCGCTGGGCATCACCAAAAAGTTCTGCGATACGCGAATGACGTCGCGAAGCATTGCGAAAGCGGCGGCTTCACGGTTTTGGCCGAAGGCGGTTTTGCGTTATGCATGGGCCTGCTGATCGGTGTAAAGCGGCACGGTCTGCCCGGAAGGATGTTCGATGTCACCTAAGGATTTGAAGGCAGCATTGAGGAAGGAGCGTCTGGCGCTCCGCGATGCGATGCCGGCGGAAGTGCGGATCGAGGCGAGCCTTGCAATGGCCGATCATGCCGGCGACGTCATCGCGCTCGATCCCGGCCACGTCGTCTCGGGCTTCTGGCCGATCCGGTCGGAAGCCGATATCCGGCCGCTGATGGTGCGGCTCAGGGATCGCGGTGCGCGCCTCTGCCTGCCGGTTATCCTGGACAAGAAGGCCATCGTTTTCCGGGAACTGCTCGACGGCATCGCCGTCGTCGAAACCGGCTTCGGAACCACCGGTCCGGGTCCGGACGCGCCGGAAGTCGATCCGGACATCATGCTTGTGCCTCTTTCGGCCTTCGATGCTCTGGGCCATCGCATCGGCTATGGCGCCGGCTACTATGATCGGGCGATCGAACGGCTGCGTCGCAAAGGCCACATGCCGCGTTTGATCGGGATTGCATTCGACTGCCAGGAAGTGGCATCAGTGCCGGCGGAACCGCACGACGTGGCGCTGGACGCCGTATTGACGGAGAGCGGTTTTCGGCATTTCAGAGCGGGATGAGGAAATTTGCGCGGATTCCGCCATATCCTGCTTAAATTCATGGAACCGACCAGGTGCATGATTTGGAGTCGATCCAGATTGCCCTGGTCCAAGCGGGATTGTATGGCATGCGACTTCTGTTTCTGGGGGATATGGTCGGCAAGACCGGCCGCACGGCCGTCTGGGAGCGCCTCCCCGGGCTCGTGAGCGACCTGAAGCTCGACTTCGTCATCGTCAATGGCGAGAACGCTGCCGGAGGGTTCGGCATCACCGAGGACATCTTTCTCGAGACGATCAGCGCCGGTGCCGACGTGGTGACAACCGGCAATCACGTCTGGGACCAGAAAGAAGCGGTGGTCTTCTGCGAGCGGCACGATCAGTTCCTGCGGCCGGCGAACTACCCTGCGGGCACGCCGGGTCGCGGCTCCAATCTCTTCTTCGCCCGAAACGGCGCCCGCGTTCTGGTCGCCAATGTCATGGGGCGGGTCTTCATGCATCCCGAACTCGACGATCCCTTCAAGACGGCCGAGGCGATCCTCGATGCCTGTCCGCTTGGCGAACAGGCGGATGCGGTCGTCTTCGATTTCCACGCGGAGGCGACGAGCGAGAAGCAGTGTTTCGGTCACTTCGTCGATGGCCGTGCCAGCCTGGTCGTAGGCACGCACACGCATGTGCCCACTGCCGACCATCAGATACTCAACGGCGGCACCGGCTATATGAGCGATGCCGGCATGTGCGGCGACTACGACTCCTCCTTGGGCATGGACAAGGAAGAGCCGCTCAACCGGTTCATTTCGAAGATGCCCAAGGGCCGCTTCGAAGCGGCATCGGGCCCGGCTACCATCTGCGGCGTCGGGATCGAGATTTCGGACCGGACGGGGCTGGCGGAGAAAATCGCGCCGCTCAGGATAGGTCCGCGCCTCGCGGAGACGATCCCGCAGTTCTGGGCTTGAGCGGCAGAGTTTTCCGTTTCTCCGCATGCATCCTGCAGTGCGGCCTGTGCCGGAGTGTCTTTTTTCCAGGGTGACAGACCTGTCAAATGGTGGCAGGTTAGCGACCAAAATGAGAGCCGCAGTGCACGCGGCCGCTATTCGCAAGTTTCCATGCCTAATCGGTGAAGCGGGATGCGGGCGGAAGCGCCCAAACTTTCCCTCATCTCGCAGTAGTGCAACCGGAGCGCAAGGTTCCGGCTCGAAATGTCGCCGCGCCGACCAGTCCCGGGCGACGGCGATCTGATGTTCAGGTACCTGGAGAGCGTGCATGTTGCGAAAATGGCGTCTGCCGGCCGTCGCCGGCGTTTTCGTCTCCCTTCTTATCTCGATGCCCGCAGGTGCGCAGGATGCGCAGATGCCGACGGTGACCGTCGCCAAGCCGGTGGTGCGCGACGTCGTCGACGCCGACGAATTCATCGGCCGCTTCCAGGCGGTCGATGAGGTTTCGATCCGTGCGCGGGTCGGAGGTTATCTCGATCAGGTCTTCTTTACCGACGGTGCCATCGTGAAGAAGGGCGACAAGCTCTTCGTCATCGACCAGCGGCCGTTCCGCACAGCCCTGTCTCAGGCCGAGGCCTCGCTCGCGGCCGCGCGCTCGACGCTCGTCTTTGCAGAGACCACCTTCAAGCGAACGGAATCGCTTGCCAATTCGGGCACGCTTTCCCTGTCCCGGCTCGACGATGACCGCAGGGCGCTGATCGCCGCGCAGGCGAATGTTCGCGGCGCCGAGGCGGCGGTGGAGCGAGCCAGGCTCGACCTCGACTATACGACCATCACCGCGCCGCTGACTGGCCGCGTCGACCGGCGCCTCATTTCTCCGGGCAACCTCGTCCAGGCGGACGAGACGGTCCTGACGACGATCGTCTCGCTCGACCCGATCGATTTCTATTTCGACGTAGACGAGCGGCGGCTGCTTTCCTATGCCCGCACGGCTCGGGAACGCGGCAGTGCGCTGCAGGAAGGAGCCGGCGCGCTTTCGGTACACGTGACGATCGCCGACGCCAATGAGCGGCCTTTCGAAGGCAAGCTCGATTTCGCGGAGAACCGGGTCGACGAAGAGACGGGCACGATGCGTGTGCGCGCCCGGTTTGCCAATCCTGATTTCGTCCTGCAGCCCGGGCTCTTCGGGCGTGTGGAAGTCGAGGGCTCGAACACCTATCAGGCCGTCCTGGTGCCCGACGAGGCGATCGCCGCCGACCAGAACGAGCGCATCGTCTATGTGGTCGGCGAGGACGGCAGCGTCGCAAGCAAGCCCGTGCGCCTCGGGCCGCGGCTCCACGGCTACCGGGTCATCCGAAGCGGCATGATGGGGGACGAGACGATCGTCGTGAATGGCCTCATGCGCGTGCGGCCAGGCGTGAAGGTAAAGCCCGAACTGATCGTTCTGCCTCCCGAGGCTGCGCAATCGGCGGAGAATGCCCAATGAGGTTCGCGCATTTTTTCGTCGATCGGCCGATCTTCGCATCGGTGCTCTCGATCGTTCTGCTCATCGTCGGCAGCATCGCCTATTTCCAGCTTCCGGTGGCGCAATATCCTGAAATCGCGCCGCCCACCATCGTCGTGCGCGCCTCCTATCCGGGCGCGGATGCGGAGACCGTCGCCAATACCGTCGCCACCCCGCTCGAGCAGGAAATCAACGGCGTCGAGAACATGCTCTACATGTCGTCCTACTCCACCGCGGACGGCTCGATGGCGCTGACGATCACCTTCAAGCTGGGGACCGATCTCGACCAGGCGCAGGTGCTGGTGCAGAATCGTGTCTCCATCGCCGAGCCCAGGCTCCCGGAAGAGGTCCGGCGCATCGGCGTCACTACGACGAAGAGCTCGCCGGACCTGATGATGGTCGTTCACCTGCTCTCGCCGACCGACCGCTACGACCAGCTCTACGTCTCGAATTACGCCCGCACGCGCATCCGCGACATCCTGGTGAGGCTCGACGGGGTCGGCGACGTTCTTCTCTTCGGCGAACGCGAATACGCCTTGCGCGTCTGGCTCGACCCGCAGAAACTCTCCGCCTACGGCATGACCGCCGGCGATGTCGTGGAGGCGCTGCGCCAGCAGAACGTCCAGGTCTCGGGCGGGTCGATCGGTGGTCCGCCGATGTCGAGCGACACCGCTTTCCAATATACGGTGACCACCGACGGCCGCTTCAGCGATGCCCGGCAGTTCCGCTACGTCATTGTAAAAGCGACGGACGAAGGCAGGCTCGTGCAATTGCAGGACGTCGCCCGCATCGAACTCGGTGCGCGCGAATACGTGACGAACAGCTATCTCAACGGCAGCCCCGCCGTCGCGCTCGGCATCTTTTCTCGCCCCGGCAGCAATGCGCTCGCCGCTGCCGATGCGATCCAGGCTACGATGGCGGACCTTTCGCGGGACTTTCCCGAGGGGCTCGAATACAGGATCATCTACAACCCGACGGAATTCATCTCGGAATCCATCAACGAGGTCTACAAGACGATCGGAGAGGCGGCGCTCCTCGTCGCTCTCGTCGTGATCATATTCCTGCAGTCCTGGCGAACGGCCGTCATTCCCATCGTGGCCATCCCCGTGTCGCTCGTCGGCACCTTCGCGCTGCTCTATGCGTTCGGTTTTTCGCTGAACATGCTGACGCTGTTCGGCCTGGTGCTCGCGATCGGCATCGTCGTCGACGATGCGATCGTCGTGGTCGAGAACGTCGAGCGCAATCTCGCACGAGGGCTGACGCCCCGGGAGGCGGCGCATGTGACGATGGACGAAGTGGGTGCCGCAGTCATCGCGATCTCGCTCGTTCTGACTGCGGTCTTCGTGCCGACCGCTTTCATTCCCGGTATTTCGGGGCAATTCTACCTCCAGTTCGCGGTGACGATCGCCGTCGCGACGGTGATTTCCGCAATCAACTCTCTGACGCTCTCGCCGGCACTCGCAGCGATTCTCTTGCGGCCGCACGAGAACCATGAGCACGAGAGCCGCAATCCGCTGACGCGGCTTGGGCGAGGCTTCGCCAACGGCTTCAACCGCGGCTTCGACCGCATGGCCGATGGTTATGCGTGGACAGTGCGCCACCTCGTCAAGACGCGGATCGCGCTGGCCGGCGCGCTCGCCGTCTTCGTCGCTCTTCTCGGAGCCACCTGGTACATGGCGCAGGTCGTGCCCCGAGGCTTCATACCGACGATGGACCAGGGTTACGCCATCGTCGTGGTTCAGCTTCCGGACGGCGCGTCGCTAGAACGCACCGATACCGTCGTTCGCCGGGCCTCGGAGATGATCCGGGAGGTGCCGGGGGTCAAGGATGCGGTCGCCTTCGCCGGCTTCAGCGGTGCGACCTTCACCAATGCGTCCAATTCCGGCGTGATCTTCACCCCCTTCGACAGTTTCGAGGAGCGGCTCGAGCATAATCAGAGCGCGGAACAGATCATCGGCCAGATATTCGGCGCGATGCAAGGCATACAGGAGGCTTTCATCATCGCGGTTCCTCCGCCATCCGTGCGGGGCATCGGCAACTCGGGCGGATTCAAGATGCAGATCATGGACCGCCAGAGCGCCGACATGCGCCGCGCGCTGGGGCTCGCCTACCAGATGATGGGTGCGGCCAACCAGACGGAGGGATTGACCGGCGTCTTCACCACCTTCTCGGCCTCCAGCCCGCAGTTCTTCCTGGCGATCGACCGCGACAAGGCGCGGGCGCTGAACGTGCCGATTCCCAATATCTTCGAGACGCTCTCGATCAATCTGGGAACCTCATACGTCAACGATTTCAACGCCTTCGGACGCGTCTACCAGGTGCGTGCCCAGGCCGACCAGCAATTCCGGCTGGAGCGGGAGGACATACTTGCGCTCAAGGTCCGTTCCGCCACAGGCGCTCTGGTGCCGCTCGGCACCCTGGTCGAGATCCGCGACATGAGCGGACCGGCGCTGGTCCAGCGCTATAACATGTACGTCTCGGTTCCTCTTCAGGGCAATCCCGCGCCGGGCATCTCGACGGGCAGCGCACTCGACAGGATGGAGGCGCTTGCAGGTCAGATGCTGCCGCAGGGCACCACCTTCGAATGGACCGAGCTCGCCCTGCAGGAGCGCCAGACCGGCAATACGGCGGCCTTCATCTTCGCGCTTTCGGTGATCTTCGTCTTCCTGGCGCTCGCCGCCCAATATGAGAGCTGGGTGCTGCCTTTGGCGATTATCCTCATCGTGCCGCTCGCCGTTCTTGCAGCACTTCTCGGCGTTTCGATCCGGGGTTTCGACAACAACGTGTTGACCCAGATCGGGCTCATCGTCCTCATCGGCCTCGCCGCGAAGAACGCGATCCTGATCGTGGAATTCGCCCGTCAGGGCGAGGAGGAGGGTAAGACGCCGATCGAGGCGGCGATCGATGCGAGCCGGCTCAGGCTGCGTCCGATCCTGATGACCGCGTTCGCCTTCATCCTCGGCGTCGTGCCGCTGGTCATCGCGACGGGGCCCGGCGCCGAAATGCGCCAGTCCCTCGGAACGGCGGTTTTCTCCGGCATGCTCGGTGTGACTTTCCTCGGCCTGTTCCTGACGCCGGTCTTCTACGTGGCCCTGCGCTCGTTCCGCCGGAAGCGGGCTCCGGCGGCCGACCCGGTGCCGGCGCCGGGCGAGTGATCGAGGGTCCCGTGGTGCCGCAATGACGCGATTGTGAGCGGCGGCCGGGCATTGGACGCTGGACGCGATCGCGACCTTGAATGATCCTGCCTTCCGCTGATCATGGGCGGGACGCGGGGATGCCACCGGTTTATCGAGCAAGCTTTTCATCCCGCGTCATGTGAGAGGTGGAGGATGCTTTCGCGATATCTTGCCTACACCGTGACCGTCATCTGGCTCATCCATTCGCTCTGGCCGGAACCGGCTCACGCGCAGCAGACACAAGCTCCGGTGAGCCAATGCCAGGCGATCGCTGCAGCCACGCCGACGGCGACCTTCGCCAGCTTCTCGGCTTCCGCCGCCGTTCCCGTGGCGTCTGACGATACGGGCGAGGTGACGATCACCTTTCTCGGCCATTCGACATTTCTGATCGAAACGCCGGGCGGGCTTTCGATCGCTACGGACTATAACGGCTGGTTCCGGACCCCATCGCCGCCTACGGTCGTGACGATGAACAGGGCCCATTCGAGCCACTATACGCTGACGCCGGACCCGGCGATCCGGCATGTCCTGCACGGCTGGGGCGACAATGGCGAGCCGGCGGATCACGATCTCGTGGTCGGCGACACCTATATTCGCAATGTGACGACGGATATACGTTCCGGTTTCGAAGGCATGGAGCAGGACGGCAATTCGATCTTCATCTTCGAGGTCGCGGGGCTCTGCATCGGACATCTCGGCCACCTGCATCACGAGCTCGACGACAGCCACTACCGGCAGATAGGCCGGCTCGACGTTCTCATGGTGCCGGTAGACGGCGGGCTGACGTTGGGGGCGGAAAGCATGAGCCGCGTCGTCTCGCGCTTGCGGGCGGCTCTGATTCTGCCGATGCACAGGCCGTTGACCAACCAGTTTCTGGCTATGTTCGGCGACGATTTCGACAAGAGCTTTGCCCCGGGGCCTTCCGTGAAGGTGTCGCTCCGTTCGTTGCCGAGCAGACCGCTCATCTATGTTCTCCAGGGCGTTTGAAGGTGGCCTGCGCGCATTTCCGGTCGTTTGAAAACACGATGCCCCTGCTGGACTGGACGCGGCAATGAAACTATAAGGCGCCCCATCTCACCGAAATCATGCATGCAGAGGGCGTCATGGCTGGCCATTCACAGTTCAAGAACATCATGCACCGCAAGGGCCGTCAGGATGCGGTGCGCTCCAAAATGTTTTCCAAGCTGGCGCGCGAAATCACCGTTGCCGCAAAGACCGGCCTTCCCGACCCGGCCATGAACCCGCGCCTGCGTCTGGCGATCCAGAATGCCAAGGCGCAATCCATGCCCAAGGACAATATCGAGCGTGCGGTCAAGAAGGCCGCGGGCGGCGATGCCGAGAACTACGAGGAAGTCCGCTACGAGGGCTACGGCCCGGGCGGCGTTGCCGTCATCGTCGAGGCGCTGACCGACAACCGCAACCGCACCGCATCCAATGTCCGCTCGATTTTCACCAAGGCAGGCGGGGCGCTCGGAGAGACCGGCTCGGTTTCCTTTTCCTTCAACCGCGTCGGTGAAATCACCTACAGGCTTTCCGCCGGCGACGCCGATAAGGTCATGGAAGCCGCGATCGAAGCGGGTGCCGACGACGTCGAGACGGATGAGGAAGGCCACACGGTCACCTGCGGTTTCGAGGATATCGGCGAGGTATCGAAGGCGCTCGAAGGCGCGCTCGGTGAGGCGGAGACCGTGAAGGCGGTCTGGAAGCCGCAGAATACCGTGCCGGTCGACGAGGAAAAGGCACAGTCGCTGATGAAGCTCATCGACAATCTCGAAGATGACGACGACGTCCAGAACGTCTATTCGAATTTCGAGGTCTCCGACGAGGTTCTGGCGAAGCTCTCGGCCTGAGGATCTGAATAGGGGCGATGCCCCTATCGCGGCTGCGGAAGCGCTTGGTCCACTCCTGCCAGTTCCCGCTGCGCCTCCGCAAACAGCTTCACCGAATACAGCCGCGCATCCATGTCGAAGATCGGCATGGAGACGATCAGTTCGTCGGCCTTGGTGAGGTCGAGGAACGCCTCGATCCTGCGGCGGATCGTCCCGGGGCCGCCGACCACCGCATAGCTCATTGCGTGGTCTACGAAGATTTTCTCGTCCTGGCTCCAGAGGCCGTCCATCGACTCGACCGGCGGCGGGAAGCGACTGCGCGCATTGCGGCGAAGCGCGACGAAGGATTGCTGCATGGAGGTGAAGAGGTGGTTCGCCTCTTCATCCGTGTCCGCTGCAACGCCCATAACGCCGACCATGACTTGCGGCCTGTCGAGCTGCGGCGACGGAGTGAAGCGCTCGCGGTAGATTTCGAGCGCCGAGAGCAGCATATCCGGCGCGAAATGCGAGGCGAAGGCGAAGGGGAGGCCGAGCATGCCGGCGAGATGCGCGCTGAAATGGCTTGAGCCGAGCAGCCAGATCGGCACGTTCGAATCCGCGCCCGGAACGGCGATGATCTTCTGCTCTTCGGTCCCCGGACCGAGCAGAGCCTGCAGTTCCACGACATCGTTCGGGAAGTTGTTGGCGCTCGCCTCCATGTTGCGCCGGAGCGCCTGGGCCGTCCTCATATCCGTGCCGGGCGCACGGCCGAGGCCGAGATCTATGCGGCCGGGGTAAAGCGCTGCAAGCGTGCCGAATTGCTCGGCGATGACGAGCGGCGAATGGTTGGGCAGCATAATGCCGCCCGAACCGACCCGGATCGTGCGGGTGGCCGAAGCCACATGCGAAATCACGAGAGACGTCGCGGCGCTGGCTATGCCCTTCATGCCATGGTGTTCGGCCAGCCAGAAGCGCTTGTAGCCGTTCTCCTCTGCTGCGATTGCCATCCGGCGTGAATTCTCAAGCGACTCCGCCACGCTTCCCCCTTGGGTGATAGGCGACAGGTCGAGAATGGAAAAGGGAATCATGGCGAGGCTTTCAATTAAGAGAAATTGATCTTCCGCAATGTAGGTTCAAGTTTGCTTACGCCAAGGGCGCCTCGCGGCTCTTCTGCAGCATGCAGCCATTTCCGTGTAATGTTTTTGTTTTGTTCACTTTTTGCTGGCAGCGTCCCCGCGACCGAAATAGGGTGAAGCATGCAGAACACGATTCGCATCATCGGCATCGATCCGGGCTTGAGGCGCACCGGCTGGGGGATCATCGAAACTCTCGGAAATTCCCTCCGTTTCGTCGCCTCGGGCACCGTCACCTCCGATGGCGAAATGGACCTTGCCTCGCGCCTCTGCCAATTGCATGACGGGCTCGCCGAAGTGGTGCACAGCTACCGGCCGCACGAGGCGGCGGTCGAACAGACCTTCGTCAACAAGGATGCGACCGCCACGCTGAAGCTCGGCCAGGCGCGCGGCATCGCCATGCTGGTGCCGGCCCGGGCGGGTTTGAGGGTCGCGGAATATGCACCGAATGCCGTGAAAAAGGCCGTGATCGGCGTCGGCCACGGCGAAAAGCAGCAGATACACATGATGCTGAAGGTTCTGATGCCCAAGGCCGAATTCAAAGGCAACGATGCCGCCGACGCGCTCGCCATCGCAATTTGCCACGCGCATAACAGGCAGGCGGTGACGAGCCGCCTTGCGGCACTTGCGGGGTAGTCCGATCATCGGATTTTCCCTAAAGACGACGGACCAACACCATCAGAGAGACCAGATGATCGGCAAGCTCAAGGGCACCATAGACGAGATCGGCGAGGATCACGTGGTTCTCGACGTGCACGGGGTCGGGTATGTCGCCCATTGCTCGGCGCGTACGCTCGCCAGGCTTGGAGGAGCCGGAGAGGCGGCCGTGCTCTTCATCGAGACCTATGTGCGCGAGGACCAGTTGAGGCTGTTCGGATTCCTGAGCGCGTTGGAGCGTGAATGGTTCCGCCTGCTTCAGAGCGTTCAGGGTGTGGGGTCCAAGGTGGCACTGGCAGTGCTCTCCACGCTGACCCCCGGCGAACTTGCCAACGCCATCGCCTTGCAGGACAAGACATCGATCTCGCGCGCGCCGGGCGTCGGGCCGAAGGTTGCCGTGCGCATCGTCACCGAGCTCAAGAACAAGGCCCCGGCCTTCGCGGGCGAGATGACGCCGTCGATCGGTCTCAAGCAGGAGCTCGGCGAAGGCGTTGCTGCGGCGCCGGTGTCGGATGCGGTTTCGGCGCTCACCAATCTCGGCTATTCGCGAGACCAGGCCGCGAATGCCGTTGCTGCTGCGCTGAAAAACGGCGGGGAGGGGGCCGACAGCGCCAGGCTGATCCGTCTCGGCTTGAAGGAACTGTCCCGGTGAGGACCCGGCGAGCCTTCCTGCGGCCACAAAAGCATTGGAGTAGAGGGGCGCTGACCGTTCTCGCTGGCTTGATCCGGACGTCCCTATTATGGTTGAGCGCGGCTGCGGCGGTGATCGGTTTCAACGCCACCAATCCCTGTGGCAGCGGACAGCCTGAATCGGAAGCAATGACATGAGCGAAGCCGCACGTCTGATCGCGCCGGAAAAGCGAGGCGAAGACCTCGATGCGACCATGCGCCCGCAGACGCTCGACGAGTTCACCGGCCAGGCGGAAGCGCGGGCCAATTTGAAGATCTTCATCGAGGCGGCGCGAAATCGCGGCGAAGCGCTGGATCATGTGCTCTTCGTCGGCCCGCCCGGGCTGGGCAAGACCACGCTGGCGCAGATCATGGCGAAGGAGCTCGGCGTCAATTTTCGCTCGACTTCCGGTCCGGTCATCGCCAAGGCCGGGGACCTCGCAGCATTGCTGACCAACCTCGAAGAGCGCGACGTGCTCTTCATCGATGAAATCCACCGTCTGAACCCGGCCGTCGAGGAAATCCTCTATCCGGCCATGGAGGATTTCCAGCTCGACCTCATCATCGGCGAGGGGCCGGCGGCCCGCTCGGTGAAGATCGACCTCGCGAAGTTCACGCTCGTGGCGGCGACGACACGCCTCGGGCTCCTGACGACGCCGCTGCGGGATCGCTTCGGCATCCCCGTGCGGCTCAATTTCTATACGGTCGGCGAGTTGGAACTGATCGTCCGACGTGGCGCGCGGCTGATGGGTCTTGGCATGACCGACGAAGGCGCGCGCGAAATCGCCCGCAGGGCGCGCGGCACACCACGCATCGCCGGCCGTCTCCTGCGTCGGGTGCGCGACTTCGCCGAGGTCGCACGGGCGGAGGCCGTGACGCTGGAGATCGCCGACGAGGCTTTGACCCGGCTGCTCGTCGACAGCATGGGTCTCGACCAGCTCGACCGGCGCTACCTGACGATGATCGCGCAGAACTTCGGTGGCGGACCGGTGGGAATCGAGACGATTGCCGCAGGCCTGTCCGAGCCGCGCGATGCGATCGAAGACATCATAGAGCCCTACCTTATCCAGCAGGGCTTCATTCAGCGCACGCCGCGCGGCCGCGTGCTGACGGGCAATGCCTGGAAACATCTCGGCCTCAATCCGCCGAAGGATGTCGAGTCAAGCCAGTTCCGGCTGACTCTCGAGGACGACTGACGTGATCAGCCGTCGCGGCTTCATGAAGGTCCTCGGCGGGGGGCTTCTCAGTGCCATGGCGCTTGGCGGCTATGCCTTCGGTATCGAACCGCTGGCGCGCCTGAGGGTGGCGCGCTACGCCCTGACGCCCCCCGGCTGGACGCCGGGCCTCAAGCTCCGTCTCGTGGCACTCGCGGATATTCACGCTTGCGAGCCCTGGATGTCCGCCCGCCGGATCGCATCCATCTGCGAACGCGCGAACGGCCTCGGCGGCGACATCACGGTCCTTCTCGGCGACTACGCATCCGGGATGAACCTCGTCACGCGCTACGTCCATTCGAGCGAATGGTCGAAGGCGCTTGCGACCCTAAGGGCGCCGCTCGGCGTCCACGCGATCATGGGAAATCATGATTGGTGGGAGGACCGGAGCGCCCAGAAGAACGGCGGTGGCGAGACCTTCGGTCATCGCGCCCTGGCCGACGTGGGCATCGAGGTCTACAGCAATCGCGCAGTCCGCCTGGAGAAGGGTGGCTCCGCCTTCTGGCTGGCGGGGCTCGAAGACCAGCTTGCACTCCTGCCGGGCCGGAAATGGAAACGTGCGTTCATGGGCGGGCTCGACGATCTCGACGGCACGCTTGCACAGGTGACGGACGAGGCTCCGGTCATCCTGCTTGCGCACGAACCGGATATTTTTCCGAAGGTGCCCTCGCGGGTCGCATTGACGCTATCCGGTCACACCCATGGCGGACAGGTGCGCTTTGCCGGCCACTCGCCCGTCGTGCCATCGCGCTTCGGCGACCGATACGCCTACGGCCATATTGTCGAGCAAGGCCGCAACCTCGTCGTTTCGGGTGGCCTCGGTTGCTCCATCGCGCCGATCCGTTTCGGCGTGCCGCCGGAAATTGTCGTCATCGATCTCGGATGACCGGAATCGCCCTCATCCGCCTGCCGGTCACCGTCTCCGCGCAAGTTCCCGGATCGTCGCAGCCAGCTTTTCCCTGCCGCCTGGAGCCCAGCCGAGGGCGCGCAGCTTCTCCGTCGACATCGACTTGAATTCGGCCGCCCCCGCTGGTGGCGGCAAAGGGTGCGGGCAGCCGGTTGCGGTCTGGAGAAAGGAGAGAATTTCGCGGTTTTCGGTCAGCACGTCCGAGACGTTGAAGACCTGGCCGGATACTTTCGCGGGTTCGGCTTCCAGCATGATGCGGACGGACCGGGCGACATCGTCGCCGTGGACTTCCGTGCCGATGCGAGCCGGCACAGGCCGGCCGGCAAGATAATCGGAAAAGAGATCGCTCCACTTGTGTTTTCGTCCCGGCCCGGCGACGCCGTAGACACCGGTGACGCGCAAACTGGTCGTGACGAAACTGTGGTCCGTAATCGATTTCAGGGCGTCCTCGGCGGCAAGCTTCACCTGCCCGTAGAGCGTGTCCGGTGCGACCGGTGACGTCTCGGTGGCGAGCGACGGCGCCGTGTCGCCGTACACGGCGCGGCTCGACAGGAAAATGCAGCGGCGCACGCCGGCGGCGCGCGCCTCTTCGAAGAGGCGAACCGAGCCATCGAGGTTGGCGCGGCGGAAGCCTGTGGGGTCGTCACCCTCGCCTCCTCGATACCTGCCCTCGACATGCTCGAAGGCGGCATGGACGAAATAATAGATATCGTCGAACGCGCCGGTCTGGTCCGCATCCGGATCGAGGCGGAGCGGCACATGGGACACCGGTTGCGGATAGAAGCCAGCGGGGGGTGGAGAGCGCCCGCCGACTGTGACTTCATAGCCGTTTGCCAGCAAATGCTCGACGATGAAGCGGCCGACGAATCCGGTGCCGCCGGAGACGAGAACGCGGGTCATGGCGACGTGCGGCCGGCGTGCCGCGGATTCGGCATGGCGGCAATATCGGGAATCTCCGCGCCGGTCAGATAAGCGTGCCAGAGATCGATCAGCGGGCGCAGCACGTCCGCGCGGGGATGATCTTTCTCCCACGGCTTTTCATACTGGTAGTGAAGCACCCCGATCGAGCGCCAGTCCCAAAGCTGAGGCAGGTTGAACCAGACATATTGCAGCATGTTCATCGTCACCGGCAGGCCGTGCCAATCGGGGAAGAAGCTTTGGAGAAAGGTCTGGTCGGTGCGGGGCCAGAAGGCGTCCGGCGCATCGAGCGCTGCAAGCATCGTCTCGAAGGTCGCGACCGACGGCTCGGCGACGAAGACGCCGGAGTTCAGGCGGTGGAAATCCGCGAGGCTCTCATAAACATTCGGGGCTGCGGCAAATTCCGGATAGTGAAACAACTTGTCGACGTTGCGCAGCACGATGGCATCGGCATCGATGAAGATGCAGCGTTCGTATTCCACGAGCTGCCACAGCCTGAGCTTGCAGAAATTGTCGAGCGGCGAATGGAAGTCGGGCTTGCGTCCTTTTGTGAAGGGTGCCTGCTCATGCACGTTGCGGCGCTGGTGCCGGGCGTTGAATTCGTCCGAAAGCGGCAGCAGGTCGGTTTGGATCAGGCGGCAGTCGAATTCGGTCAGCGGCTCGAGGGCGGCGGCATCCACCCCACCGGTGTGGAGCACGACTATATCAGCGGGCGTCCGGGTGAGACGGATCGATCTGAGCAGGGCCCGCGCACCGAGCGCGTAGTCGCTATTGGTGACGAGCGTCACGAAAGCGTGACGCGCAGTCACCGTAGAGGAGGGGCTGAGTCCCTCCGGGCTGGCGAAGACGCGGCTCATGAAACGGATTTCAGCCGCTTGCCCTCCGGATCGTGGTTGATCAAGGGGGCGATGTCCTTCGTCCAGGCGGAAACGGCCGGCACCCGCGAGCGGTCGACGCGATAGGCGAATTTCTTCGCCACGTCGACGATTTCCGAAAGCAGCCCGTCTTCGAGCCGGATCGGATTGAGGCCGAGCGCCAGGAATTTTCCGTTCTGCACCACGAGCTCGTTTTCGGCGGCTTCCTTGCGGGGGTTCGGCAGCCAGGCGATTTTCGCGCCGGCCATGCGCGCGATCATCTCGGCCAGGTCGCGGACGCGGTGCGTTTCCGTCATCTGATTGAAAATTTCGACACGGCTGCCGCGTGCCGGCGGGTTCCCGAGCGCAAGTTCGATGCAGCGGACGGAGTCCTGAATATGGATGAAGGCGCGTGTCTGGCCGCCGGTTCCGTGAACGGTCAGCGGATAATCGATTGCTGCCTGGATCAGGAAACGGTTGAGGACCGTTCCGTAATCGCCGTCATAGTCGAAGCGGTTGATGAGCTGCGGATGACGCCGCGTCTGCTCCGTATGCGTACCCCAGACGATGCCCTGGTGCAGATCGGTGATCCTGAGTCCGTCATTCTTTGCATAGAACTGAAAGAGCAGCTGATCCAGGCACTTGGTCATATGGTAGACGGAGCCGGGATTGGAAGGATAGAGGATTTCCTGACTCACAGTCTCTCCGCCCATGGTCTCGATCCCGACGGGCAGGTAGCCTTCCGGGATCGCCGCTCCGATCGTCGAATAGCCGTAAACGCCCATCGTGCCGAGATGCACGAGATGCGCATCGAGATCGAGTTCGACCAGTGCATTGAGGAGATTGTGGGTCGCGTTGACGTTGTTGTTGACCGTGTAGTTCTTGTGCCTGTCGCTCTTCATCGAATAGGGGGCGGCCCGCTGCTCGGCGAAATGGACGACGGCATCGGGCCGATGCTCCGCGAGCCAGTTCTTCAGGAGTTCGTAGTCCCGTGCCAGATCGATCAGATTGAAGTGGATGCGCCGGCCGGTTTCCGAGTGCCAGATGCGCGTGCGCTCCTGGATGGAATCCATCGGCGTCAGGGATTGGACGCCGAGTTCCGTATCGATCCAGCGGCGGGAGAGATTGTCGAGGATGTGAACGTCATGGCCCGCGTCGGATAAATGCAGAGCGGTGGGCCAGCCGACGAAACCGTCACCGCCGAGGACTGCAATCTTCATGCACGATTCTCCTGATCGGGAAGAGGACAGGAACCTGATAGGTTAGGATTGTGACAAAGCTGCAGTGCTTGCAAATGTCTTTTTGTTCCTGCACAGGGAAAACGCAAGTTCCTCCCGGAGAATGCCATGTCACTGATTTCGCTTGCCGGCGAGCTGACCGAGACCGGCCACCGATTGATCCAGCGGGTCTATTACGAGGACACGGATTTTTCCGGCGTCGTCTACCATGCGCGTTACCTGCATTTCATGGAGCGTGCGCGGACCGACTATCTGCGGCTGCTCGGCGTCGAGCAGGCGTCGCTTGCGATCGAAGGCGACGTGGAAGGTCTCGTCTTCGTCGTCCACCGGATGGAGATCGACTTCAAATCGCCGGCCCGCATGGACGACGTACTGACGATCGAGACGGCGACCGAAAAGGCCGGCGGCGCCAAAATGGTCCTGCAGCAGCAGATCAGGCGCGGCGAGGCGCTGCTGATCTCGGCCAAGGTGATCATTGCGGTGATCAACGGACAGGGACGGCCAAGACGCCTGCCGGAGGCGCTCGCCGCAAGGTTCCTTGCCGCACGAGGTGCAGCCTGAGTTCTCCCGCCTGGAACGGAATGAGGAGAGGTGTACCGATTTTCGCCCGCATCCCGCCTCAGCTCGAGGTCGCTTCGACCTAGTCGCGGACCCGTGGCAGCTTCACCGGTCCGCCGGTCTTGACCGAGCGGATCGCGAAATTGGATCGGATGTCGGTCACGTGCGGCAGAACGAGGAGCTTCTCCGTGAGCAGCTTCTCATAAGCCGCGAGGTTCTCCACCACGACCTCCGCCAGAAAATCCGCCTCGCCTGAAATCATGTGGCAGGCGATCACCTCTGGGATCTCGAGCAATGCATGCTGCAGGGCCTGAGCGTTCTCGCGGGTATGCCGAATGACCTTGAAGGCGACGAAGACCGTAAGCTCGAGCCCGACGGCCTGACGGTCGAGGTCGGCGCGGTACCCGCGAATGATCCCCGCCTCCTCCAGAAGGCGTGTCCTTCGTAGGCAGGGCGACGGCGAAAGGTTTACTTTCTCCGCCACCTCGACATTGGTGGCACGGGCATTCTCTTGCAAGGCAGCGAGGATGGCGAGATCATATTGATCCATTTTTGGCATATTTGGTTCCTCGCGGCCCCTCGGCGCAATAAAATGCCAATTTCATGGCATTTCGCGCTGCAGATAGCAAGGACTGGCTCCGTCGCAAGTACTATGATCGCCTCCGTCGGAAGGAGATGATCATGGCTGAGATGGCAAACGAACGCCCCGCCACATCCGTTGCCCTCGGCATCGCCGCCTCCATGTCGGTCGTGCTGATCTGGACGGCGTGGCTCATCTCCATGCGGTACAGCAAAGCCGGGTCGTTGACGACGCTCGATCTCGCCTTGCTGCGCTTCGGTGTTCCGGCGCTCGTGCTGATGCCTTTCCTTCGCCGCACGGGGGTGTGGCCGAAACAGGTCGAGAAGTTTCCGTTGGTGCTGATGTTCGCCGGCGCGGGTGCGCCATTTTTTCAGGTTGCCGCCTTCGGCCTTCACGCGACACCAGCATCGGCCGCTGGGGTACTGCTCCCGGGCATCATGCCTCTCGCGACCGCGCTCATAGGCATGCTTTTCATCGGCGAGCGGCCGGACCCGGTCCGAAAGCTCGGCATGCTCGCGATCTTCGGCGGCGGCGTTCTGCTGCTCATGGCAAATGCAAATGAGGTCGAGCTGACATGGCGCAGCTATCTGGTGCTGCCATTCGGGGCGACGCTCTGGGCGCTCTACACCCATGCCTTCCGACGTTCGGGCCTCTCGGCTTTCGAAGCGGGAGCCCTGATCTGCATTTGGTCGACGATCGTCAACCTCGCTTTGGTCCCGTTTCTCGGGTCAAACCTGTTCACCGCGCCTGTCTCGGAGATTTTGCTTCAACTCCTGCCGCAAGGGATTTTGTCGGGACTCCTCGCTACGATTTTCTACGGCACTGCGGTGCGCATGCTGGGGGCCACGCAAGCTGCTGCCTGCACCGCCATTACACCGGTAGCTGCGGCAATCGGAGGCGCCCTCCTGCTCTCCGAGGCGGTTGATGCATTCACAATGGCGGCAACGTTCGTGACGGCGGTGGGTGTCGTGCTCTCGACGGGCCTTCTCTCGCCGCTTCCCTGGCGCCGCTCGTGAGCGAGGGCATAGGAACCGTCAGGATTTCAGCTCACCGTCGACTGCAGCACCTTCTTTGTCAGTGATTGACTGACCTTCCCGACCTCATGCCACGGGTCGGTCCCGGCTTCGATGCGTTCGAGGATGTCCGGAATACGAAACCCGTTGGCGGCTTCGAGGTTTTCGAGTTCCTCCCAGCTGACCGGAGTGGCGACGGGTCCGCCGGAGCGTGCCCGAGTGGAGTAGGGCGCGATCGCGGTGGCGCCGCGGTCGTTCCTCAGCCAGTCGATGAAAATCTTCCCCTTGCGCTTCGCTTTCGACATGGTGGCCACAAAATGATCCGGATCGCGCTCGGCAAAGGATCGCGCGAGAGCCTTTGCGAAGCCTTTCGCCTGCTCCCAATCGGCATGGGGGCGGAGCGGCACGATGACGTGGACACCCTTGCCGCCGGTCACCATGGGAACGGTTTTCAAGCCGATTCCGGCGAGCGCGTCGCGCAGCTTGACGGCTGCCTCCTTGACGGTCGCGAAGTCGACGCTTGGATCGGGATCGAGATCGAAGACCAGGCGATCGGGTTTCTCCAGCCGATCGGTCCTTGCACCCCAGATGTGAAACTCGAGCGTTCCCATCTGCACGGCGGCGACGAGCCCCTCGGCGTCGTGGATGTACATGTAGTCTTCGGTGTTGCCCGATGACTCGGTGATAGGCACTTCCCGAATCGCCTCGGGGAAACCGTCGCTTGCATGCTTCTGGAAGAAACAGTGCCGATCGCCGCCCTGTGGGCAGCGCACCAGCGAGACGGGATGATCGGCGGCAAAAGGAAGCATCTTTTCAGCAACGACCGCATAGTAGCGCGCGAGGTCGATCTTGGTGATGCCCTGGCCCGCGAAGAGGATCCTGTCGGGATGCGAGATGCGGATGCCGAGGACATCGGCGTCTTCCTGCGCAGCTGACGCCTTGCGCGTCTTGACGGAGGGTCTGCCTTTGGCCGCCTCCGCTTCTGCCGACTTCGGTGTCTCAAGTTTCACGGCCTTGGCCTCCTTGTCCTCGCGCAATCCCTCGAACGATCCGTGGCGGACATGTCCGTCAGCCGTGAATTCGGCGAAATCCACCTCCGCCACCAGATCCGGCTTCAGCCATACCGTATTTCGCATTCTCTCTCGCGGCACGCTGTCGAAGGGCGACCTATCGCGTCTGCGTTTTGCGAAAGCGGCGGCGAGTTCCTCCATCGTCTTTTCGCTGAAGCCGGTCCCGACGCCGCCACGATAGATCAGCTTGCCGCCTTCGAAGGTCCCGACCAGGAGCGAGGCGAAGGCGCGCCCCTTTTTCGTCGAGCGGGTATAGCCGCCGATGACGAATTCCTGGCGCTTCGTGCATTTCACTTTGAGCCAGCTTCGGGTGCGCCCGCTGCGATAGGGCGCATTCGACTCCTTGGCGATTATACCTTCCTGACCTGCCTTGCATACTGCAGAAAGCACGTGCTCGCCATTGCCGCGAACATGCTCGCTGAACTGAATGGTCGAGGTGGTGCCGAGCGTCTCGAGCAGCGCTTCGAGCCGTTCCTTGCGCTCAACGAGCGGCTTGCGGCTCAGATCCTTGCCGTCAAGCTCGAGGAGATCGAAAGCGTAAAGCCTTGTGCTGGCCCCGGTCCTCAGGGCCTTCTGCAGGGCAGAGAAGCTGGACCCGCTTTCCGACAGCGCCACCACCTCTCCGTCGATCAGGGCGGACCGGCAGTCGAGTTCTGCGAGGGCCGCGGCAATGGCCGGGAATTTCTCCGTCCAATCGAGACCGTTTCGCGTGTAGCATCGGACAGCGCCGCCGCCGACGGCGCAGACAAGCCGGTAGCCGTCGAACTTCGCTTCGTTCAGCCACGCGTCGCCGGCGGGTGCCCTGGTCACCAGAGTCGCAAGCTGCGGTGCCTTGAAGGCGGGCAGCTTGCCGGAGGGTTTTCGCGTCGCGGGCTTGCGTGCATTGCCGTTTTCGGCGATCGCGCCGGCCTTGAGATTGGCCGAGGTGCTCTTGTTGGAATGCCAGACCCGCGCCCGCTTCTCGCCCCTGCCTTCGGCGATTTCGTCCATAGTCCGGCCGGTGGCGATGCTGGTGACGTTTTCGTTGATCAGGCTCTCGCCGTCTTCTGAGGCGATCTCGTCCGTTTCCTTGACGAGCAGCCAGTTTTCGCGCTTTTCGCCTTCGCGTGGCCGCATGCGCACCAGCGCCCAGCCGCCCTTCATGCGGCTGCCATGCAGCTTGAAGGACAGCTTGCCCTTCTTCAAGGCTTTCGACGGATCATCCTCCGGCTCCCACCAGCCCGTGTCCCAGAGCATTACCGTGCCGCCGCCATACTCTCCTTTCGGTATCGTTCCTTCGAAGTCGCCATAGGCAAGCGGGTGGTCTTCGGTGCGCACGGCAAGGCGCTTGTCTTCGGGGTTGAGGCTCGGGCCGCGCGTGACCGCCCAGCTCTTCAGCACGCCCTCCCATTCCAGGCGGAAGTCGTAATGCAGGCGGGTCGCAGCGTGCTTCTGGACGAGGAAACGCATCCTCTCACCGCTCCGCCGCGCGACCGCTCCCTTGGGTTCGCTCGTGCGCGTGAAATCGCGGCGCCGGTTGTATTCGGAGAGCGGTTCGTTGCGCGCGGCCATGGACCGTCCTCACGCCGACTTCCGCCGGGCCCGCTGCGAGGAGGGGGGCGATTTTTCCTGAGACTTTGACGAAGACTTTGCTCGGGATTTCGCCGGCGGTTTCTTGCTTTCGCCGCCTTCGAGGCTCTTCTTCAACGCTGCCATCAGGTCGACGACGTTATCTCCGCGTTTCTGAGCGCGTCCCTCTTTTTCGATCGTGACATGCGCCGACTTGCCCTTCATCTTGCGCTTGACCAGTTCCTGCAGCGCCGCGGCGTAGTTGTCCTTGAACGCTTCGGCGTCGAACGGTCCGCTTTTGCGTTCGATCAGCGTGGTCGCAACCTCCAGCAGTTCCTTGTCCGCCTTCTTTCCGGATATTTGGGAAAACATCGGGTCGGCTTTCCGCAATTCGTCCGCGTATCGCAAAGTCTCCAGAAGGAGCCCGTCGCCGCAAGGCTTCACCGCGACGAGATATTCGCGGCCCCTCAGCGTCAATTGCCCAAGCCCGACCTTGTTCGAGGTCCTCAATGCGTCGCGTACGACGCGATAGGCATCCTCCGCCAGCTCGTCGGCAGGCACGAGGTAGTAGGGCTTTTCGAAGTAAAGAGGCGAAATTTCGCCGACGTCGACGAACTGGACCAGCTCCAGCGTCTTCTTGGTCTCGAGCTTTATCGCGTCGACTTCGTCCGGCTCGAGCAGGACATATCTGTCGTTCTCGTACTCGTAGCCTTTGACGATGTCGTCGACATTCACAGGTCCGATGCCTTCCACCACCTTCTGGTAATGGACGCGCTTGCCGGAGGGCTTATGGATCTGGCGGAACGAGATGCTGGCGCCGGTGCGGGTCGCGCTGAAGAGCTCGACCGCTATCGAGACCAGCGAAAGACGAAGCTGTCCCTTCCACATTGCGCGTGGTGCCATATCCGGACCTCACGGGAGAACCGCGCCGGCGGGGCCGGAGGGGCGCCGCACCGGGAAGGCTTCATGTTTTGGGGGCCAGGGGGTCATGGCATCGAAACGTGCGACGCGGTGCGAAGTTCCGTATCGCACAAGTTCTCTCTAACCGCGCGGTAATACTCCCTTAACCATAATGGTGTCTTAATCCGTGTATCAGGATTTGTGCAGTGCACGTCATCCTTTGACCAAAATTGACGGCAAGAAGGCAGGCTGATGCGAGTAGATCGCAATGCCGCGATCGGTGGCAATACCGGGGCATTCCTGCTGCAGGACATTTGGGCGACCCGGTTACGAGCATGAATTGCTCTGCCGGGTATTTGGATTCGGGGACTGAAATCGATGGAACAGGTTGGATTGGCCGCGACGAGCGACGT
This sequence comes from Sinorhizobium arboris LMG 14919, assembly GCF_000427465.1. Classification (NCBI taxonomy): domain Bacteria; kingdom Pseudomonadati; phylum Pseudomonadota; class Alphaproteobacteria; order Hyphomicrobiales; family Rhizobiaceae; genus Sinorhizobium; species Sinorhizobium arboris. Next base: position 2,609,389 of record NZ_ATYB01000014.1, on the reverse strand, counting down.
GACCCTCTGGTCGCTCTTCATGCAAGCGGGCTTGGTCGTGAAGCTGGTCATGCTGGGGCTTATCGCCGCCTCTGTCTGGACCTGGGCGATCGTGGTCGACAAGAGCCTGAATTACGGGCGTGTTCGCCGCCAGCTCGATAATTTCGAGCAGGTCTTCTGGTCCGGTCAGTCGTTGGAGGAGCTCTATCGCACGCTCTCGGACCGGCAGACGAGCGGAATGGGCGCGATCTTCGTTTCGGCCATGCGCGAATGGAAGAAAAGCTTCGAGCGCGGCGCGCGCGCTCCGATCGGCCTGCAGATGCGTATCGACCGCGCCATGGACGTGACGCTCGCCCGTGAGTCGGAAGCGTTGGAGGCAAGGCTCGGCTCTCTTGCGACGATCGGATCGGCTGCACCCTTCATCGGCCTTTTCGGTACCGTCGTCGGCATCATGACCTCGTTCCAGGCAATCGCAGGTTCCAAGTCCACCAACCTCGCCGTCGTTGCACCGGGTATCGCCGAAGCGCTGCTGGCGACCGCCATCGGTCTGCTCGCCGCTATTCCCGCCGTTATCGCCTACAACAAGTTCACTGCCGATGCCGGCAAGCTGACCGCACGCATGGAAGCCTTCGCCGACGAGTTCTCCGCCATCCTGTCGCGGCAGATCGACGAGAAGCTGCAGCCTTCCCGCCAGGCCGCGCAATAACGACCTCAGAGTACGGAGACAACGCTGATGGGTATGGCAGTTGGCGGAACCAAGGGTTCGGGCGGGCGGCGCCGTCGCAACGGCAGAAGAAGTGCGATCAGCGAGATCAACGTCACGCCGCTCGTCGACGTCATGCTGGTCTTGCTCATCATCTTCATGGTGGCTGCGCCGATGATGACGGTCGGCGTGCCGATCGACCTGCCGGAAACGCAGGCCAAGGCGATGAACGCCGACACCCAGCCGATCACCGTCTCGGTCAACCCGGCAGGCGAAATCTTTCTGCAGGAGACGCCGATCGCGATCGACGAGGTCGTGCCGAAGCTCGAGGCGATTGCCACGACCGGTTACAACGAGCGCATCTATGTGCGCGGCGACACCAATGCCGACTACGGCACCGTGATGAAGGTGATGGCGCGCATCTCCGCGGCAGGCTTCAAGAACCTGGGTCTCGTTACGCTTCAAGAACAAGAGAAGTGATCGTCTGAATGAAGGGCAGTCTTGCTACATCTGCTGTCCTCCACGCTCTGGTCCTGACCTGGGCGCTGGTGTCGCTTGGCAGCCCGGCCGATTTCGAGGTCGCGGATGTCGAGGCGCTGCCGGTCGACATCGTGCCGGTCGAGTCGATCACGCAGATCCAGCAGGGCGATAAGAAGGCTCCGGCCAAGGAAAAGGCGTCGCCGGTGCCGACCAAGAAGCCGACGCCGGTCGAGAACGCCGAGAATATCGGCGAGAACGACGTCGACCTGAAGACGCCACCCACGCCCAATGCCAAGCCGGTCGACAACGAGTCGGCCGCAGCACCGCAGAAGACGGAAAAGGCCCCGCCGACGCCCGACCCGGTGAAGGAAGAGATCGAAAAGGTCGAGGAGAAGCCGGCGGCCGAGCCCGCGACGGAAGTGGCGGCGCTGCCCGAACCCAAGCAGGAAGTAAAGCCGGATACGAAGCCGGAACCGGCACCGGCGGAAGAGCAGCCTGCGGAAAATCCCGAGGCCGAGGCTCTGCCGGACAGGGTGCCGACGCCGCAGTCGAAGCCCAAGGTCGAAAAGCCCGCGCAGACGGCCAAGACGCCCGAGCGCAAGAAGGAAGAGGTCAAGAAGGAGCAGAAGAAGGCGTCCTCCCAGAAGGAGAGCGACTTCAACGCGGATGAAATCGCAGCTCTGCTCAACAAGCAGGAATCTTCCGGCGGCGGCGCGAAGCGCGCGACCGAGGAGGCGGCTCTCGGCGGCAAGAAGACGACGAGCGGCGAAAAGCTCTCTCAGAGCGAGATCGACGCGCTTCGCGGCCAGATCCAGAACAATTGGTCGATCATTCCCGGCATGGCCGACGCGGCGGATGTCCGCATCAAGGTGACGATGCGGCTCGACCCGAACGGCGAGCTGATCGGCGAGCCGGAAGTGGAAGCGACGGGTGGCTCCGATGCCGCGCGCCGTGCGCTCATGGGTGGCGCACGTCGGGCCGTCCTTAAATCGGCTCCCTTCAAGGGACTGCCGACAGATAAATACGAGACGTGGAGCGAGGTCGTCGTCAATTTCGACCCGAGCTCCATGCTCTAGACACGTTGGGGCGGGGTGGCGAAAACCGCGTGCGTTTTCCTTTACCCTGCCCAGAAAGATGAAAGGCTGAAAGGCTTTATGGAAATGCTGAGACGCAATCTTTTCCGCCTCCTGATGGTGCTGGTCGCAGGCTGCGGGCTCATTGCCTCGCCGGCAAATGCGCTCGTCGAGATCAACATCAACAAGGGTAACGTCGAGCCGCTGCCGATCGCGATCACGGACTTCCTGCAGGGCGAGCTCGCCCAGAAGATTTCCGACGTCGTCGCCGCCGACCTGAAGCGCTCCGGGCTTTTCGCGCCGATCAACAAGGGCGCCTTCATCGAGAAGGTTTCCAATCCGGATGCCACGCCGCGCTTCGAGGACTGGAAGGTGATCAACGCGCAGGCACTCGTCATCGGCCGCGTTACCAAGGAAGGCGACGGAAGGCTGAAGGCGGAGTTCCGCCTGTGGGATACCTTTGCCGGTCAACAGATGCTCGGTCAGCAGTTCTACACCCAGCCGGAAAACTGGCGCCGGGTCGCCCACATCATCGCCGACGCGATCTATGAGAGGATCACCGGCGAGAAGGGCTATTTCGACACGCGCATCGTCTATGTCGCCGAAAGCGGGCCGAAGAATGCGCGCAAGCGCCAGCTCGCCATCATGGACCAGGACGGTGCCAATTCCCGGGCGCTCACCAATGCCAACGACATCGTGCTGACGCCGCGATTCTCGCCGAACCGTCAGGAAATCACCTATATGTCGTTCGAGAACCAGCAGCCGCGCGTCTATCTGCTGCAGCTCGAAACGGGGCAGCGCGAGGTGGTCGGCAACTTCCCCGGCATGACCTTCGCTCCGCGTTTCTCGCCGGATGGCCAGCGGGTCATCATGAGCCTGCAGCAGGAAGGCAACGCCAACATCTATACGATGGACCTGCGCTCGCGCACGACCACGCGGCTCACCAACACCGCGGCGATCGACACGTCGCCGTCCTACTCGCCGGACGGCAGCCGGATCGTCTTCGAAAGCGACCGCGGCGGCAGGCAGCAGCTCTACGTCATGGGTGCGGACGGCTCCGGTCAGACGCGCATTTCCTTCGGCGACGGTTCCTATTCGACGCCGGTCTGGTCTCCGCGCGGCGACCTCATCGCCTTCACGAAACAGTCGGGCGGGAAGTTCTCGATCGGCGTCATGAAGCCGGACGGCTCGGGAGAGCGCATTCTCACCACCGGCTTCCACAATGAAGGCCCTACCTGGGCGCCGAACGGCCGCGTCCTGATGTTCTTCCGCCAGAACGCCGGCGCCGGCGGCCCGCAGCTCTATTCGATCGATCTGACGGGCTACAACGAACAGCTCGTTCCGACGCAGGGCTTTGCTTCGGACCCGGCCTGGTCGCCGCTTATGGAGTAGGGCGGCCGCCCGCCCGGGTCTCTATCGCCAGCATTGACGAGATGTGATGATTTCGGGCCGCAACGGCCCGAAATTCATCGTGATGGCATGTCCACAGATATGGCGGGGAATGGGGCGAATGTGCCGCTTTCTCGCCGCAAAGTGCTGGTGTAGCAGGCGCGCCGACGCAGATTGTCGATTTGTTAACCATACCTGTTGAAAAGCAATTAACCGCTTCCGGTTACAGTCTGGCAACCGTGAATTTGACACTTCTCAAGGAGACCCGGCCCATGAGCCGAATTGACACCCCGGCAGCAAGCCGCATGCAGACCATCGCCCGCAATCCGGTCATGATCGCACTCGTCATGACGCTTGCCCTTGCTGGCTGCGCTTCCAAGAAGAACCTGCCGAACGATGCTGCCGGCCTCGGTCTTGGCGCAGGCGCGGCGACCCCGGGTTCGCAGCAGGACTTCACCGTGAATGTCGGCGACCGCATCTTCTTCGACACGGACTCGACGTCGATCCGCGCCGACGCACAGGCGACGCTCGACCGCCAGGCGCAGTGGCTGGCGAAGTATCCGAATTACGCGATCACCATCGAAGGCCATGCGGACGAGCGCGGTACCCGGGAATACAACCTCGCGCTCGGTGCGCGCCGCGCTGCCGCCACGCGCGACTATCTCGTCAGCCGCGGCGTTCCCGGCAATCGCATGCGCACGATCTCCTACGGCAAGGAAAAGCCGGTCGCCGTCTGCGACGACATTTCCTGCTGGTCGCAGAACCGCCGCGCCGTTACCGTTCTCGGCGGCGCCGGCAGCTGATCAATCGGGGTTGAAGCTGAATTCGAAGGGCGGTCCACGGGCCGCCCTTTCTTTTTTACCACACTTTGGCCGAACTCCGTTGCTTTTTCACGGCAGTTGGAAAACTGTGCGGCACCCACCTCGGAATCGGCAAAAGTACTGCGCAACGCGGTCCAGGGGCGGGATAATCGGTTACGAACAGGACAAATGAAATGAAGAAATTTGTCGTGGCAGGACTGCTTGGCTTCGTGACCCTCGCGGGTCTCGGCTCTTCAGCAAATGCCATGCCGCTTTCCGGGCTCTTTGCCCGTACGACACAGACCGATGCCGCCAGCAGGGGCGACCTGCCGGTAATGAAGGTGCAATCACCCGATATTGCACGGATCGGTCAACTCGAGGAACAGATCCGCTCTCTCAACGGGCGTATCGAGGAAATGAGCTTCCAGCTTCTGCAGATGCAGGAGCAGATCCGGAAGTTCCAGGAGGACAACGAGTTCCGCTTCCAGGATCTCGAAAATGGCAGGTCCTCCTCCAAGAAGAGCGGCGCGCTTGAAACGCCGAAATCGAATGATCAGGCGTCCGTCACCCCCGGGGTGACGGATAGCCGGAGCGGGAACGCTCCCGCCGGCGGTGCCGACATGGCGCGTGCCGATCCCAATGTGCCAGGCGCGGCACCCGCCCCGACGACGCTGGGTCAGATCATTTTCGACGAGAACGGCAACCCCGTCTCGGCAACGACGGGCGTAGCTCCCGGGGCCAACGCCACTCTGCCGGGCGTCGACACAGGGCTTGCGTCCCGGGGCGGCGGCCTCAACGACAATCCGGGAAGCGTGCCTGACAGTGGACAGGCGACCGCGTCTCTCAGCGATCCGGGCGATCTCTACCAATCCGCCTATGGTCACGTGCTTTCCGGCGACTACAGCATTGCAGAGCAGGAGTTCCGCGATTACCTCGACGCTTTTCCGAGCGGCGACAAGGCGGCGGATGCGAGCTTCTGGATGGGCGAGGCACAATATTCGCAAGGCAAGTACAGCGATGCGGCGAAGACCTTTCTCAATGCGCATCAGAGCCACGGCAAGTCACCGAAGGCACCGGAGATGCTCTTGAAGCTCGGCATGTCCCTCGGCGCCCTCGACAACAAGGAGACCGCCTGCGCGACGCTGCGCGAGGTCAACAAGCGCTATCCGAAAGCATCGCCCGCCGTGAAGGCGAAGGTGGCGAGCGAGCAGAGCCGTTTCGGCTGCTGAGGCGGGCCCCTGATGCCCGACGCCGTTCTCGATACGGCCCGAAATTTTCTTCAATCCTTCATCAAGCCTTGCAGGATTCTCGTTGCCGTGTCCGGTGGCAGCGATTCCATGGGGTTGCTCGTAGCGCTGCATTCGGCGCTCGCGGCAGATGAGCGCCCGGGGTTTTCCCTCGCGGCCTGCACTGTCGATCACGCGCTGAGGCCGCAGTCGGCCCGCGAAGCCGAAGATGTGGCGGCCTTCTGTGCCGCGCTCGGCATCGCTCACCGCACCTCTCGCTGGGTGGGCGCGAAGCCGTCGACGGGCATTCAGGCAGCGGCGCGAAACAAACGCTACGAATTGCTGGCCGAGGCCGCCGAGGCGCTTGGCGCCGATTGCATCGCCACCGGCCATACGCGCGACGACCAGCAGGAGACCGTCGCCATGCGCGGCGCCCGTCGCAAGGACGACGGAAGGCACGACCTGGAGGGCGAGGGGCAGGGCGGCGGGGGCATGGCCGCAGCCATGCTTTACGGCCGACGGATCTGGGTGTTGCGGCCGTTTCTCGCTTTGGGGCGCGCCCAGATCCGCAGCCTTCTCGAGGCACGCGGCGTCGCCTGGATCGACGATCCGAGCAATACCAACCCTGCGTTCGAGCGAGTCCGGGTGCGTGCCCGGATCGCCCTGTCAGGGGGCGTGCCGGTACCCTCGTGGGACGGGCGGCAGCGCGCCGCCTCTTCGGCGAGAGCCGCCACCCTGATCGAGCAACGTATCCGCGTTCACGAGGCGCTCGTCGCAGAGATCTCGGCACGGGATGCCGGCGCAATGGACGATCGGGACTGGCGCCGTGCGCTGCTGGCGGTCGCCTCGGTTCTCGGCGGGCGCGAGCACATGCCCGCTCGCGCCACGGTGCAACGGCTCTCGCAGTTCCTGCGGTCGGGTGAGCCTGGCCGCATGACGGCGGGGCGGGTCGTCTTCGACCGGCGGGCAAGCGGTCTCTATCTCTATCGCGAGGCGCGCAATCTGCCGGTGCTCGCCGTCGGACCGGGCGGGCAGGGACTCTGGGATGGGCGGTTCACGGTAAAGAGCGGTGGACCGGCGCTGACCGTCGCCGCGGACGCGTCGGGTGGACTGTGGACTCAGAGGCTTATTGACGCAGGGCTGCCGGCGGGGATTGCCAAGCGCGCATCCGCGGTGGCACCAGGCATCGCGCCGACGGGTGCCGCGGGGCTCGCCTACGGCGAGGCGGCGGCGAAAGTCGAGTACCACATTGCGCTTTACGACACCTTTTTGCCGGGTTTCGACAGGATCATGGCGGATGCGGTCGCGGTGTCGTTCGGGCGTGATCGATACCCTGCTCCGCCGGTGCATGATGTTTTGACAGAAATGGAAATGTAACCGGCGGTTTTCCTTGGCAAGGTCACCCCGGACACCTATGTTAGGAACAAGAATACAGCCCGGCGAAAGCGCGGGGCTGCGACAGGTTCCGGGGAGTTCGATGAACCCTAATTTTCGAAATTTTGCCCTCTGGGCAATCATAGCGCTTCTCCTGATAGCGCTATTCAGCATGTTCCAGCAGCCGACCGAACGAACAGGCTCGCGTGAAATTCCATTCTCGCAGTTCCTCAAGGACGTCGACGCAAGCCGCGTGAAGGACGTCGTGATCACCGGTTCGAAGGTGATCGGCAGCTACACCGAAAGCGGAGCGACCTTCCAGACCTATGCCCCCGCCGTCGACACGGCGCTCACGGAGCGGCTGGAAGCCAAGGACGTCACGGTCACGGTCCGTCCGGAGACGGACGGCTCGTCCGGGTTCCTGAGCTATATCGGTACGCTCTTGCCGATGCTCCTGATCCTAGGCGTCTGGCTGTTTTTCATGCGCCAGATGCAGGGCGGCTCGCGCGGCGCCATGGGCTTCGGCAAATCCAAGGCCAAGCTTCTGACGGAAGCGCACGGCCGCGTGACCTTCGACGACGTCGCCGGCGTCGATGAGGCCAAGCAGGACCTCGAGGAAATCGTCGAATTCCTGCGCGACCCGCAGAAGTTCCAGCGTCTCGGTGGCCGCATCCCGCGTGGCGTCCTGCTGGTCGGCCCGCCCGGCACCGGTAAGACGCTGCTCGCCCGCTCGGTCGCCGGTGAGGCGAATGTGCCGTTCTTCACGATCTCCGGTTCCGACTTCGTCGAAATGTTCGTCGGTGTCGGCGCATCGCGTGTCCGCGACATGTTCGAGCAGGCGAAGAAGAACGCGCCTTGCATCATCTTCATCGATGAAATCGACGCGGTCGGCCGCCATCGTGGCGCCGGCCTTGGCGGTGGCAATGACGAACGCGAACAGACGCTGAACCAGCTGCTGGTCGAGATGGATGGTTTCGAGGCGAATGAGGGCATTATCCTGATCGCCGCCACCAACCGGCCGGACGTGCTCGACCCGGCGCTCCTGCGCCCGGGCCGCTTCGACCGCCAGGTCGTCGTGCCGAACCCGGATATCAACGGCCGCGAGCGGATCCTCAAGGTGCATGTCCGCAACGTACCGCTGGCGCCGAATGTCGATCTGAAGGTGCTTGCGCGCGGTACCCCGGGCTTCTCCGGTGCCGATCTCATGAACCTCGTCAACGAGGCGGCGCTGATGGCGGCGCGGCGCAACAAGCGCCTCGTTACCATGCAGGAATTCGAGGACGCCAAGGACAAGATCATGATGGGCGCGGAGCGCCGCTCGTCCGCCATGACCGAAGCCGAGAAGAAGCTGACCGCCTATCACGAGGCGGGCCATGCGATCCTCGCGCTCAACGTCCCCTCGGCCGATCCGCTGCACAAGGCGACGATCATTCCCCGGGGACGTGCGCTCGGCATGGTGATGCAGTTGCCCGAGGGCGACCGCTACTCGATGAGCTACAAGTGGATGATCTCGCGCCTTGCCATCATGATGGGCGGACGCGTCGCCGAGGAACTGACCTTCGGCAAGGAGAACATAACCTCGGGCGCATCCTCCGATATCGAGCAGGCGACGAAGCTTGCCAGGGCGATGGTCACGCAGTGGGGCTTCTCCGATCAGCTCGGACAGGTCGCCTATGGCGAGAACCAGCAGGAGGTCTTCCTCGGTCATTCCGTCGCGCAGCAGAAGAACGTTTCGGAATCGACCGCTCAGAAAATCGACAACGAAATCCGCCGCCTGATCGACGAGGCCTATGAAACGGCGCGCCGTATCCTCACCGAGCACAATCATGAATTCGTGGCTCTTGCGGAAGGATTGCTCGAATACGAGACGTTGACCGGCGACGAGATCAAGGCTCTGATCCGCGGCGAGAAGCCGGCCCGCGATCTCGGCGACGACACGCCGCCGCATCGCGGCTCGGCCGTGCCTTCGGCCGGCACGAAGAAGGAAACCGGGAACAAGGGTGAGGAGCCCGAAGGCGGGTTCGAACCGCAGCCGCAATAGGTTCCCGTGCAAGCGCAATCAAAAAGCCGCCGCTCCGGAAGGGGCGGCGGCTTTTTTTGGAGCGGGACGAGGCAAAAAGTGCCACGGTTTCTGCATTCGTGCTTCAGGTCGATCCGACCAGAAGCATCCTGTCGAAAAAAGGTGCAGTTGTAACGCGCTGTAATGATTTCTGATGGTATGATCGCTGCCGTTTATTACGGTTTTGTGCCAAATATGGCGCGGGGCTACTTGATTTTCCCGATCTGATCGGGGCAAGGGCGTTTGGATGGTGAGAGCGGCATGAGGGGCGGAAGGCCGCGTCTATTTTCTTCATTCCGCCGGGGTAATCGGCGGGTCGCGGAACTATGAAATCCGGTCGCGGAACACGCAGGCAGACGCGGGCGGCACGAGAGGCGACGCCGAAGCAGGACGATGGAGTTTTTATGAAGCGCAAATATTTCGGCACCGATGGTATTCGCGGCCAGTCAAATATTTTTCCGATGACGCCGGACCTCGCCATGCGGGTCGGCATTGCAGTAGGAACCATTTTCAGGAACGGCGCTCATCGGCACCGCGTGGTGATCGGCAAGGACACGCGCCTTTCAGGCTACATGCTCGAAAACGCGATGGTTGCGGGCTTCACGGCAGCGGGGCTCGACGTCTTTCTGCTCGGCCCGATACCGACGCCTGGTGTCGCCATGCTGACGCGGTCGCTGAGAGCCGATATCGGCGTGATGATTTCCGCCTCGCACAATCCGTTCCGCGACAACGGCATCAAGCTCTTCGGGCCCGATGGCTACAAGCTTTCCGACGACATCGAGGAAAAGATCGAGGAGCTGCTGGAGCAGGACATGTCCGGGCAGCTGGCCAAGCCGGAGGACATCGGCCGGGCCAAGCGCGTTGACGGCGACATCTACCGCTATATCGAACAGGCCAAGCGGACGCTGCCGCGCGACGTAACACTGACAGGACTCAGGATCGCCATCGATTGCGCAAACGGTGCCGCCTACAAGGTCGCGCCCTCCGCCCTTTGGGAGCTCGGCGCCGAAGTCGTCACGATCGGGACGGAGCCGAACGGCGTCAACATCAACCTCGAATGCGGATCGACGCACCCCGCCGCGCTGCAGAAGAAGGTGCACGAGGTGAGGGCGGATATCGGCATCGCGCTTGACGGAGACGCCGACCGGGTTCTGATCATCGACGAGGAAGGGACGGTTATCGATGGCGACCAGCTCATGGCGGTCATCGCCGACAGCTGGGCGGCCGACGGCATGCTCAAGGGCGGCGGCATCGCCGCGACCGTCATGTCGAATCTCGGCCTGGAACGCTACCTCCAGGCGCGCCGGCTCAAGCTCCACCGCACCAAGGTCGGCGACCGTTACGTCGTCGAGCAGATGCGTCAGGACGGCCTGAATGTCGGTGGCGAACAGTCAGGCCACATCGTTCTTTCCGATTTCGGCACGACCGGCGACGGTCTGGTGGCGGCGCTGCAGATCCTGGCGGTGGTCAAGCGCCAGGGCAAGGCGGTGAGCGAAATCTGCCGACGTTTCGAGCCGGTGCCGCAGGTGCTGAAGAATGTGCGCGTTGCGGCCGGAAAACCGCTGGAGGACGCCGGCGTGCAGCAGGCGATCGCCGATGCGGAGGCGCAGCTCGCCAAGAACGGGCGGCTGCTCATCCGGCCTTCCGGCACCGAGCCGCTGATCCGCGTCATGGCGGAAGGCGACGACCGAGGTCAGGTCGAGCGCATCGTCGACGAACTCGTCAACGTGATCGGCAGCGTGCGCAGCGCCGCTGCCTGATTAAGAAGCAGCCTTTGCCACCGCTTCCGCGAGTCTCCTTCGCCCCGCTTGCGGGGAGAGGGAGGCGGGCGGTCCGGATGAGGGCGACTATTGTTGACTACGACCACCGAATACTAGCAACAGTTAATATTCAAGGTAAATTTTTGTAGTTAATCAGGGATTAACCCTTTCCCTTCATTGTACATCAGAGCATACGGCACGGCTGCGACTATGTGCTGCCAGCCGATCGAGGATACTCTAGTGTATTGGGGTTGGGGCATGAAGAAGATTTTTAGGGGCGTCGCTGCGGCTCTGCTGAGCGGCACGCCGGTATACGCAGCGGACGTCTATCAGCCACCCGTGGAAGCACCGTTCGTCGAGCAGCCGGTGGAGGTGGTCGAATCCAGCGGCTGGTATCTGCGCGGCGACGTCGGATATGCGTGGAACGATTTGCGCGGGGCCCACTATTTTCAGGGCTCGAACAGCAACCTGGTCGATTTCGACCGGGCCGATGTGGATGATTCCTACGTCCTTGGCGGCGGTGTCGGATATCAGATCAACAGCTATCTGCGTGCCGACCTCACGCTCGATTATCTCGGCGAGTCCGACTTCAACGGCTCTACCAGCGGCGGCTGCGGGGTCGCCGTCAATTGCGTCTCGAACGATGTCGCATCGATGTCCGCCTGGAGCCTGCTCGCCAATGCCTATGTGGACCTCGGGACCTACGGAGCCTTCACGCCCTATGTCGGTGCCGGTATCGGCGGTACTCGGGTGAAGTGGGGAACGCTGCGTAACACGAGCTGCGACGTTACCGATCCCAGCAATTGCGACCCGACGGTCGAGCATAAGGGCGAAAGCGATTGGCGCTTCACCTATGCGCTGATGGCCGGTACCGCCGTGGATCTCACCTGCAACCTCAAGGCCGATGTCGGTTACCGCTTCCGTCATATCAACGGCGGCAACATGTTCGGCTACAATCTCAACAGTGGCCCGGCCTACGACAAGGACATCTATGTACACGAGGCGCGGGCGGGCCTGCGCTATTCCTTCGGCAACAATTGCGAGGCGGCCTATGTGCCGCCGGCCGAGCCGATCGTATACAAGTGATCCGGAACAGGATTGCGGAGTTCGGGGCCGCCCCATGGGGCGGCCTTTCCGATTTCCGGCCCGTACGAATTCCTAAGATACATGGTTAACCCGTAGTTAACCCGTGCCTGCAATAGTTAACGCGAATGGTCAGCGCCGTACTGCAGCGCTTTGCGTCTCCCCGGATGCGCAAGGCCGGCAGCACTTTGAAGAATGGCCGAGCGAAAGGGCATCGCATGGATTGGCGACGGGGATTTTGCAGCGCGGCATTCTGCGCAGGCCTGTTGGTGCCATACATTGTACTGGCCGCCGACGAAGAATTGCTCGACGCGCCCGAGATCACGATTTCGACCGAAGGGGCTGACGGCGGCCGCCTCTATCTGCGTGGCGATATAGCCTATGCGCCCTGGATGGACGAGGGCGATCCCTTCTACCGTTCCACGGGCGGCGCGGGCTCCGGCGACGTTTCCTTTGACAGCGCACGCTTCGACAAGCCGGCCTCCGCCGCCATCGGTCTCGGCTACCGGTTCACCGACGTCCTTCGTGGCGATCTTACGGCCGAATATTTCGAGGGCCGCTTCGACGGATCGTCGCTTTCGGCCAGCCCCTGTGCGGGCGAGGGCGCAGGGACGGGGTGCGCCTTTTCCCACAGGGCCAATTTTTCCGCTCTCGGATTGATGGCGAACGGCTATGTCGATCTGGCGACGCTTGCAGGCTTCACGCCTTATCTCGGTGCCGGTATCGGAACGACCCGCATCGACTGGAAAACGGTCCGTGAAACCGCGACCTGCGTAGGGTCCGGCGGGGCCTGTACCGGGGCGTCGGACGGCGTTTCTTACGGTGGGCGGGACAGCTGGCGCTTCACCTACGCACTCATGGCGGGCGTCGCCTATGATGTCACGGACCGATTGAAGTTCGATGCGGGCTATCGCTATTCCAAAATCGCGGACGGCGACATGTTCGGCTCCGGAGCCGACGGCGCGAAGGGGTATGATGACGGTTTTTCCCGGCACGAGTTCCGTGTCGGCCTGCGTTTCGCACTGTGGTGATGCGGCGCCCGGTTTGCTCGAAACGGCAAAAATCTCTTCAAACGCGACGCTGCTCGCTTGACTTCCTCTCCGACCCGCAATATTCCCGACGGCGGGACACCCCTCCCCAACGAGGGGCTTCTATCTGAGAGGATAGCATATGACGAAGCCTGCCAAGCCGGCCGTGCGCCCGGCCAATACCCATTTTTCTTCTGGTCCTTGCGCCAAGCGTCCCGGCTGGACGCTCCAAGCTCTCTCCGACGCCCCCCTCGGTCGCTCGCACCGCGCCAAGATCGGCAAGTCGAAGCTCAAGCAAGCCATCGATCTCACCCGCGAAATTCTGGAAGTCCCGGCCGACTACCGCATCGGTATCGTGCCCGCTTCCGACACCGGTGCGGTCGAAATGGCGCTCTGGTCGCTGCTCGGCGCGCGCGGTGTCGACATGCTGGCCTGGGAGAGCTTCGGTGCCGGCTGGGTGACCGACGTCGTCAAGCAGTTGAAGCTTGCCGATGTCCGCCGCCTGGAGGCCGATTACGGCGAGCTCCCGGACCTTTCGAAGGTCGATTTCGACCGCGACGTGGTCTTCACCTGGAATGGCACGACCTCCGGCGTGCGCGTCCCGAATGCCGATTTCATTCCCGCGGATCGCAACGGCGTGACCATCTGCGACGCGACCTCGGCCGCCTTCGCCCAGGCGCTCGATTTCGCCAAACTCGACGTCGTCACCTTTTCCTGGCAGAAGGTGCTGGGCGGCGAGGGCGCCCATGGCGTGCTGATCCTCAGCCCCCGCGCGGTCGAGCGGCTGGAGAACTATGTTCCCGCCTGGCCGCTGCCGAAGATCTTCCGCATGACCAAGGGCGGCAAGCTGATCGAGGGCATTTTCACCGGCGAGACGATCAACACGCCCTCCATGCTCTGCGTCGAGGACTATATCGACGCGCTTCTCTGGGCGAAGTCGGCCGGCGGCCTCAAGGGTCTGATCGCCCGTGCCGATGCCAATGCACAGGTCATTCACCGTTTCGTCGCGGACAACGACTGGATCGCCAACCTCGCGGTGAAGCCTGAAACCCGCTCCAATACCTCGGTCTGCCTGAAGATCGTCGACAACGACGTGTCGGCGCTCGACGCAGAGGCGCAGGCCGCCTTTGCAAAGGGCGTCGTCGCGCTGCTCGACAAGGAAGGCGTCGCCTTCGACATCGGCCATTACCGCGATGCTCCGTCCGGGCTGCGCATCTGGGCGGGTGCGACGATCGAGACGTCCGACATGGAAGCTCTGATGCCGTGGCTGAGTTGGGCCTTCGAGACCCAGAAGGCGACGCTTTCGCAGGCCGCCGCCTGATCCGATGCGATCCGCTTCGCTCTCCCTGAGGGCGAAGCCTAATCCCCAATGGTTCAGACCTGTTTTTTCAAGGAGGCCTTCATGGCACCTCGCGTTCTCGTATCCGACGAACTGTCGCAAACCGCTGTCCAGATCTTCCGCGACCATGGCGTGGAAGTCGATTTTCAGCCGAAGCTCGGCAAGGACAAGGAGAAGCTCGCCGAAATCATCGGCAACTACGATGGCCTCGCCATCCGCTCGGCCACCAAGGTGACCGAAAAGCTGATCGCCGCCGCCACCAATCTCAAGGTCGTCGGCCGCGCCGGTATCGGCGTCGACAATGTCGACATTCCCGCCGCTTCGCGCCGCGGCATCATCGTGATGAACACCCCCTTCGGCAACTCGATAACCACCGCCGAGCATGCGGTCGCGCTGATGTTCGCCGTTGCCCGGCAGCTTCCTGCCGCCGACGGCTCGACCCAGGCCGGCAAGTGGGAGAAGTCGAGATTCATGGGTGTCGAGATCACCGGCAAGGTGCTGGGCGTCATCGGCGCGGGCAACATCGGCTCGATCGTCTGCGCCCGCGCGATCGGTCTCAAGATGCACGTCATCGCCTACGATCCGTTTCTGTCGAAGGAGCGGGCCGAGGAAATGGGCGTCGTCAAGGTCGAGCTCGACGAACTTCTCGCTCAGGCCGACTTCATCAGCCTGCACGTGCCGCTGACGGACAAGACCCGCAACATCCTCAATGCCGAGGCGATCGCTAAGACCAAGCCGGGCGTGCGCATCATCAACTGCGCCCGCGGCGGCCTCGTCGATGAAAAGGCGCTTGCCGAGGCCCTCAAGTCCGGCCATGTCGCCGGCGCAGGCTTCGACGTCTTCGAGGTGGAGCCCGCCACCGAGAGCCCGCTCTTCGGCTTGCCGAATGTCGTGTGCACGCCGCATCTCGGCGCTTCGACGACGGAGGCACAGGAGAACGTCGCGCTTCAGGTCGCCGAGCAGATGTCGGAATATCTCGTCAAGGGTGCGGTCTCCAACGCCATCAACATGCCGTCGATTACAGCGGAAGAGGCGCCGATCCTTAAGCCCTTCATCCGGCTCGCCGACGTTCTCGGCGCCTTCGTCGGGCAGGTTACCGAAAGCGCGATCAAGGAGATCGAAATCCTCTACGACGGCTCGACCGCGGCGATGAACACCAAGGCGCTGACGAGCGCGGCGCTCGCCGGCCTGATCCGCCCGCAGGTGGCCGACGTCAACATGGTTTCGGCGCCCGTCATGGTGAAGGAAAAGGGGGTCATCCTTTCCGAAGTCAAGCGTGACAAGACCGGCGTTTTCGACGGGTACATCAAGCTGACTGTCAAGACGGCGAACCAGACCCGCTCGGTCGCAGGTACCGTCTTCTCCGACGGCAAGCCGCGCTTCATCCAGATCAAGGGCATCAATCTCGATGCGGATGTCGGCAATCACATGGTCTACATCACCAACACCGACGTTCCCGGCATGATCGGCTTCATCGGATCGACGCTGGGCGACGCGGGCGTCAACATCGCGAACTTCCAGCTCGGCCGCGAAAAGCAGGGCGGCGATGCGATCGCACTGCTTTACGTCGATGGTCCGGTTTCGGAAACCGTGCTCGACAAGCTGCGCGCGAACGGAGCGATCCGCCAGGCGAAGCCGCTGGTGTTCAATATCGACTGAGCGGCACCCGGGCCCTAAAAATACCGCTCGGTGCGACAGATCCAGACTCGTCCCTCCCCCTTGCAGGCCCTTGTGGGGGAGGGGCTTTTTACCGCGATAGCTTCGGCCGGCCGCGTTCGGCGATAGCGATGCCGCCGAGGACGAGCGCCAAGGCGGCGAGATGAAACGGGTGGAATATCTCGCCGACGAGGACGACGGATAGAAGGGTTCCGAACACCGGAATGGCGTTGATGAACAGGCCGGCGCGGTTGGCGCCGATCATCTCGACGCCGCGAACATAGAGGACCTGCGACATCAGCGAGGGGAAGATCGCGGCATAGAGCACGATCGCCCAGCCGGTCGCATCCGGCATGATCGCAGTGCCTTTCCCGATCTCCCACAAGAGGAGCGGTATGGCGCTCAGCAGCGCCCCGAGGGCCGGGGCGGCTATGAAGCTCTGCCAATGCATGGCCGGTTTCCAGCGTAGCGCGACCGTATATGCGGCATAGACGATGCAGGCGAGGATCATCAGCGCATCGCCGAAGTTGAAGCTCAGGCGCACGAGGCTCGCGAGATCGCCATGGGCGGCGGTGATGAGCACGCCGATCAGCGTCACGGTAAAGCCGATCACCTGGGCGAGCGACGCCTTCATCCTGAAAAGCGCGAAATTGAAGATGAAGATCAGCATTGGAATGCCGGCCTGAAGAATGACGGCATTGATGGCGCTGGTGTATTGTACGGCGGAGTACAGAAACGCATTGAACATGGTGAAGCCGACGGCGCCATAGGCAAGCAGCTGCAGCCAGTGCTGGCGGATTTTTTGCCAGTCGCGGCGGATCTGCGGCGTCATCAGGACCAGGATAACCGTAAGCGCGACCAGCCAGCGCAAGGTCGTCAGCATCATCGGGCTGACGTGCCCGACGGCCATCTTGCCCGCCACCGAATTGCCGCCCCAGAAGAGCGCAGTAATGCTGAGATAGAAATAGGCCCTGGCGTTCACGTTAATGCGGTCCGTGCGGGATGGAAGGGGATTGCCGGAAAGGCGCGAGAGCTCGAGATATAGGCGCTAAATCCGCGGCTTGTCATTCAAAAAGGTCAGACGACCGCTGATAACGGGGTCGCTTTCCGGTAGACAACACAGTATAGATGCGCGGGTTTTGAGAACAGCGCAGCGTCCGCATGCGCGCGTGAACAGGAAGAGAATTATGACGAATGTCGTGGTGGTCGGATCCCAGTGGGGCGACGAAGGCAAAGGCAAGATCGTGGATTGGCTCTCGGAGCGCGCCGACATAGTGGTGCGCTTCCAGGGCGGCCACAATGCCGGCCACACGCTGGTGATCGACGGCGTCAGCTATAAGCTGTCGCTGCTGCCCTCCGGCGTCGTCCGGCCCGGCAAGCTCGCCGTCATCGGCAATGGCGTGGTGATCGACCCGCACGCATTGATCGCGGAGATCGACAAGCTCGGGGCTCAGGGCGTCAAGGTCACGCCGGAAAACCTGCGCATCGCCGATAACGCGACGCTCATTCTCTCGCTCCACCGCGAGCTCGACGGCATCCGCGAGGACGCGGCCTCCAACAGCGGCACCAAGATCGGCACGACGCGCCGCGGCATCGGTCCGGCCTATGAGGACAAGGTCGGCCGCCGCGCAATCCGGGTCATGGATCTTGCCGATCTCGACACGCTGCCGGCCAAGGTCGACCGGCTGCTGACGCACCACAACGCGTTGCGCCGCGGCCTCGGCGAGGCGGAAATCAGCCATCAGGCGATCATGGACGAATTGTCGTCGGTCGCCACGCGCGTGCTCCCGTTCATGGACACGATCTGGCTGCTCCTCGACCGGGAGCGCCGCAAGGGCGCGCGGATACTGTTCGAAGGCGCACAGGGCACGTTGCTCGACATCGATCACGGCACCTATCCCTTCGTGACCTCGTCGAACACGGTCGCCGGCCAGGCAGCCGCCGGTTCAGGCATGGGCCCGGGCTCGCTCGGCTATATCCTCGGCATCACCAAGGCCTACACGACGCGCGTCGGAGAAGGGCCGTTCCCGACCGAGCTCGATGACGATATCGGCCGCTTCCTTGGCGAGCGCGGCCGCGAATTCGGGACGGTAACCGGACGCAAGCGCCGCTGCGGCTGGTTCGACGCTGCTCTGGTGCGCCAGTCGGTTGCCGCCAACGGCATAACCGGCATAGCGCTCACCAAGCTGGACGTGCTCGACGGGCTCGACGAGCTGAAGATTTGCGTCGGCTATACTCTGGACGGACAGCAGATCGATCATCTTCCCGCAAGTCAGGCACAGCAAGCTTCGGCAAAACCGGTCTATATCACGCTGGAAGGATGGAAAGAATCCACGGTCGGCGCCCGCAGTTGGGCCGATCTCCCGGCTCAGGCAATCAAATATGTTCGCCAGGTCGAGGAACTGATAGGCGCGCCGGTCGCGCTACTTTCGACCAGTCCGGAACGGGACGACACGATACTTGTGACGGACCCTTTTGAGGACTAGTGTCGGCGCAAGGAAAGCGGCGTCGCGGCAGTGGCCGCGGGTCTGGAGATTGAGAAAGCACTGATGGCGGATTTTGTTGCAGTTATTCGCAGGACGGTCGACGGCCTGTCGGAAAACACACCGGAAATGCGAGGCAGGGTCTACGAGAAGGCGCGCGGTGCCGTACGCCGTCAGCTCGAGAGCATGAACCCCCGGCCGTCGGACGACATGATCAACCGCCAGCTCAACAAGCTGGAACAGGCGATCTCCGAAGTTGAAAGCGAACACGCCGAAGCCTTGCCGCCGGTCGAGGAGACGGAAGCTCTCGAGCCGGAGACCCTGGAAGCGCCGGTGACAGACGAGGCCGTCACACCGCCAACACGGGAGGCGGAGCCCGAAGCAGTGCCGGCCGAGCCCGTCGAGGCGGAAGAGCCGGCTCCCGCTCCGATCGAAGAACCTGCTTCGGATGCCGGCCCGGCCGAAGAGCGTCAGGATCTGGTGCAGGGCGTCCCCGATGAGGAATTGCCTGCACCGACTACCGAGACCTCAACGGCTGACGCGCTCGACGAGGTTCCGGTCCATGAGGAGGAGCCGCTTGAGGCGGCGCCCGCGGATGCGCCGGCCGAGGAGCAGCAGCCGCCAGCCGAAGCCTATGCGCAGCAGGAACATCCGCCCGAAGAGTTGACGGCCGTCGACCCGGATCAGCAGGATGTCAGCCGCGATGGGGCTGACGCCGAAGCTCATCCGGCCGAACCGGCGCCGGCGGAGGCTCAGGGCGATGAAGCGCCGGACAGGCGGGAGCCGTCCGAGTGGGCGTTGCCCGAATGGGAGGATGCCACCCCTTCGGCACGGCCGAGCGAGACCCACGCAGCCATGCCGGAAGCGCAGGGGCAGGGCGATATGTCGGCGGCCGAGCCCGAGCGGCTCGGCATACATCCGGTCGAGCCGGAAAAGGCCGAAACGGAACAGCAAAGCGGCGCGGCGGACGCAGGGCGCTCCTGGTCATTCGACGACAGCGACCCCTTCGCCCAAGGACCCGAGGGCAGCAAGGACCGGGCCGCCGACGAGGCGGAGATTTCTGAATGGTCGTGGCCGGTCGACAAGGCTCCGGCGGCCGCGAACGGGGAAGAGCGTATCGGCACCGCCTGGGACCACGTCGACGATCTGCTCGGTTTTGACGACGACGGTCGAACGGCGAATGGGTCGACGACCCACAACAATGACAGCGGCCTTGCCGCGCCGCCGGCGATTCCCGCTCGTCCGACGTCCTATCGCGCCACGCCCAAGCCCAGCCGGTTCAGCGTCAAGCGCCTGTCGATCGGCGCGGCGGTCGTGCTTCTCCTCGGCGCCGGCGGTTTTGCCTACTGGCAGAACAGAGAGGCGGGCAATGCCTGGCTCGCGGGCATCGTGGCGAAAATCCTGCCGAACGATCCAGGCGACGAAACGCCGGCACCGACCGGGAGCGAAGCCGAGCCGGCGACCCGGCCGACCGAACAGGCCGGGCCGCATGACGACACCGCACCGCTGGACGGCGGCGTCTCGACCAAGTTCACCCAGCGGCTGCTTGCCGATGGAACGGAGAGGGACGAGGGACCTGCCGTCGCGACCGAAACGGCCGCTTCGCAGGAAGGCAAATCCGTCGCCGCGCGGACGCAAGAGGGAGAGCCGCAGAACGCCGCCGGGGCCGGCCTGCAGCAGGCGGCAGCGGGTCAGACGGCTGCGCCCGTGCCCGGCCAGACGGCCGACGAGGCGTCCCAGCCCCAGCTTTCCGCCGCCGACGGCGAGAAGATGTTTCTCTACGAAGAGAGGCTCGGCCAATCTTCGCCGACCGCGATACCCGGTGCAGTCGCCTGGTCGCTCAAGGAGGAATCGCCAGGCGGCGATGCCAAGCCAGAGCCCGCAATCCAGGCTCAGATCACGGTTCCCGACCGTGGACTCACGGCCCTGATGACCATCAAGCGCAATGCCGATCCGTCCCTGCCGGCGAGCCATGTGATAGAATTCGTGTTCTCGCTGCCCGAAAACTTCGAAGGCGGCAGCATCGACGGCGTCCAGCGCGTCTCGATGAAGCGAACCGAGCAGGATCGCGGCGATCCGCTGATCGCCGTGCCGGCGAAGATCACCGACGATTTCCACATGATCGCGCTCAACGATTTCGCGGAAGCGGTCAGCAACAACACCGAGCTTCTGCGCAGCCGCAGCTGGATCGATATCCCGATCACCTATCGCAACGGCCGACGCGCTCTTCTCACCCTGGAAAAGGGTCAGAGCGGAGCGGACGCCTTCAGTAAGGCGTTGCAGGCATGGGGCGCGCTGGGGAGCACGGCCTCGAGCGGCCAATAAGCGCCCGCTTCAGGGAGACATGAAAAAATCCCGGCCGGGTATCCGGCCGGGATTTCGTTTCCAGAGCAATTCCAGAAAAAGTGCGCCGCGGCTTTCCGTCCGGAATTGCGTAGCTCCCAAGGAAAAAGCGGACTTCTTTATGCACCCTCGACCACGCGCAGTGCACTGGCGCGTTCCAGCGCGGCCTTGCGTACGGCTTCCTGGACCTTTTCGAAGGCACGAACCTCGATCTGTCGCACGCGCTCGCGGCTGATGTCGAACTCGGTCGAGAGGTCCTCAAGCGTTATCGGTTCCTCGGTGAGGCGACGGGCCTCGAAGATCCGGCGTTCACGGTCGTTCAGGACCTTCATGGCATCGGCCAGCAATGCGCGGCGGCTGTCGAGTTCGTCCTGTTCGATCAGGATTTCTTCCTGATTGTCATGTTCGTCGACGAGCCAGTCCTGCCACTGGCCGGACTCGCCTTCGCTCGCCTTGATCGGCGCGTTGAGCGAAGCGTCGCCCGAAAGGCGGCGGTTCATCGAGATGACCTCGTCCTCGCTGACCTTCAGGGTCGTGGCGATCTCCTTCACCTGTTCCGGCTTGAGGTCGCCTTCGTCGAGCGCCTGGATGCGGCCTTTCAGCCGTCTCAGGTTGAAGAACAGGCGTTTCTGGTTTGCCGTCGTGCCCATTTTGACCAGAGACCACGAGCGCAGGATATATTCCTGGATGGCAGCCTTGATCCACCACATGGCGTAGGTCGCCAGGCGGAAGCCGCGATCGGGCTCGAACTTCTTGACCGCCTGCATCAGGCCGACATTGCCTTCGGATATGACTTCGCCGATCGGCAGGCCGTAGCCGCGATAGCCCATTGCGATTTTGGCGACGAGGCGCAGGTGGCTCGTTACGAGCTTGTGCGCGGCATTGCGGTCGTCATGCTCCTGGTACCGCTTGGCGAGCATGTACTCTTCCTGCGGCTCAAGCATCGGAAACTTGCGAATCTCGTCGAGATATCGATTGAGGCCGCCCTCTCCAGCGGCAATGGTCGGCAAGGTATTGCGGGCCATGAAGCACCCCCTTTGTGCGTCGCCGGCCTCCGGGACGGCAGGCCGGGCCTGTGGGTCTTCATCCAAGACCCCACGAGGCTAACAAATAAGTACGGCGAAAGCATGATTCAAGGAATCCAGTTTCACGCTGTCGTGAAGCCAGAGAAAAGGAATTGGCGAATTGAAGCGACTATAAGATTGGAATTTTCACGCGCAAATTCAAGAGGCTTCGGCCCGCAGGGCCGCGATCAATTCCTGCATATCCGCCGGCATCGGCGCTTCGAAATGCAGGGTCTCGCCGGTCGCGGGATGCTCGAACTGCAGCATGAAGGCGTGCAGGGCCTGTCGTGGAAAACGATTGACGACGGCCTTCGCCGGCTCCGGTAAAAGATTTGCCTTGGTCCGGAAGGCCGCGCCGTAATCCGGGTCGCCTATCAGCGGATGACCGATATGGGCCATGTGCACGCGGATCTGGTGGGTACGCCCGGTCTCCAGACGGCATTCGACGGTCGAGGCCAGAGAGGTGCCGTCCGGCTTTTCGTGATAGCGCTCGACCACCTCGTAATGCGTGATCGCCTCCCGGGCATCGTCGCTGTCCTCGCGTTTGACGGCCCGTTTCGTCCGGTCGCCGGCTCGCCCCAGCGGTGCATCGATCCTGCCTTTCAGTTGGCGCGGCCTGCCCCAGACCACGGCACGATAGGCGCGCTCGAGCGGACCGCTGCGGCCGTGGTCGGCGAACTGATCCGAAAGATGGCGGTGCGCGGCGTCGTTCTTCGCGACCACCATGACGCCGCTCGTGTCCTTGTCGAGGCGATGCACGATGCCGGGGCGCTTGACGCCTCCGATGCCCGAAAGGCTGTCGCCGCAATGGTGGATGAGCGCGTTGACGAGAGTTCCCGTCCAATTGCCGGCGCCTGGATGCACGACCAGGCCGGCGGGCTTCATCAGCACGATCAGGTCCAGGTCCTCATAAAGCACGTCGAGTGGGATCGCCTCACCCTTGGGCTCGGGATCCTCCGGCTCGGGCAAGGCAATACGGAAGGTGTCGCCGGGGTGAACCTTTCGCTTCGGCTCGGTAACGGTCGCGCCGTTGATCGAGACGGCCCCTTGCTCGATCAGGCTCTTGATGCGGTTGCGGGAAAACTCGCCCGCAAGCGCTTCCGTCAGGAAGGCGTCGAGGCGCCCGGCCGCGTCATCGCCCGCCTTGAGGACTTTCCTATTGCCGGGCGCTTGTTTAAAGGGATCGTTCATTCCGTTCCAATTCCGATAGAAAGCCGACCATGACCGCAATCGAGCCTGAAGAACAGGAAGACAAGCCGCTTGATCCAGCGATGGAGAACGTCCGCCGCAAGATGGTTCGCCTGCAACTCGTCTCGGCCGGCGTGATGCTGGTGATGCTTATGGCCGTCCTCGGGGCGATTGTCTATAAGCTGACCCGCACGGACGGGAGCGCCGAGGCGGCGCAGCCGGCTTTGAGCGTGCCGGGCGACGCGCCGGTGAGCGCGATCGCGGCTCTGCCGGCCGGCTTTACCGTGAGCGATGTGGCGCTCTCCGGCTCCCAGCTCCTCTTCTACGGCAGTTTGCCCGGCGCGGAGCCCCGCGCGATCGTTTTCGACATCAGGGCCGGCCGCATCGTCGCCGACGTCACGGTCAGGAACAACTGACGACATGACCCGGCCGCTCCTTCGCATCGACGATCCGGCGGACCCGCGCATTGCCGGGTTCGTCTCGATCAAGGAGCGCGATCTGACGGGACGGCAGGGCCGATTCATCGCCGAGGGGACCGTTGTGCTCAGGATGCTCGCGGCCGCGCATCGCGCAGGGCGCGGCATCGCAGCCGAGGCGATCCTGCTCCTCGACAGTCGGGTTGCGGGCGTCGCGGAGCTGCTCGCGCAGTTTCCGTCGGACGTTCCCGTCTATGTGGCCGCGGACGGGGTCTTCGACGCGATCGCCGGTTTCAACATGCATCGCGGCGTGCTGGCGCTGGGCCGGCGCGATGCCGCGACGGGGCGCGACGCGCTGATTGCGGAATTGCCGCAGTCGAGCCTCGTGCTGGCTGCCTGCGGCATATCGAACCACGACAATATGGGGGCGCTCTTTCGCAATGCTGCGGCTTTCGGAGTTGACGCGGTGCTGATGGACTCGACGAGCTGCGATCCGATGTACCGCAAGGCAATCCGCGTGTCCGTCGGCTCGGTGCTGACGCTGCCCTTTGCGCGCGAGGGTACCGCGGCGGAGCTGATCGAACGGCTTCAGACGGCAGATTTCGTCGTCTGGGGCCTGTCCCCGCGCGGTACCGTAGACATCGCTGCAATTCCGCCGGCGCCGCGCATCGCATTGCTGGTCGGCACTGAGGGCGAGGGACTGCCTGAAACGATACTTTCACAAATCCGCACGGCGCGCATCCGGCAGCGTCCGGGTCTGGACAGCCTCAACGTGGCGATGGCCGCGGGCATCGCGCTGCATCAGGTTGCAGTCGTCAACGGCAGGGTTTGAGGCAACGGCGAGCGTGCGAATGCCGCCCGCGTCAGGCGCCCTGATCTCATTCGGGCCCCAGCATCTCCTTGACCCGCCGCGCCAGGCTCGTGCGGTCTGCCTGCCCTTCGGCATCTTCGCCGGCGAGAAGGCCGTGGATTGGTGAGGTGTCGCCCTCGCGCGCCGCGGTCAGGGTGACCATGCCAGCTGCGATTTCGGCCATCTCCTCGCGGAGCGCCTCATCGTGAGCAGCCGATTTGGAGCCGGCAAGGCGTTCCGAGAGCGCTGTCGCCCGGTTTCTGAGATCATCGGAAAGCGCTGTCGTGTCGAGCCCATCCGCCGCGTCATGCTCGTCCGCCTGCTTCGAACGCTTCGCACCGCGCGTTTTGATCCGCGATCTCAAATGGGCGATCTCGGCCGCGCGCTGCTCAAGCGCACTCTCGCGATCGGCGTTGGCCGCCGTTTCGCGGGCGAGCCGGTTTTCGAGTTGGTGCATGCGTGCCTCGTCTCTGGTAAGGCGCAGCTCCATCTCCCGGGCCCGGGCGGTTTCCGCCTTGAGGTTGGCGCGCAACGTCTCGCGCTCGTCGCGCATTGCTGCCATGCGGCTCTTCAGATGCTCGACTTCGGTATCGCGCGCAGCAAGGTCTATCCTGAGGCCGTCGAGGTCCGCGCTTTGCTTCTCGATCCGGCTCTGCAGTGAACGCACGGTCCCGGAAACCGCGCCGTTCTCCCGTGCCGCGTTTTTGGCAGCCTCTTTCATGCTTTCCAGGCGTTGCTCGAGCTGGCGGATCGTGGAGCGCATGTAGGCCGCTTCGACGTTCATATCCGCCAGCTGCGCCTGGAGTTCGGTATTTTCGCTCGCCAGATGGCGCGCGTCCTTCAAGGTCCGTTCGTTCTGCACCATCAGCGCGACGGCCTTGTCGCGCTCGCGGCGCAGCGCCTGAAGCGCCTTTGCATTTTCGACGGCATAGGCTGCGCGCGCGGCATCCCTTTGCGCGCGCACTTCCTGCGGACTGAGAGGCATCGTCGCCTTCAGCCTGTCCTCCGCAAAGCGCACGATGCGTCTCTGGATGGCAGGCGCGACGAGAAGGCCGATGACGACCGCCGTCAGGAAGCCGAGGGCAAAGAGGAGCGCATATTCAATCACGTGCTGGCCGTTTCAGTGAGGACCGGGTCTGCAGCAGGCAGGCATTCGCGTTCATGCAGTAAGCATGATGCAGGAAATGCTGCAACAATTACCGCAAGCTTGCACGTCTTTTCGAAGGGCAGCGTTCATCGGTGCTGCGCCGCGGAAGCCTCAGAAGGGGTTCCAGGTCGGCTGCTGCGTCAGCTTGAGGTAACCGACATTGATCCCGAGTCTTGCGCCGATGCCGGTGCGGATAGGCACCACCACGACATGTTCGTCCGTCAGCACCGTCATGCCGACCCCGGCGACCACGTAAGCGGAGCCTGAGACGCCGCCGAAGCGCTTGTAGAGAGCCGGGACGCTCGGCAGATTGTAGACAAGCATCATGGCGCGGCTGCCTTGTCCGCCCCAGTCGAGCCCGAGCGACGGGCCCTGCCAGAAGACGCTGTGCTGTCCGACGTTCTTCGTATGGAGCTCGCCTTCGCCGTAGGTGACGCCGGCGATAAAGGCGCCGGATCCTTCCTGGCCGAGGATATAACCGTTCGGCAGACCATAGCGCTCGAAGGCCCGCTCGACCACCTTGGCAAGGCCGCCGGACGTTTCGCCAAAGAAGCCGTGACCGGCGTCGACGATCTCCTGCATCGTGTACTGGCTCGTGTTCTGGGATTGCGCCTGCGCACCCCCGGTGCCGGCGATCAGGACGCTGGCCACCAGAGCCATCATGGTAACAATAGCGCGGACAGCCATCCGGGTCGTCTTCATCATCGGCTGCATCGTTTCCTCCGTCGGGGCGCGAAAGCGGCTCGCGCGTCGGCCGCATGACCGGCTCTTCGATCGGCTGCGCGGCCGGTGCCGGCATGACCGTTTTTCACAAGAATGCGCGCGGGACGCACTGGCAATTCGAACGAGTGCGCCTTATCGGTTTCCAGGAACCCCCTGAAAATCGGGCGCTCCGACAATTTGAACCGATGATCTTAACAATCGGTTTACCAAATGTGATGTCATTATGGCTTATCGTTATATGGCACGACCGCCCGCCTCATGATCTTACTCACGACCGTGCGGGAGCAGCATCGGGCTTTGCGTGCGCCCGGCGCCCCAACAGCCCGTGATCCGGTTTGAAGCGAACAAGGAAGAATGATGGCAAAGAATCCGAATCTGACATTGACGGGACCCGATCTGGCCGCGCTGCTGTGCAGTCGCGTCTGCCACGACATCATCTCGCCGGTCGGCGCCATCAACAACGGTCTCGAACTCCTCGACGAGGGCGGCGCCGATGCGGATGCGATGGACCTCATTCGCACCAGCGCGCTCAATGCTTCGGTACGGCTGAAATTCGCGCGCCTTGCATTCGGGGCCTCGGGCTCGGTCGGCGCCTCGATCGACACCGGCGAGGCCGAGAAGGCCGCCAAGGATTTTGCCGCTTCGGAGAAGAAGACCGAAGTCAACTGGAACGGTCCGCGCGCGATCATCGCCAAGAACCGCGTCAAGCTGCTCCTGAACCTGTTCCTGATCGCCTATGGCTCGATCCCGCGTGGCGGCGTCATTGACATCACTCTGGAAAATCCGGAGTTCGACGCAATATTCACCCTCAATGCCAAGGGTCGGATGATGCGCGTGCCGCCGAAGCTGGTGGAGCTCATCTCCGGCACGCCGGAGGAGGCGGTCGACGCACATTCGATCCAGCCCTATTACACGGTGCTCCTGGCGGAAGAGGCCGGGATGGCGATCGACGTCGTATCGACCGGCGAAGCCATCGTCTTCTCCGCTCGCGTCGTAGCGCCCGAAACGGTGAACGCCTGAAGCGGAACCGGGCGCGGTTTTCGGAGTAATCCGGCCAATTCCATCGTCTCATCGCCTGGGAACGGGAGGACGCATGCGCCCTCCCGCATTCTTCACGACCGCATCTGTCCAACTGGTCGGAAGCGCCGACGGTTTTGCGGCGGCGGGCGATGTCGCGTCACCGCGGTAACTGTTTCTTTGCCAAATCCGTATAGGATTGCTTGATGGAGATGGTTTCGCGTGTGGCGAAACGGGAAGGAGTTTGAACGTGCGGCGCTTGATGATTGCTGACGGGTCGGATGTTGTGCGCAAGGTCGGGAAACGCATTCTATCGGGAATGGGGTTCCTGGTTTCCGAGGCGCCGAGCAGCCTTGACGCACTGGTTCGATGCGAAGCCGAACTGCCGAACATCCTCATCGTCGACGCGGGCCTCGATGGTGCGCTCGATCTGATCGGCAATATCCGTCGCCTGCCGGAAGGCGCCTCGGTGCGGATCTATTACTGCGTCGTCCAGGCGGATCTCAAGAAGATGATGGCCGGCAAGCGGGCCGGTGCCGATGACTTCCTGCTGAAGCCATTCGACCGCAAGATTCTGACGAGTGTTTTCGCCAGCCAGTCCATGGCGGCCTGATACAGAGCCCGCTCTTGGGCGCCCGCAAGACCGCCGGATGCATCGTGTAATTCAGGCGCCGCCTCCCTAAGCGGCTTCGCCGATGCAACCTCGTCTGCGGAATGCGGCCGCTCTATTTCAGGATCCGGCCGATCAATTCGCCCGTGGCGGAATCCACCATCCATCAGCGAGGTCAACGGCGCCTGCCGGCAACAAAAAACCCGCCCAGGGGAGGCGGGTTCGGCTGCGGTTGCGGCAAGGCGGCGGATGCGGGGATGTCGCCGCCCGGAACTGCCGGAAATCAGGCGGTTTCCAGATAGTCGCTGCCTTCCGGCTCGCGCAGCACGTAGCCGCGGCCCCAGACGGTCTCGATGTAATTGGCGCCGCCGGCGGCGTTGGCGAGCTTCTTGCGCAGCTTACAGATGAAGACGTCGATGATCTTCAGTTCCGGCTCGTCCATGCCGCCATAAAGGTGGTTCAGGAACATTTCCTTGGTGAGCGTTGTGCCCTTGCGCAGCGAGAGCAGCTCCAGCATCTGATATTCCTTGCCGGTCAGGTGCACGCGCTGGCCGCCGACTTCCACGGTCTTGGCATCCAGATTGACGATCAGCTCGCCCGTGGAGATGACCGATTGGGCATGACCCTTGGAGCGGCGCACGATCGCGTGGATACGGGCCACCAGCTCGTCCTTGTGGAAAGGCTTGGTCATATAGTCGTCGGCGCCGAATCCGAGGCCCCGGACCTTGTCTTCGATGCCCGCCATACCCGACAGGATGAGAATCGGCGTTTTGACCTTCGACAGACGCAGCGTTCTGAGAACTTCGTAACCCGACATGTCCGGCAGGTTCAGGTCGAGAAGAATGATATCGTAGTCGTAAAGCTTGCCGAGATCGACGCCTTCTTCCCCGAGATCGGTGGTGTAGACGTTGAAACTTTCGGACTTGAGCATGAGCTCAATGCTTTGAGCCGTCGCGCTGTCGTCTTCGATCAGTAGAACCCGCATAGTCTTCCCCTTTTCCGCCGCCCAAGGTTGTCGTGGCATCCTTACGCGATACGGATCCAGTCGTTGCCTGATTTGGAGGCTGCCACCAAATGGTTAACAAATTCTGATTCACTCTGGCAAGGTGTATCGAAAATGTTAAATATTTTTAGCAGTCTCCTGATTTCAAACGTAAATCTGAAATTGCGCTCCTCATGCAAAACATGAGGGAATGCCGTTAACTGACTCTTCCGACTCGCAAATGCTCGAAAGTCCACATTTCATGCATCAGCATTTACGGAGCCTTAAATCATCGCACCTATGATTAACGATGCCCGTAAACGAAAGGTTACCAGCGGTAGGCATTTGTTAAGGCCGCGGTCGATTTTTGTTTCCGGCCCGATTGGGCCGGCACAACGGGCCGCAGATCACGATGATTCCGGGCAATCCGGGACTCAGTCGGTGGTCTATTAGAAGGAGTTAGAGCGGGATGCGGACTGAGATCCGCTTCACACCTTCCCATCCCGCTCGGGAACAGTAACCGGGGTCTCGGTATCCACGGGAGTATTGCGTATGAAAGCACGTGAGAGCCTTGTCCGCCTGAAGGAATTTCAGGTTCGGGAAAAGCAGCGCCAGCTCAGCCAGCTTCAGATGATGATGGCCGAGTTCGAGCGTATGACCAAGGATCTGGAGAACCAGATCGTTTTCGAGGAGAAAAAGTCGGGAATCTCCGACCCGTCGCATTTTGCCTATCCCACCTTTGCCAAGGCCGCCCGCCAGAGGGCCGACAATCTCCAGGTTTCGATTCGTGAGCTGAAGATGCAGCAGGATGCGGCCGAGCTCGCGCTTGCGGAGGTGCAGGCGGAATATGCGAGGGCAGCTGCGCTCGAGGAGCGCGATACGGGCGCGCGGCTGCGCGCCTGACGCCTGCAGGAGAAGCTCCGCCGTCGCAACCGGCGGCGCGCGGCGGACTGCCGCCGTGTCCTGCGCGCCGCGCCTGCGGCGCCGCAGGCGGGGCGAATTCCATATCTTTCAGCCTTGGATCACATCCTGCCACTCCGGGTGGCGCATGGCCTGGGCGCGCATGAACGGGCAAAGCGGGATGATCTTCCAGCTGCCCTTGCGGGCCTCGTCGATGGCGTGAAGCGCAAGCGCCTGGCCGACGCCCTTGCCGCGCAGCTCGTCCGGAACGAAAGTGTGGTCCACGATTATGAGCCGGGGCGACGACCTTGAATAGGTCATCTCCCCGGTATGGCCGTCGAGCGTCGCCGTGTAGCGGCCCTTCGCATTCGCTTCTTCCTGGGCGATGTCCATCGGTCGTCCTTCCCAAAATCGCTGCTGCACCATCTGCTGCATCTTTCTACGGTCAAACAGGCCGAAACGAAACCGGCGACTCGGGAAGCACCCGAGTCGCCGGTTCGAACATGGCCCTGTTGGGGACGATCAGTGGCGATATTGCTGGATGCGCGTCGTGCGCAGGCCGGCGAGGCCATGATCGTTTATCGAGGATTGCCAGGAGAGGAATTCCTCTACGGTCAACGTATAACGCTCACATGCCTCTTCGAGGCTTAATAGGCCACCACGCACGGCGGCGACGACTTCAGCCTTCCTGCGGATAACCCAGCGCCGGGTATTGGCCGGCGGCAGGTCCGCCACCGTCAAGGGACTGCCATCGGGGCCGATGACATATTTCACGCGTGGACGCATCATTTCGGTCATGGGACTCTCTACACAAACTCAAGACCATATGGCTGCGACCTTAGCTTGCCACATTTAATAATTGCCTAAACCGTTGATAACCATTTGATCATCATTTGAGCGGCCTCGGCCGCGGATGGTTCGCGCGTGCGGCTGTTCGTGACGGAACGGAACGGCAGGCCTTCCACGGATTTTCGCCAGGCGGGCCATGCAATCACCACATTTCGCTTCGACTGGAATTCGCGGTAACGCGGCGCCGGATCAAATGGGCGTCCATGTGTACGCTCCCGGAATAAACCCGGGCGTCACGAAACCTGCGGGCGGTGCGGCTCATGTCTGCGGCGCGGGAAGGGCGGCGCTTTCAGCCGCCGGGCCTGGACCGCTTTAGTCTCCATTGCGGCGGCAACGCCGGCAGCACGGTGACCGAATGAACGATTCGAATGAACCGGCCTCGCGGCGCGAGGCCGAAACGAACATGCCTTTCGAGGTCGACACCGCATCGGTGCGCACGGAGTATGAGCTCCTGCATCTGATGCGGCGGCTGATCTCCCGTTACGGCTACGCGCATTTCCTGATCGCGCGGCTGCCGCTGGCCGACGAGCAGCGCTTTTCCGAGCGGCTCGTGCTGAGCAACTGGCCCGCGGAACTCGTGCGGCAATACGATGCCGGCGAAACCTTCCAGACGAGCGTGCTGGTCGAGCGGCTGCGTCAGACGAAGCTGCCCGTCACCGGCGGCCCGGAACTCATGGAAGCGGCGCGCAAGGGCGCCGGCAAGGCTTCGGTTCGCCGCCTCCCGCCTCACTCGGATATGGCCCACTTCGCGGTGCTGCTGCACACGACCTATGGCGAGCCTTTCGTGGTGATGCTCTCCGGTACGAGGGGCGAGCCTGCCGGCGCGGAGCTCGCGACGCTTTATCTGACGCTCGTGCAGCTTTTCGAATGTCTGGAGCGTACCTTCGATGCCGGCGGTGGCGCGCGCGAGAAGCTCTCGAGCCGGGAGATCGAATGTCTGCGCTGGGCGGCCGCCGGAAAGAGCAGCGACGAGATCGCCATCATTCTCGGCATATCCGCCTATACGGTGAGCAGTTATTTCAAGAGCGCCACCCGCAAGCTCGACGCCGTCAACCGCATGCAGGCGATCGCAAGGGCGATACGGATGAAGCTGATCTGATTCGCCGAGGGCTCGGCCCGTGTCGTGGCCGCCCGCTCTTGCCGTGACGGGCGCAAGTTTCTATATGTCGCGGCACGGAGAAAAATGCCTGAAGGGCGTCGACCTTCAGAAATGCCGCGTTCATGTGATCCGCGGCCTCAAGCGTGAAACAGGGTGCCGGTACAGGAGCCGCGCCCGGATGCCGGATTGGATCCCGTGAACAGTCTCGATTTTGACCGCAAGCCCGAAGATACGCGCGTCGTCGTCGCCATGTCCGGCGGCGTCGACTCTTCCGTCGTGGCGGGGCTACTCAAACGCGAGGGCTACGACGTTCTCGGCATCACGCTGCAGCTTTACGACCATGGCGCGGCAGTGCACAGGGCCGGTTCCTGCTGCGCCGGTCAGGATATCGACGACGCCCGCCGCGTCTGCGAGACGATCGGCATTCCCCATTATGTCCTCGATTACGAGGCGCGTTTCCGCGAGACGGTGATCAACCCCTTTGCCGAAAGCTATATCGCCGGCGAGACGCCGATCCCGTGCGTTGCCTGCAACCAGACGGTCAAGTTCGCCGACCTGCTCGCGACCGCCAAGGAACTCGGCGCCGATGCGCTCGCCACCGGCCATTACATCCGTTCGCGGCCGAGCCCGAAGCCGCGTTATGCCGGACAGCGTGCGCTCTATCGGCCTGCCGACGCCGAGCGCGACCAGAGCTATTTCCTCTTTGCGACAACGCAGGAGCAGATCGATTATCTGCGCTTCCCGCTCGGCGGTCTTCCGAAGAGCGAGACCCGGGCCCTCGCCGAGGAGATGGGCCTTGTCGTCGCCAAGAAGGCCGACAGCCAGGACATCTGTTTCGTGCCCCAGGGCAAATACAGCGACATCGTCTCGAAGCTGAAGCCGAACGCGGCGCTTGCCGGCGAGATCGTCCATCTCGACGGGCGCGTATTGGGGGCGCACGACGGCATCCTGCATTACACGATCGGTCAGCGCCGCGGCATCGGCGTGGCGACTGGCGAGCCGCTCTATGTCGTTTATCTCGACGCCCGCTCGCGCCGCGTCATCGTCGGCCCGAAGGAGGCACTGGAGACGCGCCGCGTCTACCTGCGCGACGTCAACTGGCTGGGTGACGAGGAACTGGACGCGGCAGCGGGGCAGGGCTTCGAATGCTTTGCCAAGGTGCGCTCCACCCGCCGACCCGCGCCGGCGGTCCTCAGGAGCGACACCGAGGGACTCTATGTGGAGCTCGTCGAAGGCGAGGCGGGTGTTGCGCCCGGCCAGGCCTGCGCGCTCTATTCCGGCACCGGCGAGGACGCGCGCGTCTATGGCGGCGGCTTCATCCGCAGGTCCGAGCGTGAGCCGGCCGCGGAAGCGGCGCTGAAGGAGCTTTTACAGGCACCGGCGGCCGCGTAAAAGCGGGGGAGTCGGGCATGTCGGGAAAACTTCGCTCTTTCCCGAAGACATTGCTTGACACTAGCCGGAACAGCGCCTTATAAGCCGCCCGTCCAGCCGAGACGGGCTTCTTTCGGAAGCTTCACGGCACCGGCGGCGGAGTAGCTCAGTAGGTTAGAGCAGAGGAATCATAATCCTTGTGTCGGGGGTTCGAATCCCTCCTCCGCTACCAATCCTTCCATTGACATATGTTTCAGGCGAAAAGGAAGTCGTCCTTCGAAAAGCTGGCGGCGCTGAGCGAGCCGTTCGGATCGTCAACGAGGATGGAGAACGTCTTGCCGCTTGAGTCGGAGCCTTTTATCAGGACGTCGCCGCCGGCGACGTCATAGGCGTAAACGCTGCCCTTGCTGCCGGAACCGGCGTATTTTGTGATCCCGAGCCTTTCCAGGACGATGACGTCGAGACCGTCCTGGAAATCCATGATGGTGTCCTGGCCGCTCCGGGCGGCAGCGCCTTTGAAGACGAAACGATCTGCGTCGGCGCCGCCCCACAGACTGTCGCTTCCAGCGTCGCCCGAGAGCGTGTCTTTCCCCGCGTCGCCAAAGAGCATGTCATTGCCGGCGCCGCCATAGAGGCAGTCGCTGCCGATGCCGGCGTGAAGGAAGTCGGCCCCTGCTTCGCCCGACAGGATGTCGTCGCCCTCGTCTCCGTAGGCACGGTCGTTGCCGGCGCCAAGCGCAATCCTGTCGTTGCCGGTTCCGCCATGGGCCTCGTCCGTCCCGCCCTCCGAATCGAGTACGTCGTCGCCGGCGCCGCCGTCGAGATAGTTGTTGCCATTCCCGCCATCGACGATGTCATCGCCGATTCCGCCATAGACGCGGTCGTTTCCGGATTGGCCCTTCAGTGCATCGTTGCCGGCTTCGCCGTAGATCGTGTCGTTGCCGTCGCCGCCTCCGACCGCCTGTTGCGTGCGTTTCCCGGTTGCCGGATTGATCCGGTTGTTGAAACCGTCATCGCCCGAACCGGCATAGATAAGGTCGTCTCCAGCGCCTGCGTCAATGTATTCCTCGCCGTCGCCGCCGAAGATCGTGTCGTTTCCACGGCCTCCCAGAATCTGGTCATGGCCGTCGCCCCCGTTCAGGACATCATTGCCTTCGCCGCCGTCGAAGATGTCGTTTCCCAACCCGCCAAGGAGGATATCGTTGCCGTGCCCGCCGTCCAAGCGGTCGTTTCCTTCGCCGCCATCCGCGTAGTCATCGCCCAAACCAGCGACGATATAGTCGTTCCCGAGGCCGCCGTAGATCCTGTCGTTGCCCGCACCGCCGTTCAGGTAATCGTTGCCGGCGTAGCCCCAGATTTCATCGTCGCCGAGAAAGCCGCGGATAGTATCGGACAGACTTGTTCCATGCCGAATGACCATGCTTTCCTCTAGCTGCTGCCGAAGCGCGGAAATCAGGAACGGGAAGCGGGTGCGATCTGTGGTTCGCATCGCCGCCACAGAATACAACTAGATTTTACAATGAAGCGTTACTGATACTACTTGCTTTAGAAATAAGCAATCGCATTCAACTCGATTGCAAGAGGTGGAAGTAAGTCAAAGGGGTCGTTTCATCCCGCATCGGTGCGAAGGCAGGCGGATTCGGGGACATGCGTGCCGCCGGTTCGGTCCTCCGCCCCTCGTGAACGCCCGAAGGGCGGAACTTATCCGCTCCCCTGCCGTTCAAATATGAGTTTAAGCACTCTCTCAAATGAGAACATGGAGGAGAAGTCATGAACATCGGCAGGCTTTTCGCGGCCGGGTTGATTTTGGGCGGCGCGGCTGCTGCTGTACCTTCTGCTTCGTCAGCCCAGTCGTTTGACTTGTATATCGGTCCGGACGGTCCGCAGCTGCGTGACCGCAGATATGACGATGATGATTACGACTATCGTCCGTCTCGCGGCTGCAGCGAGCGTCAGGCCATCCGCCGCGCCTACCGGCTCGGAATCCGGGACCCGGATATCCGATCCATTACACGGCGGGAGATTGCCGTCGACGGCGTCGGCCGGCGTGGTCGGTTTACCACCGTCTATTTCGCAAATCGGCCGGGATGCCCTCGCATAGGTTGAGCCTCGTCTGGTAATATAGCCGAACGGTCGCCATCATATGGCGCTGCGCGTTTGCGGACGCACGGCGCCATTTGACTTGCTGCTACAAATGCAGCGCTCGGGCAAGGCGGCTGCATTCGCATGGACGGGGCGGGAAGCGGAACTTCCCGGCGCCGGCCTTGTTAGAGCAATTCCAGGAAAAGTGCGCAGCGGTTTTCCGTCCGGAATTGCGGCAACGAAGGATAAGAGCATTGCCGCGATTGGGAGATAAAGCGGAAATGCTCTTGGTCGGTCAGGAGGATCGCATGCCGGCACCGAAAGAGATGGATTCCGCATTGACCAGTCTCCCCCTGAGAATCGGGGCCTACGTGCCCGACGATCTCCTGGAGGATTGGTTTGCCCCGGGAACGGGAATGAACCCGCCCTCGGAAGCGGCGTTAGCCGAGGCAGCCGCCTACGGGCGGCGGTTCGAGTGCGAATTCAAATATTATCCCGAGCGAAAGGAAGGGGTCTTCTGGAAATGGGTACCAGCCATCTGAACGAAGGCAATCTGGAGGCGAAGGCCATCGCTGCCGTTATCGAAGAACTGCAGCGGCAGGCGGCGGAGAACCCTGCGAAACTTCAGGTCCGCCAGGCGGGAGACAAGGTCGCGGTGAACGGAGAGATCGACGTCGACGCGCTGGTGATGGTGGTCGTAGGGTCGATGGCGGGAGGGCCTTGAGCCGCCCCGGCCGTCCCTTTCGCCACGCCCCCGAAGCGCGACCGGCCGCCAGCCTGCAAACGGCGTCCGCGGCCGGTGCCGGCTGGCTGCGCGGGCGTGCTCAGGAAGGATTGTCCTTGTCGCCCGTGGCGCTCGGCGGGTTTTCGTCGATGGTGTTGATGCCGTCGGCATTGACCCTGGTATCCTCGATCCGGGTGGAATTGGCCGAGGAGAAGCGGTCGACATAAACATAGAAAATCGCACTGGCGACTATGATGACGGCGGCGCCGATAAGCGCCAATCGCTCCCAGGTTCTGGTCATGACATCACCTCCGGTCGGTCATGGTCGAAACCGCAGCCGCGCGCAAAGGTTCCGGCCTGAGAAACTGTCGTCGCCCACGTGGTCCCCAATCCTCGACCTCGGCGCGATCCGGCGATGCCTCCAACTCAATCTGGGCGTGTCCTCAGCGGTGGCAGGCCCCGCCGGCAAAGCGATATCGTCGTCGGAGCTTGCCCAAGCGGACGGAACCATTTGTGCCGATCGACGTTGAATCCAACGCAGTTGGGAGGCGCAGGATGAAACACGCGGACATCGGAAAGCTAGACAAGTCCCAGGCCAGGCATGTTTGGGACGTGGCGGAATACTGCAGGCGCAGCGGCATCAACAAGGCCGAGGAACGCCGCCTGATCAGGGTTCTCGGGCGATACGCCTCCAGCCACGAGCTTCAGATGAACGTCGTGCGTCCTCAGACGCGCGTTCGCTGACAACGCCGCGCGTTCCATCGCCGCCTGGATCAATCACTGGTTCATTGAAACAGTGAAACACGCAGAAGCAGCTGCAGGAGGCGCGCGTGTGGGCAACTCTGGCCGGTGCATTTCTTTTCATCAGCGGGCTTCTCTACATGGCGTGGGAGGCGCTCGGGCGACGGCGGTTGAGCGAACCGCCAGAGCCCTCGCAAGCCGATCCCAAGCAGACGCTTGAGCCGCGCGGGCAGGGCCTGCGTTTTCTGAGTCCGCTGCGCAACTGGCTCGGCGTAGCGCTGATGTTGATCGGCGGCCTTCTCCTGCTTTTCGGGATGCGCTGAGCCGACTCGAATTCCGGATGGAAAATCATTGCCCGAAGCCGCGCTCAGGCTGCGGATTCAGGCCGAGCCGATTTCTATCAGGAAAACTTCCGATGCGATGTCGGCCGAGAGCGTGAGCGTGGTCGGCTGGACGAGGATCGCCGCGTCCAGCCCGTGCAGGATGGCGGATACGCCTTCCGTCACGAGCGCAACGCTGCCCCGATGACAGAAGAGAACGAAATCGCGGGCGCTCGTAGACAAAGGCTGCGAGCCCTCGACATGAATCCTGCGCACGCGGTGTTTCAACGCCTGGCGCCGTGTCATCACATTGAGGTCGGTGACCGGTCCATCAGCGAGCGTCGCGGATGTCGGCAGGTCGGCGGGAAAGGTGAGGGGCGTGTCCGCAGTGGTCAAAAGCTTCGGTTGCCGGCCCTCGATCGCAAGCGTCATCCCGCCGCCCTCCAGGATCGAGAGCGTGCGATCGACGCCGGGAAAGATCGAGAAGGCGCCATTGGTGGCGACGGTCGCCATGCTTATGCGCCAGTCGAAATCGGCAATGGTGGCCCGGTCCGGAGAGACGGCGATTTCCACCGTCTCCCCGCCGCCGTTCTTCCACGGCATATGCCTGTACTCGCTCGAGCGCAGAATTCGCATCATCGTCAGCCGAGCCATCCCATGGACGTTCCGATCCAAGCGATCGGTGCCGTCACCAGTATGCTCAATACGACGCGAATATACCAGATCACCAGAAGATCGCGAAAGCTGAGCGGGATCGAGGTCGCCAGCATGCAGGGGACGGAGGCCGACAGGAAAAGAACCTGACTGACCGATACCACCGCGGCCAGGAACTTCACGTCCGGCACCGCCTCCTTGAGCAGGATGGCCGGCAGGAACATCTCTGCAAGCCCGGAGGCGAGCGCCTTGGCGGCCTGCATCGGCTCACCGAACTGCGCGAGCCAGGTAAAGGGATAGAGCGTCAGGCCGAGAATGTCGAAGATCGGCGTGAACTTGGCGGCGAGAAGTCCGATGAGCCCGACGGCCATGATGCTCGGCAGAATCATCGCGGCCATGCGCAGACCGTCAAGGAAGCTTTGGCGCAGCAGTGTCGGCAGGCCCTTGGCAACGGCTGCCTGTTCCAGACCGGTCTCGACGGCGGCCCGCAGGCGGCTGCGGCCGGCGGGCAGCGGCTGGTCCCGATCGCCCTCGTGCGCAAGCCGGGACAGCGGCCAGATCCGGGCGGTGATCGCAGAAACGACGAACGTGACGAGAAGCGTCGTCCAGAAGTAGAAATTCCAGATGTCCATCAGCCCCAGGGTCTTGGCCACGATGATCATGAACGTGGCGGAGACGGTGGAAAAGCCCGTGGCGATGATCGCCGCTTCGCGCACCGTGTACTTTCCCTCGCGGAACACGCGGTCCGTGATCAGGAGCGCAAGAGAATAGCTGCCGACGAAGGAAGCGACGGCGTCGATGGCCGACCAGCCCGGCGTGCGCCAGATCGGCCGCATCACGGGCTGGACGAGCACGCCGGTGAACTCGAGAAGGCCGTAGCCGATCAGGAAGGCAAGTGCCAAAGCGCCGATGGGCACGATCAGCCCGACCGACAGCACCAGCTTGTCGAAAAGAAAGGGCAGCATGTCGGGGGCGAAGATGGCCGCGGGCCCGATGCCGGCGAGATAGAGGACGGCAAGTGCCAGTCCGAACACGCGCAGGACCGAAAACACGGCGTCGGTCGTCGTCTTGCGCCAGGTGGCGCGCAGGAAGGGGGCGAAGGCGCCGTAGGCCATCAGCAACAATACGAAACCGATCGCCACCGGCCGCGCCTGCGTCGATATGGCGGTTGCCGCATGGTCGAGCAGGATCGTCGACTTGCCGTTGATTTCGACCGGCACGAAAAACAGGAATATGCCGACGAGGCTGCACAGGATGAGCCGCAATGCGGCGCTGCCGCGCGAGCCCCTTGCCTCGGTGGTGATATGCGTCATTTGGTCTCCTCCCTTCCTTGTTCAGAGCGGGTTACGGCCCGCCGTGCTATCGGCCGGATCCTGCATCAGCCGCCGCATCCGGTCGAAGTCTTCGCTCATCGGGCGATCGTCGCGATAGGCGGGGATCGCTGAGCGTATGCGCCGGTAAAGGGCGGCGGTGCGTTGCGCCTTGCCCCGCACTTGCGGCTGCAGGTCATAGGCCTGAGCGGCCGCAAGCAGTTCGATCGCCAGGATCAGCTCGAGATTGTCGACGACCGCGAGCGCCTTCCAGGCGGCAGGCGTCGCGTGGGTGAGTATGTCCTCTTGAAGCGCAGAGGTGATGCCGCCGTCGAGACTGGCGGGCGCCGCCAGACGGCGGTTTTCCGCCACGAGTGCAGCAGCCGTGTACTGCGCGATCATGTAACCCGAGGAAACGCCGCCGTCGCCAGCCAGGAAGGCGGGGAGACCGCTCACCAGAGGATTCACGAGCCGGTCGATACGGCGCTCGGATATTGCCGCGACTTCCGCCACTGCGACGGCCAGGCTATCCATTGCAAGGCCAAGCGCGGCGCCGACCGCATGGGCTTGCGAATGCACCTCGGGTGCTTCCGGCGAGCCGGCGACGGCGGGGTTGTCGGTCACGCTCGCAAGTTCGCGGTCGACGATTTCGGCCACTTGACCAAAGGCGTCGCGGGCGGCGCCATGCACCTGCGGCACGGCTCTGAGGCTCAGCGGATCCTGGGTGCGGGTGCCGGCCGTATCTGCGAGCATCGGGCTTTCCGCCAGCCAGTCACGCAATCCCGCGCCGACCGCGCTCAGGCCGGGGGATTGCCGGAGCCCCAAGGGCCATGCCGCAAAGACATTGGCTTGGCTGCCGAGATTTTCATAGGTCATCGCCGCGGCTGCATCCGCCCAGGCGAACAGCCTTTCCGTACGTGCGAGCGCCAGCGCCGCCAGCCCGGTTGCGCATGGAGTCCCGTTGACGAGGCTCAGACCTTCTTTCGCCTCGAGCTGCAACGGCGTGAGCCCCAGGCGGGCAAGAGCCTCGCCGCCGCTCAGTTTCTCCGTCCCCTGCATGGCCGACCCGTGGCCGATCAGAACGAGGCCGATCGCGGCGGCGTGGGTAAGATATCCGACCGAACCGCGCGACGGAACGACAGGCATGATGTCGGCGTCGAGCAACGCCAGGAGCGTCTCGACCGTCTCGGTCCGCACGCCGGAATAGCCGTGAGCGAAGTTGGCTATCTGTGCTGTCATGACCGCCCGGGTTTCCACTCGGCCGAGCGGATCTCCGACGCCGCAAGCGTGGCTCAGAATGATGTTGCGCGAAAGCGTCCGCTGGTTCTCGCGACTGATGATGACATCGCAAAGCGCGCCAACGCCGGTGTTGATGCCGTAACCGCGGATGCCGCGCCCCACCAGGGAATCGACGATCCCGCGGGCGTGGGCGATCCGCTGGCGCGCCGGCGCCGACAGGTCCAGGCGAGCGCCCTCGGCGATGGAAGCGATGTTTCGCCAGCTAAGCGGTCCGTCGACCGAGATCGGTTCACGCATGGGTCTGCGGCCTTTCGTGCCGGCGCTGGACGAACCGGGCGACATAGTCATTGGCGGGGTTGTCGAGGATATCGTTCGGGGCGCCGACCTGGACGACCTGGCCGTCCTTCAGGATCGCGATCTCCGAACCGATGCGCAGGGCCTCGTCGAGATCATGCGTGATGAAGACGATGGTCTTTGCGAGGTTCTGCTGCAGCTGCAGCAATTGGTCCTGCATGTCGCCGCGGATCAACGGATCAAGGGCACTGAAAGCCTCGTCCATCAGAATCACGTCGGTATCGGCAGCAAGCGCCCGTGCGAGGCCGACACGCTGCTTCATGCCGCCCGAGAGCTGATGGGGAAATTTCGCCTCATAGCCGGAGAGGCCCACCGTCTCGATCCATTTCATGCCGATTTCGCTGGCATCGTCCTTCGACACGCCGCGCACGCGCTGGCCGTAGACGACATTCTGCAGCACGCTCCTGTGCGGCATCAGGGCGAAGCTCTGAAAGACCATGCTGACGCGCCGCATGCGAAAGGCGCGCAGCGCCTTCGCACCGAGACTGAGAATGTCCTTGCCGTCGAAGAGGACCTCGCCGCTCGTCGGTTCGATCAGCCGGTTGATGTGGCGCACCAGCGTCGACTTGCCCGATCCGGAGAGGCCCATGATCACGAAGATCTTGCCGGCGCCGATCTTCAGGCTGACATCGTTGAGGCCGACGCTGCAGCCGGACCTCGACAGGATATCGGCTTTATCGAGGCCGTCCCTGGCCATGGCGAGGGCCTTCTTCGCGTCCTGCCCGAATATCTTGTAGACGTTGCGGATCTCGATATCAGCCATTGCGCGCGTCCTCCGTCCGGGGCTTGCCGAAGCCCTGCGTGATGCGGTCGAGCACGATCGCAAGAATGACGATGCCGATGCCGGCCTCCAGGCCCTTGCCGACGTCGAGCGTCTGAATGCCGTTCAGCACCTGTTCGCCGAGACCGCGCGCGCCGATCATCGAGGCGACGACGACCATCGACAGCGCCATCATGATCGTCTGGTTCAGGCCGGCCATGATGGTCGGCGTTGCAAGCGGCAGTTCGACGCCGAAGAGAATCTGTCCTGGGCTGCCGCCGAACGCCGTTGCAGCCTCGACGACTTCCGCGTCGACCTGGCGGATGCCGAGATCGGTGAGCCGGATCAGCGGCGGGACGGCGTAGATGATGGTGGCGAGAATCGCCGGAACCTTACCGAGACCGAAGAGCATCAGCGCCGGGATCAGATAGACGAAACTCGGCATGGTTTGCATGACGTCGAGCACCGGCAAGGTGATGCTGCGCACGACGCGGCTCTTGGCGACGAGGATCCCTATGGGCACGCCGATCACCACCGAGACGATGGTCGCCATCAGCATCAGGGCGAGCGTCTGCATCGTCAGGTCCCAGAGCCCGAGGATGCCGACTGCGATCAGCAACGCGCCCACGGCCAGCGTCAGAGACCACCGCCGCGAACTTCGCCAGGCGAGCGCCATGAAGGCTAGAATGACGAGCCACCAGGGCAGGCCGCGAAGGATCCATTCAATGAACAGAACGGCCTTCAAGATGACACCGCTGATCGCCTTGAACACCCAGCCATAATTGGCGACGAGCGCCTGGACGAAGTCGTTCACCGGCGCGCGGATCGAAAGATTGAGAGAGTCCGGAAACATCGGATGTCGTTCCTTGTTCAGGCGGGCGGCGGTTAGCCGATGCCCTCCTGGCCCGGGGGGGGGGGGGGCAGCCTTTTGCCTACGGTCGCAGCGCCCCGCCTGGTGGCGAGGCGCTGGCGATCGCCGGCAGCATGGGGCCGCCGTTACTTGATGCCGGCTTCGATCTTGCCGCGCGCCTCGTCCGAGACCCATTTGCCCCAGATATCGACCTTGGTTTTCAGGAATTCGGCGGCCGCCGCCGTGGAGTCGACCTGGTTATCGGCCATATAGGCGAGGCTGGCGTTGACCTCATCTAGCGGGAAGGTTGCCTTTTCAAGGATCTCGACGATTTCCGGAGCTTCAGAAGCGAAGGTGCTGTTCACGCCATAGGCCACATCGACGGAGGGGAAGGCGCAGCCTTCGTCCCGTTTTCCGCTGGCGCTGCTCAGTTCCTTCCAGCAGGCTTCGTTATAGGCCGGCTCTTCGAGCTGGATCAGCTTGAACTTCCCCATGATCGCGGTCGGCGACCAGTAATAGAAGAGGATCGGCTCACCCTGGAGATAGGCTGAGGTGATCGCCGCATCGAGGGCCGTCCCCGTCCCGGGGCGGAAGTTCACATAGGCTTCATCGAGCTTGTAGGCTTCGAGCTTGGCAGTGCTCACGCCTTCGCAGGTCCAGCCGGAGGGGCAATTCAGGAAGCGGCCCTTGGACGGCTCCTCCGGATCGGCGAAGATCTCGGCGATCTTGGGATCGGTAAGCTGTGATACGCTCTTCAGATCCGGCGCCTTGGCTTCGATATTGCGGCCGGGATCGCCGTGGACGACATAGTCCGGTACGAACCAGCCTTCGCTGGCGCCCACGAAGGTCTTGCCGACCGCAACCACCTTCTTCTCTTCGACCGCCTTGTTCCAGACGTCCGAGCGGCCGAGCCATTCCTCGGCGAAAATCTGCACGTCGTTGTTGGCGGTTG
This sequence comes from Sinorhizobium arboris LMG 14919, assembly GCF_000427465.1. Taxonomy (NCBI): domain Bacteria; kingdom Pseudomonadati; phylum Pseudomonadota; class Alphaproteobacteria; order Hyphomicrobiales; family Rhizobiaceae; genus Sinorhizobium; species Sinorhizobium arboris. The sequence goes on along the minus strand of NZ_ATYB01000014.1, from coordinate 2,566,412 downwards.
CCTGCTCGAGAGTCACGGAATTGCCGGGGATCGAATCGACCTGACAGTCGTATCCCTTTGAAAGGATCGTCTTCATGACCTCGGTGATGAAGGCTCCGCTCTCCCAGTCGATGCCGGCGAAGGTCACGGTCTTGCCGTCGCCGCAATAGGAAGCATTGGCGCCGCCGGCGGATGCCGCCAGCATCAGGCCGGCTGCAGCGAAGGTGCGTTTCATTGTGCTGATCGACATGCGCATTCCCCTTTTTTAAATCGCGATTCGATTGCTATTTGAGCTTGTTCAGAACGCGCGCGAAGGCGCGGTCGATGTCTTCCTCCCGGTCATGTCGTCCGTTACGGATCTTCCATTCGCCCGCGACCATGACGTCGCGGACCGCATCGCCGGCGAGCGCGAAGAGCCAGCGGTCGAGAATCTGGTTGCCGCTTGCCGCGGCGATATAGGGGTTGGAACCGTCGAGGACGACGAAATCGGCCCTGCCTCCGACGCGGATGCCCGGATTTTCCACTCCGGCCGCTTGGGCGCCGCCTGCGAGCGCCGCATCGAAGATGGTCCTGCCGACGGAGGCGCCGGGCGCGGCGAGCCGGTTGCGCCGGCGGTCGCGCAGTCGCTGGCCGTATTCGAGGAGCCGCAGCTCTTCCGCGACGCTGGTCGCGACATGGCTGTCGGTGCCGATCCCGAAGCGGCCGCCTGCCGCGAGAAAATCGACCGCGGGAAAAATTCCGTCGCCGAGATTTGCCTCCGTTGCGGGGCAAAGGCCGGCAACGGCTCCCGAATGGGCGAGCCGTTTCGTCTCATCGGGCGTCATGTGCGTCGCGTGGATCGCGCACCAGCGCTCGTCCACGGGCATGTTGTCGAGGAGCCATTCGACGGGCCGCCGGCCGCTCCAGGCCAGGCAATCCTCCACTTCGCGGGGTTGCTCGGCGACATGGACGTGGACGGGACCGGAGAGGGGCGACGAATCCAGGATCTCGCGCATTTCCTCAGGCGTCGCGGCCCGCAGGGAATGAATGGCATAGCCAAGCGTGGCGCCGGTCGCATGGCAAGCGGGCGAGAGCCGGTCGAGAAGCGCGAGGAACCGATCCGGATCATGGAGAAACGGGCGCTGGCCCGCATTCGGCGCTGCTCCGCCGAAATTGCCGTGAGCGTAGAAGACCGGCAGATGGGTGAGGCCGATGCCGCTCGCCTGAGCGGCCTTCAATATCCGCAGCGACATTTCTGCCGGGTCCGCGTAAGGGGTGCCGTCGAGCTGATGGTGAAGGTAATGGAACTCGACCACCCGGCCGAAGCCGCCTTTCAGCATTTCCACGTAGAGCTTTGCGGCGATCGCCTCGACGTCATCCGGATCGACCAGGGCGACGGTGCGATACATCTCCTCCCGCCACGTCCAGAAGCTGTCGTCGCCTGCTCCGGCCACTTCCGCAAGACCGGCCATCGCACGCTGGAAGGCGTGGGAATGCAGGTTGGCCATCGCGGGGACAACGGGACCGGACAGGTGCTCGTCGCCTGCCGCCTTCAACTGTCCAGCTTCCACTGCGAGGATGCGTCCCGCCTCGTCGACGGAGATTGCGACGTTCTCGGACCAGCCGGTCGGCAGCAGCGCCTGATCGGCAAACAGCCGGTGAGCGGAGGAAACTGTCATGAGAGCCGTTCCTGTACGTGGTTGTATATGGAACTATAGATATTTTCTTGTGGCGCGCAAGTTGGAAATAAAGGAAAACAATCGCTGATTTGCCGGGCCGGCTGCGGCCGGCCGTAGTGGAGCATCGAATGGCGGTATTGGGGCGCAAGAGCGATAGGACGGTCTTCGACGACGGGCCTGTGCCGCGCTATGAAGCAGTAAAACAGTTCATCCGCAGCCGTATCGAAAGCGGCGAGTGGCCGCCGCACCATCGCATACCGTCCGAAAACGATATCGTCGCCGATCTCGGCGTCAGCCGGATGACCGCCAATCGCGCGCTTCGCGAGCTGGCGAGCGAGGGCGCGATCACCCGCGTCCAAGGGGTAGGTTCCTTCGTCGCCGCCCGCAAAGGCAGCACGGCCCTTCTGGAAGTGCGAAATATCGCCGACGAGATACATGAGCGCGGCCACAGGCATACCTCGCGGATCACGCTCCTCGAGGAAGACCAGGCAAGCCCCGAAATCGCAGAGGCGCTCGGGCTCGCGACGAAAGCGCGGGTGTTCCACTCGATCATCGTCCACGCAGAGAACGACGTTCCGATCCAGATCGAAGACCGTTTCGTCAATCCCGCAATCTGCCCCAGTTACCTGGAACAGGATTTTATCAGCATGACCCCGAACGTCTATCTGACGTTGGTCGCGCCGATCACGCGGACGGAACAGATCGTCGAGGCCGTGCTGCCGAAGCCGTGGGAATGCAAACTCCTTTCAATCGGCCGGGGCGAACCGTGCCTGATGATCCGCCGCCGGACCTGGTCTGAAGCTGCCAATGTGACGGTTGCGCGGCTTGTTTATCCGGGCACGCGCTATCGTCTGGAAGGTATTTCGCAGTAAGAGAGGCACCGTCGCAGAGACGGGAAGGAAATGATGGAAGACGAACTGCTGAAGCGCCGCACGCAGCTTGCGAGACCGGACGTGTCGATCGAAGAGGCGAAGGCAATCCTGACCCAACATTACGGTCTTTCGGGCGATCTCACCGAGCTCGGCAGCCAGCAGGATCGCAATTACCGCGTCGACACGGGCGAGGGGCGTTTCGTCCTGAAGATCGCGCGTGCCGACTATGCCCGGGTCGAGATCGAAGCCCAGAATGCCGCGTTGCGGCATGTCGGCACCAGGCCCGACGCTCCGAAAGTGCCAGAAGTCGTGCCCGCTCTGAGCGGCGAGGAAATCATTACCGCAGCCGTTCGCGAGGAAACGTGCCGATTCCGCCTGCTCACCTATCTCGAAGGCACGCCTCTGACGCGCCGCAGATACCTGGCTGTGGAAACCGTGGCGGCCCTCGGCGATGTTGCTGGCCGGTTGGCCGTCGCACTCAAGGATTTCGATCATCCGGGGCTCGAGCGAGAGCTGCAATGGGACCTGAGAAGGGCGGGGCCTGTCGCGCTTCATCTGCTTTCGGCCATGACCGACGTCGATCTGCGCAAGCGCATCGCCGAGGCGATGGTCGGCGCCATGCGCAGGGTCCAGCCGCTGATGCCGGAGCTGCGCCTGCAGGCGATCCATCAGGACGTCACCGACGACAATGTGGTGAGCCGGGCGGACCGGCGCGGGCGCCTCATCCCGGACGGCGTCATCGATTTCGGCGACGTGCTGAGGGGCTGGGTCGTCGCCGATCTCGCCGCTACCTGCGCATCGCTGCTGCACCACGCGGGCGGCGATCCCTTCCATATCCTGCCGGCGGTGAAGGCGTTCCATGCCGTCTGCCCGCTGACCGATGCAGAATTGAAGGCGCTCTGGCCGCTGATCGTCGCGCGCGCCTGCGTTCTCGTGGCAAGCTCGGCCAAGCAGCTCGAGGTCGATCCGGGAAACGCCTACGCGGAAGGCAACGCCGCGCATGAGCGGGAAATCTTCGACGTTGCCGTTTCCGTGCCTATCGAACTCATGGAGCATGCGATCAGCGAGGCGGTGGAGAGGGCGCCGCTGGTCGCTCCGGCCGAGATCGGCGGCAATCTGCTGCCCGACCTCGATCCCGCAGATACCGGCATCGTCGATCTCTCCCCGCTCGGTCCGCACCTTCCCGCCGATCGCTGGCATTACGAAGACACCGAAGCGCTGCTCCTGCAGTCGGCGGCGCGCGCGGCCGGTGCCGCGGCCACGCGTTACGGCGAGTACCGGCTGACGGAAACGAGGCCCCTGCAGGCAAGCGCCCCCCGGACATTCGCCCTCCACGTGGATTTGTGCCTGCATGGGCAGACCGCCGTACACGCGCCTTTTGCCGGCCGGCTCCGCCAGCGCGGCGGCAAGCTGATCTTCTCGGGTGAACGTCTCCATCTCCACCTTTACGGCGTCGAGGCGGCCGATCTCGCTGGAGACGCGTTCGAGGCGGGCGCACGGATCGGGGTGGTCCCCGGCGATCCGTCTGCCTTGGGATTCATGCGGGTCCAGCTTTGCAGCGTGGCGGAAGTCGATCCGCCCGCCTTCGCTGCGTCGCATCAGGCAAAGGCATGGCGCCGGCTCTGCCCGTCGCCTGCGCCGCTTCTGGGTATCGACTGCGATGCGCCCTTGCCGGACGCGGCCGGGCTCCTCGAGCGCCGCCGCCGGCACTTTGCGCGCCCGCAGAAGAACTATTACCGGACGCCGCCGCAGATCGAGCGCGGCTGGAAGGAACATCTCTTCGATGTCGAAGGGCGCGCCTATCTCGACATGGTCAACAATGTCACGCTCGTCGGACACGGGCATCCGCGGCTGTCGGCTGCGGTCGGGCGGCAATGGTCTCTGCTCAACACCAATTCGCGCTTCCACTATGCCGCCGTGACGGAGTTTTCGGAGCGCCTTGCGGCGCTTGCGCCGGAAGGGCTCGACACGGTCTTTCTCGTCAACAGCGGATCGGAGGCGAACGATCTCGCCATACGGCTCGCCTGGGCCCATTCCGGAGCGCGCAACATGATTTCGCTGCTCGAGGCCTATCACGGTTGGACGGTCGCGAGCGACGCCGTCTCCACCTCGGTCGCCGACAATCCGCAGGCGCTGACCACGCGCCCGGACTGGGTCCATCCCGTCGTTTCGCCGAACACCTATCGCGGCCGGTTCCGCGGGGAGGGGTCGACAGGCGATTATGTCGAGGCCGTGTCCCAGAAGCTCGCTGAATTGGACGAGAAGGTCGGGAGGCTCGCCGGCTTCATTTCAGAACCGGTCTACGGCAATGCCGGCGGAATTCCGTTGCCACCCGGCTATCTGGAAGCGGTTTACGCCATGGTCCGAGCGAGGAGTGGGGTCTGCATCGCCGATGAGGTGCAGGTCGGCTACGGTCGGCTAGGGCATCATTTCTGGGGCTTCGAGCAACAGGGCGTCGTGCCTGACATCATTACTGTCGCCAAGGGCATGGGCAACGGCCATCCGCTGGGCGCCGTCATCACCCGCCGCGAAATAGCCGATGCGCTGGAGAAGGAAGGCTATTTCTTCTCTTCCGCCGGGGGGAGTCCTGTCAGCTCCGTGGTAGGCTTGGCCGTCCTCGACATCCTTCACGACGAGGCGCTGCAGGAAAATGCCCGCACGGTGGGCACCCATCTGAAGAGCCGGCTCGAGGCGCTTGCGGAACGGTTCCCGCTCGTCGGCGCCGTTCACGGCATGGGACTTTATCTGGGCCTCGAATTCGTCCGTGACCGCGAAACGCTCGAACCTGCTACCGAAGAGACGGCGGCGATCTGCGACCGCCTGCTTGATCTCGGCATTATCATGCAGCCGACCGGAGACCATCTGAACGTCCTGAAAATCAAGCCGCCACTCTGCCTCGCCCGGGAAAGCGCCGACTTCTTCGCCGATATGCTGAGCCGGGTGCTCGAAGAGGGATGGTAGAAAAGATGCGCCGCCGGAATTCGCGGCGACGCCATTTCAGAGCGGGATCAGGAAAACTATGTGCGGTTTTCCGCCCGCGTCCCGATCACGTTCATGATTTCAGATCGACCTGACCTAAAATCATCGCGATCCAGCTCAGCGGACCGGCGGCGCGTAGATCAGGCCGCCGTCGTTCCAGAGCTTGTTCAGCCCGCGATCGATCTTGAGCGCACTCTCCCGGCCGAGGTGACGCTCGAAGACCTCGCCGTAGTTGCCGACCGCCGCCACCGTCCGATAGGCCCATTTCGGATCGAGCCCGAGCGCCTTGCCGGCTTCGTTGTCGATGCCGAGGAAGCGCTTTTGCGCGGTGTTTCCGGTTTCGAGGAGCGATGCGGCGTTTTCGCGGGTAATGCCCAGTTCCTCCGCCTCTATCATCGCGAAGAGCGTCCAGCGAACGACCTTGAACCACTGGTCGTCGCCCTGGCGGACGGCAGGACCGAGCGGCTCTTTCGAAATGACCTCCGGCAGGACGATGAAGCGGTCGGGATCGTTGAGCGTCAGCCGCTGCGAATAGAGCGCGGAGGCATCGGTCGAATAGACGTCGCAGCGGCCCGAGTTGAAGGCCTGGATCGTCTGGTCCGCCTTTTCGAAGGCGATCACCTGGTACTCGATCTTATTGGCGCTGAAATAGTCCGCCATGTTCTGTTCGGTCGTGGTGCCGGTCTCGGTGCAGACGGAGGCGCCCGAGAGTTCCTTTACGCTGTTCACGCCGATATCGCTGCGCACCATGAAGGCCTGGCCGTCGTAATAGGTCACGCCGACGAAGCTCATGCCGAGGTCCGCATCGCGCGAAAGCGTCCAGGTGGTCTGGCGTGACAGCAGGTCCACCTCACCGGACTGCAGCGCGGTGAAGCGCTCCTTGGTCGAAAGCGGCACATATTTCACCTTGTCCGCGCTGCCGAGGGTGGCGGCCGCGACCGCACGGCAGAAATCGATGTCGAAGCCGGACCACTCGCCCTTTTCGTCCGGAGCCGAGAAGCCGAGCACGCCCTGGCTCACGCCGCAACGCAGCTCGCCGCGCTCCTTGACGCCGTCGAGGGTCGCGGCCTGCGTAACGGTGCCGCCAAGAAGCGCCGCCGTAAAGAGTCCCAGAATTGCGGTTTTCATCGTCCGTTCTCCTCCTTTTTGAGACGCAACTATCGGGCTCCGGAACGCGCGTCGCGCGCCGGATTGGTCCGGTTGTTCGATGATGTCAGTAGTCCAGGGCGCGGCTTATCCGCTTCGCGCCAGCACGGCTTCGAAAGTCTCCTCGAGCACGGCGATCAGATAATCCGCGTCGCGCTTCGAAAAGATCATCGGCGGCCGCATCTTCAGGACATTGTCATGCGGACCCTCCGTGCCCATCAGCACCCCGCGTTGCCGGGCGCCGTTCGCGACGGCCCGGGCGATCTCCGTCGCCGGTGCCCTGGTCCCGCGGTCGCGGACAAGCTCGATGCCGAGGAACAGGCCGAGCCCGCGAACGTCGCCGATGACTTCGTGGCGCTCCTGCATGTCCCGGAAGGCGGCGAGAAGATAATTGCCGATATCGAGCGCATTGCGGCGCAGGTCCTCGCCTTCGATGACGTCGAGCACGGCGAGACCGACGGCGCAGGATACCGGGTTGCCGCCGAAGGTGTTGAAATATTCCATGCCATTGTCGAACGACGCGGCGATCTCACGGGTGGTGACGACCGCGGCGAGCGGATGACCGTCGCCGATCGGCTTGCCCATGGTGACGATATCAGGGACGACGCCTTGCGTTTCGAACGCCCACCAATGGCTGCCGACCCGGCCGAAGCCGACCTGCACCTCGTCGGCGATGCAGATGCCGCCGGCCTCCCGAACCAAACCGTAGATCTCCTTGAGATAGCCATCCGGCAGAAACACCTGGCCCGCGACACTCGGAATGGATTCGGCGAGAAAGAAGCCCGGCGCTTCGCCTCGGACACGCATCGCCGCGACAAGCTCGGCGACGCTTTGGGCGAAGCGCTTGCCGTGCTCCTCGACCGGCCAATCGGCCGGCGCGTGGTAACTGTCCGGGACAGGCGCCACGTGAACATGCGGCTTCTGGCCCTTTCCGCCCTTGCGGCGGAATTTGTATGCGCTGAGATCGATCAGCTCCTGCGTCGTGCCGTGATAGGCCCAGTCCAGCACGACGGCGTTTTCGCGGCCGGTGTGCGCGCGCATCAGGCGCAGGGCGAGGCTGTTGGCTTCGGAGCCGCTGTTGGCAAAGGCGGCGACGGCGAGCTCCTTCGGCATCGTCGCAGTCAGCCGCTCGGCATAGGCGACGATGTTGTCGTGCAGATAGCGCGTGTTGGTGTTGAGCGTCCCTGCTTGCCGGGCCAACGCCTCCACCACGGCCGGATGGGCGTGACCGATGTGGCAGACATTGTTGAAGCAGTCGAGATAGGCGCGGCCGCGATCGTCGATCAGCCAGACGCCTTCGCCGCGCACGAACTTGATCGGCTTCTCGTAGGAGATCGACAGGTTCGGCAGAAGCAGCTCTTTTCGCAGCCTGATGATGTCCCCGTGGGGACGGCCGGTCTGGTCGTAGAATTCCCGCGCAATGCCGGCAAATGTGCTCGCGTCGGGGAAAAGCTCCGCCCAGACGTCGAGATAGCGCTCCTCGCCGACACCGAGGATGTCCGTCGCCGGGAGGCTTGTGTCGGTGGATATCTGCAGGTGCAGATGCGGCGCCCAGCCGCCGTTCTCTTCCGGAGCGCCCATTTCGCCGACAAGTGCGCCGGCCTCCAGCCGGTCACCGGGTTTCAGCCGGCCGACGGCCTCGTGGGCAAGATGGCCCCAGAGCGTCAGGAAAGGCGGGCAACCGTCCGGTTCATGGCGCAGCGCGACAAGGCAACCGTATCCGAGCGGATCCTTCTCGATCTCGACGCTCGCGACGATGGCTGCAAGCGGCGTATGGACCTTGGTGCCAGCGGCCATGAAGAGGTCCAGGCCGAGATGGCGCGTGCGGCGTGTCTCTTCGATCAGGCGGGAGACGAACATCTCGCCCGAATAGACGGTGCGGGCTTCGCCCCAGGGGCCGATGCCGAGTTCGACGCCGGCCCTGCGGCAATGCTCCTCCCAGACCGACTGGGCTTCATGCGGCCGCGCGGCCGCCGAACTGACGGTCATCGGATGCGCCGGATCGCCATAGGGCACCAGAGCGGCGGGATAGGTCGCGGCCGGGCGATCGAGAAGCGGCGACAGGCTTTTGCGATTTTGCCCGATCCAGGCGGTGATGGCGCCTGCGCCCGCAACCGTCTCGAAACCGCAGGCGTGCCTCAAAATCGTGGTGGCCAGACGCGGATTCATCGCGTCGAGCTTTCGCAGGAGAGCCCAGGCCGGCCTTTCGCTGACGGCGAGATAGGGATTGTCGCCGGTATGCGCCCGGCGCGACGCCGAGATCGTCACCGAGGTGACCAACCGCATGGCTATGAGGTCGAAGAGGAGGTCGACTTCCTCCTCGAGGAGCGGGTATTCGCCATGATAACCATTGGCGATCGCAGACGCAGCGCCGATCGGATCGGGATGGTCGAGACCGGCATAGGCGGCCGCGATCGCCACTTCGGCGATGACGGGCGCGTAGAGGGCGTCGCCGAAATCGATGATGCCGGCAACGTGGTCGCGGTCGTCCTCGGCGATGAGGACGTTCCAGTCGTTTGCGTCATTATGGATGACGGCGGAGCGCAGCATCGGGAGCCGCGGGGCGACCCGCGTTTCGAACCGGTCGAGGAAGCGCTGGAGAAGAGCGCGATCCTGCGGATCGGCGACATGTCCGAGCCGCCCGGCGGAGCGCGCGGCATTGCGGATGTCCCAGTCGAGATCGCGAAGGGCGCCCGGATGCATGAAGCCCTTGAGCGAAGCGTCGAAGCGGCCGAGTGTGCGGCCGAGCGATCGAAGGGCCGCGTCGGTCCGATCGGATTGGGCGAGCGGTACGCCCTCGACCCAGCTGACCAGCCGCAACCGGTGAACGAGGCCGTGGCTGCTGCTCGTTGTCGCGAGACTTTCGCCGGACAAGGTCGGTTGCAGATGCGGTACCGGAAGGTCGTCCGCGTTCACGGCGAGATGCGTCAAAAGCGCCGTTTGGAAGTCGCTTTCGATTTCCGGCTCCGCGCCGTTGATGATCTTCAGAATGTAGCTGCGGCCCTCGCCGGTGTCGATCTTGAAGTTCTGGTCCCGCTCGCTGTCCAGCGGCGTAAGCGATCCATTCAAGCCGAAGTGCTGCACGAGGAGCGCTTGCGCTTCCTCGGTCGTGAAGTCCGGCGTCGTTTTCAGCATATCGTTCATGGCACCCTCGTTCCTGTAATGAGAGTTGCACGCCCATGCGACGTGTGCATCCGGCATTTCGCCGGTTGCACCGGCATTTTGTTTATAATAACCGTCCTCTTGCCGGCGCCGCTCGGCAACCGCTCCGCAACCCTCTCGCCCGCCGCAGGAGGCTGGAAATCGACGCGATAGACCGAACGATCCTGAGCATTCTGAGCCGCGAGGCGCGCATTCCCATGAAATCGCTTGCCGGGCGTATCGGGTTGTCGCGCAGCGCGACAGCCGAGCGCGTCGCGCGGCTCGAGAGGGCCGGCGTCATCCGCGGCTATCGCGCCGATATAGGCCAGTTGGAGGAAGGGCAGATCGGGGCCTTCCTGCTGGTGACGCTGAAGCGGACGCCCTCGCTCGGCGTACTTGACAGGCTCGCCGGCTTCTCCTCGGTCAGGCGCGTTTCTTCGGTCAGCGGCCAGCTCGATCTCGTCGTGGAGGTGGAGGTCGCTTCGATCAATGCGCTGAACGAACTGCGCAACGAGGTCGCGCAGCTCGACAATGTCGAGGATCTGACGACGTCGATCGTGCTGCGCCGCGACATCGAACGAAGCTGAGCAGCTACGCTCTTCCGGGCGGAAAACCGCACGCGTTTTCCCTCATGCCGCTCTAGCCCTCGCTCAGCATCTCCGCCTCGCCGATGGTGCGGCCGATGAGGCTGCGGCGGACGCGGCCGACATCGCGCATCGGGGGCTCGCCGAAGTGGCGGGCATATTCGCGGCTGAACTGGGACTGGCTCTCATAGCCGACCTTGTGGCCGGCATCGCCGGCGTCGCAATGCTCCTCCAGCATCAGGCGCCGTGCCTCCTGCAGGCGGAGCTGCTTCTGGTATTGCAGCGGGCTCATCGCCGTGATCGCCTTGAAATGATGATGGAGCGAGGAAACGCTCATGCTGACGCGGCTTGCAAGGTCGTCGATGCGCAAGGGCCGGGAATAGTGCTCCTTCAACCAGGCAACCGCCCGGCCGATCTGGTGCGGCTGGCTCTCCGTGGTGGCCATTTGGCGGAGTCTGGCGCCGTGCGGCCCGAGCAGCAGCCGGTACAGGAGCTCCTGCTCGATCAGGGGCAACAGCACCGCGATGTCATCCGGCCGGTGGAGGAGCCGCAGCAGCCGAAGTGCCGTGTCCTCCAGATCGGGCGTCAGTTTGCTGACCGCCATGCCGCGCGTCGAGCCCGGAGATTTCGCAGTCTCGGGGCCGATCGCGTCGAGGAGCGTCGGAAGTCGCGCGGTGTCGACCGGGAACGTCATGCTGAGATAGGGCTCCTGGGGCGAAGCGAGCGATATCTGAGAGAGAACCGGCAGGTCGATCGAGGTCAGGAGATAATCCGAGGCGCCATAGACGAGGGTTTCCTCGCCGAGCACGACACGTTTGGCCCCCTGGACGATGATCGCCAGACTTGGTTTGTAGGCGGCGCAATTCAGCTTCGCCGAAGCGGAATGCCGATGAACGCTGAGCCCGGGCACGATCGTCGGATGATCGCCGTCCTCTTCGGCGATCCGGGCAATGATGTCGATCATTTCCTGACGCGGCATGCGCTGTGTTGCTGTCATATTCAATGGTCTTTCCAATGCCTTAGTTCCGTTCGAAGACGGGAAGCAGATAGGTGGCCGGCGCCATCCCGCCACTTGGTATCGGTGATTCTCGCAGGATCGTGCAAAAGTTTTGCAGGATCGCACTAACGCAATGGCCTTGTGAGACAGCATAGTCCGCCCTGCCGCCTGCGGTCCATAGAGCGACGGGCGCGCCACTCCCAGACATGAAGGACAGACCCATGGCCATTGCAAGAGGATATGCGGCGACGGACGCATCGAAACCGCTCGCCCCCTTCACATTCGAACGCCGCGAGCCGCGCGAGGACGATGTGGTGATCGACATCAAATATTGCGGCGTCTGCCACTCCGATATCCACCAGGCCCGCAACGAATGGGGCAATTCGACCTTCCCAATGGTGCCGGGCCATGAAATTGTCGGCATCGTCAGGGCGATCGGATCCAAAGTCACCCGATTCAAGATCGGCGACCGGGTGGGTGTCGGCTGCTTCGTCGATTCCTGTACGACCTGCGCCAAGCGCGACCTTGACATCGAGCAATACCTGCCGGGCTTGGTGGTGACCTATAACGGCGTGGAGGCCGACGGGAAGACCCCGACCCAGGGCGGCTATTCCGACCACATCGTCGTCAAGGAAGGCTATGTGCTCTCCATTCCGGAGAACCTGCCGCTCGATGCGGCCGCGCCGCTGCTTTGCGCCGGCATCACGCTCTATTCTCCGCTGCGTCACTGGAAGGCCGGTCCCGGCAAGAAGGTGGCGATCGTCGGCATGGGCGGTCTCGGCCACATGGGCGTGAAGCTCGCCCATGCGATGGGCGCGGAGGTCACGGTGCTCAGCCAGACGCTTTCAAAGCAGGAGGACGGTCTTAAGCTCGGCGCGGATCACTACTACGCAACCAAGGATCCGGAGACCTTCACAAAGCTCGCCGGCAGCTTCGACCTGATCATCTGCACGGTGGCGGCCGAGATCGACTGGAACGCCTATCTCAACCTCCTGAAGGTGGACGGCGATCTGGTGCTGGTCGGCATTCCGGAGAACCCGGTGCCGGTACATGCCTTCTCGCTCGTGCCGGCGCGGCGCAGCATTTCCGGCTCCATGATCGGCTCGATCAAGGAGACGCAGGAAATGCTCGATTTCTGCGGCGAGCACGGCATCGTTTCGGAGATCGAGACGATCCGCATGGAGCAGATCAACGAGGCCTATGAGCGGGTGGTGAGAAGCGACGTGCGCTACCGCTTCGTGATCGACATGGAGTCGCTCAAGGCCTGAGCCCGTATCACGAGGATCTCAGGTCGGGTCGACCTGAGATCATGAACGTGATCGATTCTGATAAGTCGATACTCGGGATGCGGGCGGGAAACCCACACACTTCCTTATCCCCTCCAGCGGGCCGTTGCCGCGGGTCAAAGCAGTGGCAGCGGCCCGTCGTTCTTGATCTCCTCCATCACCGCATAGGTCCGGGTCTCCTTGACGCCCGGGAGCGTCCAAAGCACCTGGCCGAGAAAATTTCGGTAGGCGGTCATGTCTTCGAAGCGGGTCTTGACGAGATAGTCGAAGCCGCCGGCCACCATGTGGCATTCGAGCACCGCGGGCGCCTGCTTGATAGCGGCCGCGAACTGGTCGAAGACCTCCGGCGTCGTCTTGTCGAGCATCACTTCGATGAAGACCAGGAGCCCGAAGCCGAGCTTGTGCGGGTCGAGGCGCGCGCCGAAGCCGGAGACATAGCCTTCCTTCAGAAGCCGCCTCAGTCGCTCACTGGTCGCGGTCGGGGAAAGCCCGATCCGGTCCGCCAGTTCCAGATTGGTAATCCGCCCGTCCGCCTGCAGGATATTGAGGATTCTCCTGTCCGTCTTGTCGATCTGGTGCATGGCCGCCTCCCGCTTTGCATGCCTCAGGCGGCAAGCCGTGCTTCGGCGAGCTTCACCCAATAGGAAATTCCGTGCGGGATGACCTCGTCGTTGAAGTCATAGGCCGGATGGTGCAGCCCCGCCGTATCGCCATTGCCGATGAAGATGAAGGCGCCCGGCCGCGCGAGCAGCATATAGGAAAAGTCCTCCCCGCCCATCATCGGGTCGAGCGCTGCATCGACGTTGCCTTCCCCCGCGACGGTGGCGGCGACGGCAAGCGCATGGCCGGCCTCGGCGGCGTGGTTTACGGTCACGGGATAGTTGCGGCCGTACCAGACGTCGACCGTGCCGCCATAGGCTCCGGCGATGTTCTCGGCGATCTGGCGGATCCGGGCTTCGCCGGTGTCGCGCACTTCCGGCGCCAGCGCGCGGACCGTGCCGGCGAGTACGGCCTGCTCGGGGATGACGTTGTGCGCGAAGCCTGCATTGAACTTGGTGACGGAGACGACGATGGAGGCAAGCGGATCGACGGTGCGCGAGGCGATCGTCTGCAGCGCGTTGACGATCTGGGCGCCAATGGCGATCGGGTCGATCGTCTTGTGCGGCTGAGCGGCGTGGCCGCCGCGGCCCTTGACGGTGATGGTGAACTCGTCGGTGGAGGCCATGATCGGGCCGACGCGGCCGCCGAAGTGGCCGACCGGCATTCCCGGCATGTTGTGCATGCCGTAGACTTCCTCGATAGCGAAGCGCTCCATCATGCCGTCCTTCACCATCTCGTTGCCGCCGCCGCCGCCTTCCTCGGCCGGCTGGAAGATCACTGCGACATTGCCGGCAAAGTTACGTGTTTCGGCGAGGTATTTTGCCGCGCCGAGCAGCATGGCCGTATGGCCGTCATGGCCGCAGGCATGCATCTTGCCGGGGGTCGTCGAGGACCAGGCCCTGCCGCTTGCTTCGGTGATCGGCAGGGCGTCCATGTCGGCTCTGAGCCCAACGGTGCGGCCCGGGCCGCGACTGCCGCGGATGAGGCCGACGACCCCGGTCCGGCCGAGGCCGGTCACGATTTCGTCAACGCCGAATTCCCTCAGTTTTCTTTCGACGAAGGCGGCCGTATTTTCCACCGCGAACAGGAGCTCCGGGTTCTGGTGCAGGTAGCGCCGCCATTCGGTCACTTCGTTCTTGAGGTCGGCGGCACGGTTTAGAATCGGCATTGTTCGTTCCTGTCGGTCTGTTTGTTCACTGTCGTTCGGCGCTTGGGGCCCGGCTGCTGCGTCGGACTGAAGTTTCGCCGCTGGAGTGTCCGGCGGTGGATTGACGCGGCAGCCGAATGAATGGGCTTTGCCATTTCCTTGCCATATAGGCTAAATAGCGGGACGATACGAGGCAACTCCGGAATTTCGAGGTTTGGATTGTGGCGATAGCACGATTCTCGTCAGGCGACAGACTGAGCAGGATGGGCATGCTCGCGGGGACTTGCGCAGTCTTCTTGGCTGCGGTGCTGCCTGCGTCGGCCAATCCGCGACTGGTGATCGACGTCGATACGCTCAAGATCTACGAGCATCAGGACATCTTCCAGAGATGGTATCCGGCATCGCTCACCAAGCTCATGACGGCCTATACGACGTTCCGTGCCATCAAGGAGGGACGACTGACGCTGGAAAGCCCGGTCGTCATGTCCAAGAATGCCGCTTCGGAGCCGCCGAGCAAGATGTTCTACAAGCCCGGCCAGAAGATGACGCTCGACAGCGCGTTGAAGATGATGCTGGTAAAGTCGGCAAACGACGTCGCCGTCGCGATCGCTGAGACGGTCGGCGGATCCGAGGAGGCCTTTATCGAGAAGATGAACGCCGAGGCACGTCGCATCGGCATGACCTCGTCGCGCTTCATCAACCCCAACGGCCTGCCCGGCCAGGGGCAATATACGACCGCCCGGGACCTTGCGGTCCTTGCGGTCACGCTGAAGCGCGAGTTTCCGCAATATGCATCCTATTTCGCGCTGGAAGGCTTCACCACCGGCAAGAAGGACTATCCCAATTACAACATGCTGATCGGCCGCTTCGATGGCGCGGACGGCATGAAGACGGGATTCATCTGCGCCTCGGGCTTCAATCAGGTCTCCTCGGCGAGCCGCGGCGGCCGCCGGGTGGTGTCGGTCGTGCTCGGTGAAGACAGTCTTGCAGCGCGCGCCGACGAGTCGGCCCGGCTCCTGCAGATGGCACTTACCACGGTGAGCACGGGCAAGCCGTCGCTTGCGGAGATCGTGCCTTATGGCGAAACACGCGAGGCGGTTGCCGATATCAGCAAGGAGATCTGCTCGAAGCAGGCGGCGAAGGTGCGCAGCGAGGGCCGCGACGAGGCCGGCCGGCAGAAACTGCTCTCGCCCTATATCCATGAGATCGACCGCCCGCTGAAACTTGCCTTCGCCGGACTCATTCCGGGCAGCAACGACAAGACTGCAAAGGCGGACAGCGATGCCACGGCGCAGGGCGACGCGGTCGAGATCGCCAATGTGCCGATCCCGGTTCCGCGCCCGAGCTTCTGAACGGAGTCTCTCATGAACGGTCCAACGCCGGTGGTGCCGGTCTCGATCCTTACCGGCTTTCTCGGCGCGGGCAAGACGACCCTCCTGAACCGGGTGCTCAAGGATCCGGCGCTTGCCGACACGGCGGTCATCATCAACGAGTTCGGCGATGTCTCAATCGACCACCTCCTGGTCGAGGCGTCGAGCGACGGCGTCATCGAGCTTTCCGACGGCTGCCTCTGCTGCACCGTGCGCGGCGAGCTCGTCGACACGCTCGCCGATCTCATGGACCGGATGCAGACCGGCCGCATCAAGCCGCTGAAGCGCGTGGTCATCGAAACCACCGGCCTTGCCGATCCGGCACCGGTGCTTCAATCCGTCCTCGGCAATCCCGTGCTTGCCCAGAATTTTCGGCTGGACGGCGTCGTCACCGTCGTCGATGCGATCAATGGCGAGCAGACGATCGCCAATCATGTGGAAGCCATGAAGCAGGTCGCGGTGGCCGACCGGCTGGTGATCAGCAAGACCGGGCTCGCGAAAGGCGACGGGATCGGCAGGCTCGAGGCGCGGCTCAGGGATCTCAACCCGCGCGCGCCGATCGTCGACGGCGACACGGAGGAGGCGGCCCGGGCGGATCTCTTCGCCTGCGGTCTTTACGACGCCTCGACCAAGCTCGCCGATGTCGGCCGCTGGCTTCAGGACGAGGCCCATGCGGACCACGATCACGACGATCACCATCATGAAGATGATGACGGTCACCACCACCATCACCATCACCACCATCACGACGTCAATCGTCATGGCTCCGACATCCGCTCATTCAGCATCGTGCATGACCGGCCGATCGAACCGATGGCGCTGGAGATGTTCATCGACCTCCTGCGTTCGGCCCATGGAGAAAAGCTCCTGCGCATGAAGGCGATCGTTTCCGTCTCCGACAATCCGCAGCGGCCGGTGGTGCTGCACGGCGTGCAGTCGGTCTTCCACGCGCCGGAACGGCTTGCCGCCTGGCCGGATCCGGCCGATCGCCGCACGCGAATGGTGCTGATCACCAAAGGCCTGGAGGAAGCATTCGTGCGTGACCTCTTCGACGCCTTTACCGGCAAGCCGCGGGTCGACCGACCGGATGCGCAGGCGCTCGCGGGCAACCCCCTTGCGGTGCCGGGGATGAAGTTCTGACGGCTCCGGCCGGGCTTTCTTCGAAGCGCCTCCCCGCTTCGCCGCGGTGCCCGGCAGGCTCCACCAGCGGCAACACCTCGCGCACGAAAGGACGAGGAGACAAGTGGAGCTGGGTTTTTGACACTACGCGGCTCAGTTCCGCACGGAAACCGTTGCGCACACCTTTCCTGGGAGTGCTTTAACTTGGTTGGCTGCACCGCTTGCGAATGACGAAACGATGTCCGCCTGCGATCGGCTCAGCCTGCTCCAGCCAGTGCCCGTCCTCGTTGCAGAAATGCGGAATGTCGATCACGGCCAGCGGGTCGGTCGTTTCGATCTCGATGAGAGCGCCGGGCGCCAGATTTTCCATTCGCTTGCGCGTCTTCAAAACGGGAAGGGGGCATTTCAGCCCCCTCAGATCGTAGCGCAGCCTCGTCTCCTCGGGCATCAATTGCCCCAGAGTTTCCAGAACGGGCGCTTCTTCGGCTGCTCGGCAGGCCGCTGTTCGGGTGTCTGCTCTTGGGCATTCCCGGCGGGAGCGGCGGCCACCTGAGCGCTGTCTTGCGGCGGCGGTGCTGCCTGTTGCCCGCTGGCGGCGGCTTGCGGCTGGCTTTGTGCGGGTTGTTGAGCGGCCGGCTGGTCTGCGCCCTGCTGCGCGGCAGCCTCGGCGGCGGCCGCGGCTGGCGCGGCCGCCGGCTCGCTGCGGGAGAACAGGCCCCAGAGCGACTTCCTCGCGGGCTCGGCTTGCACCGCTGCCTGCTCCACGGGGCGCTCGAGCGGGTTGGCCTGCGGCACCGGCAGGCCCTTGCCTTCGCGGGCTGCCCTTTCCAGCGCTTCCTTCTGGATCAAGGTTGCCTGCTTGGCTTCCTCGGCCTCTTTCTGTTCGGCAAGCTTCTTCTCGAGATCGCTTACCTTGAGCAGCTTGCCCGCATCGAGCGAGGTGCCGGTCGGCGCATAGGCAAGCTCGCGGCCCTTGCGCTGATCGGCGACGACTGCCTTGCGCTCGGCCTCGGTCGGCTCATACCAGACCATGCCGTCGAATTTCTTCAATGCCTTCTCGTAGTCGCGCCGATAGTCCTTGTCGTAGCTCGCCATCGCCATCTGCAGCGCCGGCGGCGTCGTCATGGCAGGGCACTGGCCGGCCGCATTGAACTGCCCCTCGGCCTGCTGATTGAAGACGTATTTCCTCTCGCAGACATTCACTGCCGGCGGGCGCTTGGTCACTTCGAACTGGTCGTAGCCGGCCTTAAGCATCTTCCAGAATTCGATGTTCGGATTGTCGCGGTGGCGCGCCATGTTTTCCGCCGTCATGCGGAAGGGGAAGGCTTGAAGCTGCACACTTTCCTGGCCGCCCTTGAACGCGTCGCGGGCGAGCGCGAAGATCTCGATGATCTGCTCGTTCGTCATCGAATAGCAGCCCGCCGAAGAGCAGGCACCGTGGATCATCAGATGCGTGCCGGTGCGGCCGTTGGCTTTGTCATAGGTGTTCGGATAGCCCGTATTGATGGCCAGGTAATAGCTCGAATTCGGGTTCATCTGGTGCGGATAGAGCGGATAGAATCCTTCCGGCGCCTGCCGGTCTCCCTCCTTCACCTTGGGCCCGAGCTTGCCCGACCAGGCGCAGATCTTGTAGCTCTTCAGAAGCTGGAACCGGTTCGCGGTGTTCGCCTTCCAGACTTCGAGCGTCCCTTCTTCCTTGAAGATGCGCAACAGGATCGGGGACGTCTTCTGCATCCCCAGCTCGCGCATCTTTGTGACCATCTTGCCGGAAAGCTGGTACTCGGTCTTGTTCTTGACGGATGACAGGTTGACGGAATCGAGCGTCTCGTTGGTGCAGCCCGCAAGAGCGGCAGCGACAGCGGCGATGAGGACAAGGTTCCTGAAACGCATCGGCAAAAGCCCGTTCTAGCCACATTCTATCCGTGCACGTCCGTCCAAAAGGGACAGGCGTCAACGAATCAGTACGTCATTATTCTTCACGAATTCTTAACCGTGCAGGCGCCCCCTGCGAATGGCCATCTCTCATGACCTCATGAATATGGCCAAGATTTGGCCACAGTCCGATTTCCGGTTGCCGACCGCCAGGAATAATCGCAATGGTTCGGATCGGCGCGGGGCAGGGCCGTATCAGAGGTTACGTCCGATATTCAGATATTTCTGCCGCCGATCGGTCCGCAACTCGTCGCCATTGCGTGCGGAAAGCTCCTTGAGAGCGTCGCCGATCACCGTCTCCGTGCGGCTGATGACTGCGTCCGGATCGCGGTGAGCTCCGCCGATGGGCTCCGGGATTATTCCGTCGATGACGCCGAGCGACTTCAGGTCTTCCGCAGTGATCTTCATGTTGCTCGCGGCCTCCTTGGCGCGGGCTGAGTCGCGCCAGAGGATCGAGGCCGCGCCTTCCGGTGAGATCACGCTGTAGATCGCGTGCTCCAGCATGTAGACGCGGTTGCCGGTGGCAATCGCGATCGCTCCGCCCGAGCCGCCTTCGCCGATCACCACAGTGACGATCGGCACCTTGACGTTGAGGCACATTTCGGTCGAGCGGGCGATCGCCTCGGCCTGGCCCCGCTCCTCCGCGTTGACGCCCGGATACGCACCTGCGGTATCGACCAGCGTAATCAGCGGCAGGCCGAAGCGGTCGGCCATCTCCATTACGCGTGTCGCCTTGCGGTAACCCTCGGGGCGGGGGCTCCCGAAATTGTGCTTGATGCGCGACTTGGTGTCGTTGCCCTTCTCCTGGCCGATGACGGCGACAGGCGCACCGTGAAAGCGGGCGAGCCCCGCCTGGATCGCGTCGTCATTGGCGAAATTCCGGTCGCCGGCAAGCGGCGTGAACTCGGTGAAGAGGCGCGAGGCATAGTCCAGGAAATGCGGACGCGAGGGGTGGCGAGCGACCTGAGTCTTCTGCCAGGGAGACAATTTGGAATAGATCTCGGCCATCGCATCGCGGACGCGCCCTTCCAATCGGGCGATCTCGTCTGATGTGTTCACGCTCTCGTCTTCGCTGGCGAGCTTCTTCAGTTCGAGAATCTTGCCTTCGAGATCAGAGATGGGTTTTTCGAAGTCGAGATAATTGTGCATCAGACGCGTTTCCGATCCTTTTCCGACAAGGGCCGCCCTGCCAAGCCAATCCGTCCGGCGGACCTAATCCTGTTTTTTCGCCTGTTTGGCAAGGGGGTGATGGTTCTGCACGAGGTCGTGAAGCCGTTCTTCCAGCACATGCGTATAGATTTGTGTCGTGGAAATGTCCGAATGGCCGAGCAGTTCCTGCACGGCGCGAAGATCGGCACCGTTGGCGAGCAGATGGCTGGCGAAGGCATGGCGCAGCACGTGCGGCGAAATCGCCGCCACCCGGATGCCTGCCCGCGCGGCGAGGCTTTTCAGGTCGCGCGCGAAGACCTGCCGCGGAAGATGGCCGGTCTTGCCATAGGAGGGGAACAGCCAGGGGCTGTCCGCGCCGTCGGCCGCTTGTTGCAGTGCTTCGCCATATGCCCGCATGGCCCGGATCGCCGCCTGCGACAGCGGTATGAGCCTCTCCTTGTTACCCTTGCCGCGAATTATGAGAAACCGCCCGTTCTGCGCAAGCACGCTTGCCGGCAGCGACACGAGCTCGCTGACGCGCATGCCTGTCGCATAAAGGAGCTCGATCAGGGCGTGCATGCGCAGCTTCGCCATCGCGTCGCCGTTGCCGGACTTCGCCTCCGCTTCCGCCTGGCCGATCAGCCTGGTGACGTCTTCGATGCTGAGCGTCTTCGGCAGTGTGCGGGCTTTCTTCGGCGCATCGAGGATCCCGGTCGGGTCATCCGTGCGAAGCCCCTCCGCATAAAGGAACTTGTAGAACTGCCTGAGGGCCGAGAGCCGCCGCGCCTGCGACGACGATTTGAAGCCTTGGCCGGCGAGGTGGGAGAGATAGCTCCTCAGATCGTCGGCGGAAGCGTCGGTGAGCCCCGTGCCGCGGGAGCGCAGGAAGGCAAGCGCATCCTCCAGATCGCGCTCATAGGATTGCAGCGTGTTCGCCGCCGCCCCGCGCTCGGCGCTCATCATTTCCAGGAAGGCTTCGAGATAGGCTCCGGACATATCCGTCATTGCGGCTTGTTGACCCGTTCCGACGGAATACGCACCGTCACGTCCCGCTCCACCGGGTTGACGAAGGCGACGAGCGCTACCATCGTGCCATAGACCATGCCGGCCGCGACGGCGCAGATGAACAGGAAGCGGAAGAGGGTTGGCATTTCAGTCTCCTCTGCATGGCGCCGGAAACGAACGCTACGGCGTCGGATCATGCAGTCTGTTCGAAGCGTCACCATGATCGCTGCAGTCGAGGGGCGTTTCGCTGGCGCGGATGCGTGATCTATATGAACGGGCACGCACTGAAGTTCAAGAAGCCGGCGCGACACCAAGCGGCGGCTTGACGCTCCCCCCCGATTTGTCGATACCGGAGGGGAACGGGGAATTTGAAGCGCAATGAACGATGTGACCGAAACGGTTTCCGCGACGCTGGCCGAAAGGGCGAAGCGCACTCTCGGTAAGCGCAATCTCGTTTTCATCGGCCTGATGGGGGCGGGTAAATCGGCAATCGGTCGGCTGACGGCCCAAGCGCTCGGCGTTCCTTTCGTCGATTCCGACCACGAGATCGAGCGGGTCTCGCGCATGACGATCGGCGATCTCTTCGCGACCTATGGCGAGGAAGAGTTCCGGGCCCTGGAGGCCCGCGTGCTGAAGCGCCTGCTCAGATCCGGTCCGCGGGTGGTGTCGACCGGCGGCGGCGCCTATATCAACGAGCGCTCGCGGCGGCATATCAAGAAAGGCGGCGTGACCGTCTGGCTCAATGCCGAGCTCGATGTGCTATGGGAGCGCGTGAACAAGCGCGACACCCGGCCGCTGCTGAAAACCGAGAATCCGAAGCAGACGCTCGAGAACCTGATGCGTGCGCGCTATCCGATCTATGCCGAGGCGGACCTGACCGTCCTGTCGCGCGATGTAAAAAAGGAAGCGATGGTCGAGGAGGTTCTCGCCGCCATCGCTGATCATAAGAAAGCCTGAAGCCATGACCAGCCATGTGATGCCAACCGCCGAGCGCAAGGTCCGCGTCGATCTCGCAGAGCGTTCCTACGATATTCTCATAGGTCCTGGTCTGATCGCTGCGGCGGGCAGGGAGATCGGCTCCCGGCTGAAGGGGCGGAAGATGGCTGTGATCACCGACGAGAACGTCGCTCCGTGCTATCTCGAACCGCTGATGGCCAGCCTGAAGGAAAGCGGCATCGAAGCCGTCTCTCTGATCCTTCCGGCCGGCGAGAAGACCAAGAGCTTCGATCAGCTCATTCCGGTTTGCGATGCGATCCTCGGCGCCAGAATCGAGCGTAACGACGCGGTGATCGCGCTCGGCGGCGGCGTCATCGGCGATCTCACCGGCTTTGCCGCAGGCATCGTCCGCCGCGGCTCGCGTTTCATCCAGATCCCGACATCGCTGCTGGCGCAGGTCGATTCTTCCGTTGGCGGCAAGACCGGGATCAATTCGCCGCACGGCAAGAACCTGATCGGCGTCTTCCACCAGCCGGATCTCGTTCTCGCCGATACTGCCGCGCTCGACACGCTGAGCCCGCGCGAATTCCGCGCAGGTTATGCCGAGGTCGCAAAATATGGCCTGATCGACAGGCCGGAGTTCTTCGAATGGCTCGAGAAAAACTGGCAGGCGGTGTTTGCCGGCGGACCCGCACGGATCGAGGCGATCGCCGTCAGCTGCCAGGCAAAGGCTGACGTCGTGGCCGCGGACGAGCGCGAAAACGGCCTTCGTGCGCTCCTCAATCTCGGCCATACCTTCGGTCATGCGCTGGAGGCGGCCACCGATTACGACAGCAGGCGCCTTGTGCACGGGGAGGGCGTTGCGATCGGCATGGTTCTGGCGCATGAGTTTTCGGCCCGGATGAATCTTGCGAGCCCTGACGACGCTCGGCGCGTGGAGGCCCATTTGAAGACCGTCGGCCTGCCGACGCGCATGGCCGATATTCCGGGTACATTGCCGCCGGCCGATCGGCTGATGGAGGCGATCGCCCAGGACAAGAAGGTGAAGGGAGGCAAGCTCACCTTCATTCTTACGAGGGGCGTCGGCCAATCCTTCGTGGCGGACGACGTTCCCTCCTCGGAGGTGTTGAGCTTTCTCAAGGAAAAGCACCCGCGATGACCGATGTGCTCCTGAGCTTTCTGGCGGAATACTGGCTGTCGCTGCTTTCCGTTATCTGCCTTCTCGTTATTTCTGCTTTCTTCTCGGGCTCGGAGACGGCGCTGACCGCCGCCTCGCGCTCGCGTATGCATACGCTCGAGAGCAACGGGGAGGCGCGGGCCGGCATCGTCAACCGCCTTATCGAGCGGCGCGACCGTCTGATCGGGACGCTGCTGATCGGCAACAACCTCGTCAACATTCTCGCCTCGTCGCTGACGACGAGCCTCCTGATCGGCATCTTCGGCGATTCCGGCGTGGCGATCGCCACCTTCGCCATGACGGTGCTGCTCGTCATCTTCTCAGAGGTCCTGCCGAAGAGCTGGGCCATCGCGTCGCCGGACCGGTTTGCGCTGGCGGTCGCACCCGTGGTCCGCCCTTTCGTTGTCGTGGTCGGTCCGGTATCCTCCCTCGTCAACGCAATCGTGCGGCGCATCCTGCACCTCTTCGGTGTCAATCTTTCCTCCGATTTGCCGATGCTCTCGGCGCATGAGGAACTGCGCGGTGCGGTCAACCTGCTCCACCGGGAAGGATCGGTCATCAAGGCGGACCGCGACCGGCTCGGCGGCGTGCTCGATCTCGGCGAACTCGAAGTTTCCGATGTCATGATCCACCGTACCGCCATGCGGGCGATCAATGCGGACGATCCGCCGGAGGTCTGCGTGCGCGAGATTCTCGAAAGCCCGTTCACGCGCCTGCCGCTGTGGCGCGGCTCGGCCGACAACATCATCGGCGTCGTCCATTCCAAGGATCTGCTCAGGGCGCTTGCCGAGCCGAATGTCGAGCCCGAGACGCTCGATATCGTCAAGATCGCACAGAAGCCCTGGTTCGTTCCGGACTCGACCAATCTCAAGGATCAGCTCAATGCCTTCCTGCGCCGCAAGCTGCATCTTGCGATCGTCGTCGACGAATACGGGCAGGTGCAGGGTCTCGTCACGCTGGAGGATATTCTCGAAGAGATCGTCGGCGATATCGCCGATGAGCACGACATCGATATCCAGGGCGTGCGCCAGGAGGCCGACGGTTCTATCGTCGTCGACGGTTCCGTACCGATCCGCGACCTCAACCGGGCGCTCGACTGGTCCTTGCCGGACGAGGAGGCGACGACAGTTGCCGGCCTCGTGATCCATGAGTCGAAGAGCATTCCGGAGGAACGGCAGGCCTTCACGTTCTATGGCAAGCGTTTCACCGTGATGAAGCGGGTTAAAAACCGGATCACCAAGCTGCGCATCCGCGCGGCGGAGGACGAGGGGCAGGCGGGCTAGAAGCATTCCCTCTGCCCGTCCCGCAACCTCACCAGCGCGTCGCTTCCCCCGGCGCAGCCGGCTCCACCGCCAACGCGTGGAGACCGGCATCGAGCTCCGGCTTCAAGAGGTCGTTGATCGCGCGGTGACGCGCCACACGGCTCATACCGGTAAAGGCGCTCGAAACGATGCGGATGCGCATATGCGTTTCGCCGCCGCCGTCGAATCCCGGCTGGTGACCGGCATGCTGATGACTCTCATTGATCACCATCAGTCGCTCGGGATGAAAGGCTTCCAGGAGCTTCTCTTCGATACGGCGCTGCAGCGACATATTTTCAGTCCCATTTGCTGTTTTGCTGCAGGGGATGGAGCGGGCGGCGGCCTCTCCCGTGCGATGCAAAATGCCCGCACAAAGCCAGCAACATTCAGCTTTGTCAATTCTTGTTGTGGTCCTCTGCAGACCCCATAATGTGCGTCATGAAGCTCGATTCAAAATATTTCGACCGCATTCGAACGCGCCCCCGGGGTCAAGCGCGCGTGGAACCGTCCGCGCCGGTATGCCAGTGGGACGGCTGCGACAAGACTGCAGTCCATCGCGCACCCGTCGGGCGCAATGCCGAGGGCGAGTATTTCATGTTCTGTTTCGAGCATGTGAAGGAATACAACAAGGGCTACAATTATTTCTCCGGCCTCTCCGACACGGAGATCGCACGCTATCAGAAGGAAGCGGTAACCGGCCACCGTCCGACCTGGACGGTGGGCGTCAACAAGAACGCCCGCAACGGTCCGACGCAGTCGCAGATGCGCTCCGGCACCGCTGGTGCACAGGCGCGCATGCGCGATCCCTTCGGTTTTTTTAACGAGTCACGCGCCCGCCAGGCACGGCACGAACCGCGCCTGCGCAAGCTGAAGACGCTCGAGGCCAAGGCTTTCGAGACGCTGGGGCTTGCGGGCTCGGCGACGTCCGCCGACATCAAGGCGGCCTACAAGGAGCTCGTGAAGAAGCACCATCCCGATGCAAATGGCGGAGACAGGGGGTCGGAAGACCGCTTTCGGGCGGTTATTCAAGCCTACCAATTGTTAAAACAGGCTGGTTTCTGCTAACAACGCGGATTATGACAGAAGCACTATTTGCAGGCGAATGCGCGGGTGCCGTCCGGCGGCCGCTCTGGAGTTATGATGAGCAAGATTGACCTCGACATTTCCAACCTCCCCGACACGACGGTCTCTGTCCGGGAGGCTTTCGGCATCGACACGGATCTGCGCGTTCCGGCCTATTCGAAGGGCGATGCCTATGTGCCCGAAATCGATCCGGACTATCTCTTCGATCGTGAGACGACGCTCGCCATTCTCGCCGGCTTCGCCCATAACCGCCGCGTGATGGTCTCGGGCTATCACGGCACCGGCAAGTCGACCCATATCGAGCAGGTCGCGGCGCGTCTCAACTGGCCCTGCGTGCGCGTCAATCTCGACAGTCATGTCAGCCGTATCGATCTCGTCGGCAAGGATGCGATCGTTGTCAAGGACGGGCTTCAGGTGACCGAATTCAAGGACGGCATCCTGCCCTGGGCCTACCAGCACAACGTCGCGCTCGTCTTCGACGAATACGATGCCGGCCGTCCCGACGTCATGTTCGTGATCCAGCGCGTGCTCGAATCCTCCGGCCGCCTGACCCTGCTCGACCAGAGCCGCGTCATCCGCCCGCATCCGGCCTTCCGGCTGTTTGCAACCGCAAACACCGTCGGCCTCGGCGATACGACCGGCCTCTATCACGGTACGCAGCAGATCAACCAGGCCCAGATGGACCGCTGGTCCATTGTGACGGCGCTCAACTACCTGCCGCATGACAAGGAAGTCGATATCGTTTCCGCCAAGGTCAAGGGCTTCGTCGCCGACAAGGGCCGCGAGACGGTCTCGAAGATGGTGCGCGTCGCCGACCTGACGCGTGCCGCCTTTATCAATGGCGACCTTTCGACCGTCATGAGCCCGCGAACGGTGATCACCTGGGCCGAGAACGCCTATATCTTCGGCGACATCGCTTTCGCGTTCCGCGTGACGTTCCTCAACAAGTGCGACGAGCTGGAGCGGGCGCTGGTGGCCGAGCACTATCAGCGTGCTTTCGGCGTCGAGCTCAAGGAAAGCGCTGCCAACATCGTGCTGGAAGCGACCGCCTGAACCCCGCAGCGCCGACCTCGACGAGAAGCCGGCCTGCGATTTTGAAGCGGGAGGTTCCCATCCTGCTTCAATCCTATTGCATGTTTCCTTTGATCGTATCCGGTGAAAGGACAGAAACATGCAGCGGATCAAAGTGCTACGGCGGTTTCTGCGCGTCTCGTCAAGACGCGCGGCGCTGCAGTTGAAATCGATGTGCGCGGATAACGGCCGATCCGGTTAAAGAAGGAATTGTCGTGAGTTCGAATTCCAAGGCGAAACCGACTACGAGGGAAAGCGCCGCCGAACCGTTCAAGCGGGCGCTTTCCGGCTGCATCCGGTCGATCGCCGGCGATGCGGAGCTGGAGGTCGCTTTCGCGAATGAGCGGCCCGGAATGACGGCCGAGCGAATTCGGCTGCCGGAACTCTCCAAGCGCCCGACCCGTCAGGAGCTGGCAGTAGCCCGCGGTCTCGGCGATTCCATGGCGTTGCGCAAAGCCTGCCACGATGCCCGGGTCCATGCGACGATGTCGCCGCAAGGAGCGGACGCCCGGGCGATCTTCGATGCCGTCGAGCAGGCGCGCGTCGAGGCGATCGGCGCGCTCAGAATGCCGGGCGTGGCGGACAATCTCTCCTCCATGCTCGAGGAAAAATACGCCAAGGCGAATTTCGCTGCCATCGACGCTCAATCGGACGCGCCGCTCGAAGAGGCCGTGGCCCTGCTCGTGCGCGAGAAGCTGACGGGGGAGAAGCCGCCGGAATCGGCCGGTCAGGTTCTCGACCTCTGGCGGGATTTCATCGAGCAGAAGGCCGGGCCCGACATGCGCAATCTGGCCGGTACGATCAACGACCAGCAGGCTTTCGCCCGTGTCGTGCGCGACATGCTGTCTTCGATGGACGTCGCCGAGAAATACGGCGAGGAGGATAACGAGCCGGACGAGCAGGAGAGCCAGACCGACGAGGATCAGCCGCGCAGCCAGGAGCAGGACGAAAACGCCAGCGACGAGGAGGAGGGCTCCGACGCCGCACCCGCCGACGAAAACCAGTCTGCCGAGGAGCAGATGGAAGAAGGCGAAATGGACGGCGCGGAAATTTCCGACGACGATCTCCAGGACGAGGGCGACGAGGATAGCGAAACACCGGGCGAAGTGAAGCGACCGAACCATCCCTTCGCCGACTTCAACGAAAAGGTCGACTACCTGGTCTATACCCGGGAGTTCGACGAAACCGTCGCTTCCGAGGAGCTTTGCGACGAAGCGGAGCTCGACCGGCTGCGCGCCTTTCTCGACAAGCAGCTCGCACATCTCCAGGGGGCCGTCGGGCGCCTTGCCAACCGTCTGCAGCGCCGCTTGATGGCACAGCAGAACCGGTCCTGGGAGTTCGATCTCGAAGAAGGTTATCTCGATACCGCCCGCCTGCAGCGCATCATCATCGATCCGATGCAGCCGCTCTCCTTCAAGCGGGAGAAGGACACGAATTTCCGCGACACGGTCGTCACGCTCCTGATCGACAATTCCGGTTCTATGCGCGGCCGTCCGATCACCGTTGCGGCCACATGCGCCGACATTCTTGCGCGCACACTCGAGCGCTGCGGCGTGAAGGTCGAAATCCTGGGCTTCACGACAAAGGCTTGGAAGGGCGGGCAGTCGCGCGAGAAATGGCTCGCCGGCGGCAAGCCCCAGTCGCCGGGGCGTCTCAACGATCTGCGGCATATCGTCTACAAGTCCGCCGATGCGCCGTGGCGTCGGGCGCGCCGCAATCTCGGTCTGATGATGCGCGAGGGACTGCTCAAGGAGAACATCGACGGCGAGGCGCTGATGTGGGCGCATGACCGGCTCCTGGCGCGCTCTGAGCAGCGGCGCATCCTGATGATGATCTCGGACGGTGCGCCGGTGGACGATTCCACTCTGTCGGTGAACCCCGGAAATTACCTCGAGCGGCACCTGCGCGCCGTTATCGAGCAGATCGAGATGCGCTCGCCGGTCGAACTGCTTGCGATCGGCATCGGGCATGACGTCACGCGCTATTATCGCCGCGCCGTGACGATCGTCGATGCGGACGAACTGGCGGGGGCGATGACGGAGCAGCTTGCGGCGCTCTTCGAAGACGAGAGTGTGCGCCGCCGCCCGGGCGGGGCGCGGCGCGCCGGTTAACCGGGCGGGCCACGGCCAGCCGTAAGGTCATTCCTCAGATGTTTTGCCGAAACCTTGCCGTGCTTTTCCTGCTGATATCGGCCGCGGTCGCGCATGCGGAGCCGGCACGCGAGATCGTGCCGGTCAAGAGCCGGCAGATATCCCAGTTCAAGGTC
Organism: Sinorhizobium arboris LMG 14919; assembly: GCF_000427465.1. NCBI lineage: Bacteria > Pseudomonadati > Pseudomonadota > Alphaproteobacteria > Hyphomicrobiales > Rhizobiaceae > Sinorhizobium > Sinorhizobium arboris. The sequence goes on along the minus strand of NZ_ATYB01000014.1, from coordinate 2,537,614 downwards.
GGCTCCGACGAGAAGGTTTTCGGCGCGCTCGAGTTCATCGGCGGCATCGAAATGACGTCGACCAATCCGCTGTTCGGTGCGCTCTCTGCGATCCGGTTCCTGCCTGACGGCCAGTCCTTCGTCGCCGTCATGGATACGGGCCACTGGGTCGAGGGCGCCGTCATCCGCAACGACGCGGGCGCGCTCGAGGGACTGACCGATCTGACGGTCACACCGATGACCGACGCGGACGGGAAAGCACAGCTCGAAAAGTGGCGGGCCGATTCGGAGGGGCTGGCTTTGCGCGAAGGCCAGGCGATAGTCAGCTTCGAGCAGTCGCCGCGCGTCGATGTCTATCCCTATCCGGGGTTCACCGAGGCGCGGCCTCTGGGCCAGATGCTGTTGCCGTTCCCGATCGAAGAGTTGCGCAGCAATGGCGGCATCGAGACGATTGCGATCGCACCGAAGGACGGCCCGCTTCGCGGCGCCGCCGTGGTCGTCTCCGAACGCAGCGTCGACAAGGCGGACAATCTCTTTGCAGGGATACTGGAGGGGCCGATGAGAGGCGTCTTCACGGTCGTGCGCACAGATCCCTATGCTGTCACTGACGGCGCTTTCCTGCCCGACGGAGACCTTCTTCTCCTCGAGCGGCGATTCAGTTTCGCCTCCGGGCTCGGCATGCGCATTCGCCGCATCGCCGCTGCGGACATCCGACCTGGCGCCGTGGTCGACGGCGACCTGATTCTCGAAGCCGATATGAGCTATCAGATCGACAATATGGAGGCGCTCGACGTCATCGCTCGGCCCGACGGCGATATCCGGGTGATCATGGTTTCGGACGACAATCACTCGATTCTCGAGCGCAACCTGATGCTCGAATTCCGGCTTGCCAAATGAAACGGGGCCGAATGGCCCCGTCACGATGCTTTCTCAGTCGAAGTTCTTCAGGTCGTGGCCTTTACCGCCGGCATGGGTTTGGTGACGCTCATCAGTGCGCCATAGGGCAGCAGCAGGACGATGCCGCAGAGAATCTTGACCGCGAGGTCGCCAAGCGCCCAGGAAATCCAGCGAGGCGCATCGACGCTGAGCAGGCCGAGGACGGGTGCGGTTTCCAGCGCAAAGCCGTCATTCGGCCCCAAGAACACGAAGAACGGGGCGAAGGCGAAAGAGAAGAACATCGCCGTGTCGAGGCCCGAACCGAGGAGCGAGCCGGCCAGCGGCGCCTGCCACCAGGTCTGGCGCCTGAGTCGGTTGAAGATGGAGATATCCAGGAGCTGCCCGAGCAGGAAGGCTGAACCGGATGCGATGGCGATGCGCGGCGTCGCGGCGAGAACGGAGAGCACGATGGCAACCGCGAAACCGGCGGCAACGACGCGGCGCGCGATGCGCGGCCCGAACTGACGATTGGTCAGGTCGGTGACCAGGAAGGCGAAGGGATAGCTGAAGGCGCCCCAGGTCAGGAGATCGCCCAGTTGCATCCCGGCGATCGAACCGGGCAGCGGATATTGGACGAGGAAGTTCGACGCCACGACCACCAGGGTCATCAGCGCCACATAGAGATAGAACCTACGGTTGATCAGCATTTTTTTATCCTGGGTTATGCCACCAGTTGACGGATGCGCAGACAGGGGCCTGCACGGCGATATGACGGCACGAGAAAAAGGCTTGCCGGGCGAACCCGCAAGCCTCTTCAAGATCTGGGCAGAAGTGCCGGCGCTATCAGGCGGCTTCGGCAGCCTTCTTGACGATCTGACGACGCAGCAGGCGGGCGCGCATGCTGAGTTCGTTTTCGTCGGCCTTCAGCAGGAAAGCGTCGAGGCCACCGCGATGTTCGACCGAGCGGAGAGCCGCGGCGGAGACGCGCAGGCGGAAGCGCTGGCCGAGAGCATCGGAAATCAGCGTGACGTTGCACAGGTTCGGAAGGAACTTGCGCTTGGTCTTGTTGTTGGCATGGCTGACATTGTTGCCCGACTGGACGCCCTTGCCGGTCAATTCGCAACTACGGGACATGGTACACCTATTCTCTTATCGCCGCCGGACAATGCGGTAGCGGGCCCAGAGCCCAGGCCGCGTTCCTGTTGGCCATTATTGGAAAGTCGCGGTTCTATAGTCACAGGTGGCCCGCCAGTCAAGTCAAACCTTTGCATTACCGGGAGAACGGAGCACTTTGGCCTGTTTCCGTCAAGTGGTGCCGCCGTTCCGGCGTGCAAGACGCATTCCAAGCGAGTGGCCGATGCGTTATCTTCAGCATGAGGACCGCCCTGGATTTCCAGCGGGCGCAGAAATGCCGCAAATCGCCTGCATTTCAGGGGATTGCGACATAAATGCGCCGGCCGTCGTCGGAGTCGTCCAGTTGCTGCAATACTGTGAACCGCCGCATGGAGCCATTGTTGAGGCATTCCGGTTTCAAGGGTCCGTGCGGGAGAGAATAGGGCTTTCGGGCATGAAGTTGTGCATTGGTTTTCGCGCGCCGGCACTCGTGGCCGCCATGATGTTTTCCACAGCCCCGCTCGCTGCGGAAGTATCGCATCAGACGGATTACAGCATCGCCCTGGCCGGCCTGCCTTTGGCGCGCGCGTCATTCCATACGGAGGTCGAAAAGAATCGCTATACGATCTCGGGAACGCTGAATTCGGCGGGGCTCGTGGATATCATCAGCCGCACCACCGGGGAGACGCGGGTCTCCGGGGTGATCGATCACGACCACCTCCGGGCCAGCGAATATTCGATGTCCTACCGCAGCGGGCGCAAGGGCCGGGCCATCAATGTGACCTTCCGCAACGGCAACGTCGTGCGGGCAAGCATGGTTCCGAAGCGGACCCCCCTGCCGAAGAACTGGGTGCCGGTGACGAGCCGGGACATGCGAAACGTGCTGGATCCGCTCTCGGGCCTGATCATTCCTGCCAGAGCCCGGGTCTGCCCCAACACTCTGCCGATATTCGACGGGGAATCACGGCTGGATATAAGGCTGTCGCCCAAGGGGACGCGAAATTTCAAGACCAGGGGGTTCGAGGGCGAGGTGATCGTCTGCGGCATTCGCTTCGTACCGAAAGCGGGGTACCGCAAGGGCCGCGAGGACGTCGAATATCTGCGCCGCCTGGGGACGATGGAGATCTGGTACGCGAAAGCGAACGGCGTGGACGTGTATGCTCCGGTCTATGCCCGCATCCCCACGAAGATCGGACCGGTCACGGTCTCCGCGACGCGATTCGGCGACTGAAATCCGCCGGGTCCAGCTTGTTGTCCCCTGATGTATTTGAGCGGGGCGCGGCTTTGCGGACCGCCATTCACCCTCTTTCGGAAATCGTGCAAGCGCTATAGATCAGTGGAGTTGCGTGGTCGCCGACGGCGCTCGCCGAAGCTGCTTCGGTGATCTACGCCGGCACGACTGATCGCGGCTTCGATGCGTTCGGGCCGCACGGAGGCAGGAATGAGTTTGAAGGCAACGTTCATCGGTTTCACGGCGATCCTCATGTGGTCGCTGCTGGCGCTCTTTACTGCCGCCTCCGGCAGGATGCCGCCGTTCCAACTTTCGGCCGTCTGCTTTCTCATTGGAAGTCTGCCGGGTATCGTCGTCCTGGCGTCGAAGCCTGAGCGTCTCGCACTTCTGAAACAGCCGGCGAAGGTCTGGGTCACCGGCATTGCCGGTCTTTTCGGCTACCATTTTCTTTATTTCACGGCGCTGCGCAATGCGCCGGCCGTGGAGGCCGGGCTCATCGCTTATCTCTGGCCGCTCCTGATCGTCGTCGGCTCGGCGCTGTTGCCGGGCGAGAAGCTTCGCTGGTACCATGTTGCAGGCGCCCTTGCCGGTCTCGCCGGAACGATCCTGATCGTTGCACGTAACGGGGTCGCCTTCGACGACGCCTACGCACTCGGCTACGGGGCAGCTTTTCTCTGCGCCTTCACCTGGTCCGGCTATTCGCTGATCACGCGCCGCTTCGATGCGGTATCCACGGATGTCGTCACCGGTTTCTGCCTTGTGACGTCAGCTCTGTCATTCCTTTGCCATCTCGCACTCGAAACGACGGTCTGGCCTGAAACCCCCTTCGAGTGGCTCGCCGTGGCGGGGCTTGGCCTGCTGCCGGTCGGTGCAGCCTTCTATGCCTGGGACTGCGGCGTGAAGAACGGCGACATCCAATTCCTGGGCGTTGCGAGCTATGCGGCGCCGGTGCTTTCGACCCTGATCCTCATTCTGTTCGGCTTTGCCGAGCCGTCCTGGCGGATCGTGGCCGCATGCCTGCTGGTGACGGGCGGCGCCGTGCTTGCGGCAAAGGACATGATCTTCCGCAAGGGCAGGGCCACGCTACCGGCGGAGTAATACTCACTCCGGCCGCCAATCGGGGGGCGCCATTTCGAAGGCGGCGAAGTCGAAGCCGGGTGCGACGGTGCAACCGACAAGCGTCCACTCCCCCAGCGAAGTGGCGGATTGCCACCAGCCGGCGGGAACGACCTGTTGCGGCCTTTCTCCGCCGAGCAGGTCGGGACCGAGCCGGGTCTGCGAAGCGGGCCTGCCCGGCTCGGCGATGCTGAGTTCGAGCGGCGCGCCGGCGTAGTAGTGCCAGACTTCGGCGGCATCGTGGACCCGGTGCCAATGCGACCGGTCGCCCCGTTCGAGAAGGTAGTAGATGGCCGTCGAGTGGCCACGCGCGCCACCATTGGCATCGCGGAACGTCTCTACGTACCAGCCGCCTTCCGGATGCCGGGCGAGACCCAGCGTTTCAATGATAGCCGCCGCCGTCATTTCCCGAGAGGTCATTTAGAAATTGTCCTTGCGCTTTCGTATTTCCGCGAAGACGGCGGCATCGCTCGCCTTTTCCATGCCGAGCAGCGCGCGAATCTTCGGATCGCCGGCGCGCAGGAACGGGTTCGTCCGCTTTTCGAGCCCGATGGTCGTCGGCGCGGTGAAGCCGCCATCCGAGCGGGTCTCCTCGATCTCGGCCGCACGCTCCTTCAGCGCCGTATTTTCCGGATCGACGGTGACGGCGAAATGGGCGTTTGCAAGGGTGTATTCATGGCCGAAATAAATGGCCGTGTCGTCGGGAAGCGCCATCAGCCGGCTCAGCGACTGCCACATCGTTTCCGCGGTACCCTCGAAGAGACGGCCGCATCCGAGAGCAAAGAGCGTATCGGCGGCGAAAAGCAGCTTGTCCTCAGGCAAATGGTAGCAGACGTGGCCGGCCGTGTGCCCCGGCGTCTCGATGACGTCGACCGGGTGACCGGCAAAGTCGAAGCGGTCGCCATGTCCCACGGTCGTGTCTATGCCGGGGATTTTCGACGCCTCGTTCTTCGGGCCGATGACGGTGACGCCGAAGCGCTCCTTAAGGCCGACATTCGCCGCCACATGATCGCCGTGGTGATGCGTGGTGAGAATGTGCGTCAACCGCCAGCCGCGCCGTTCGAGCGCGTCGAGGATCGGCTGCTCCTCCGGCGCGTCGAGCGATGCCGTGGCGCCGCTCAGCCGGTCGTGGAGGAGTACACCGTAATTGTCGGTGCGGCAGAGGAAGAGGTCGAGTTCGAGCGCGGCCATGTCCGGTCCTTCGATCAGTCGGTTATCGGAAAGCGGCGATCCCGCTCGGTCCGAATGTAGCGAGGCTCGCCTTGAAGTCTACCGCTTGGAGTCTAACATGTTGCCCATGCACACCGATATCGTCGATCTCCGCCAATTCTATCACTCCGAGCTCGGCCGAATGGCGGAACAGTCGGTCAGCGCGGCGCTTGCTTTGATCTGGGCACGCCTGCCTGACGAAAGGCTTCTGGGGCTCGGCTATGCGGTGCCCTATCTCGAGCGCTTCCGGGCCGATACGGAGCGGACCTTCGCCTTCATGCCGGCCGGTCAGGGCGCGGTGAACTGGCCGGTTGCGGATCTGTCGTCGACGGCCCTGGTCTTCGATGAGGAATTGCCGCTGCCGGATGCCTCGATCGATCGCGTCTTGATGGTGCATTCCCTGGAATTCGCCGAAAGCCCGCGCGAGACGATGAAGGAGATCTGGCGCGTGCTGGCGCCCGGCGGGCGCCTGATCATCGTGGTGCCGAACCGTCGCGGGGTCTGGGCACAGATGGAGCATACGCCGTTCGGCTCGGGGCGGCCTTATTCGCGCGGGCAGTTGACGGCGCTCTTGCGCGAGACCAACTTCACGCCCGGCGCCACATCGGAGGCGCTGTTCTTTCCGCCCTCGAAGCGCAAGCTTGCCCTTCGGCTGCGCCACGGTCTCGAACGGGTCGGCCGATCGCTCTGGCCGGTCTTTTCCGGAGTGATCATCGTCGAGGCGCAGAAGCGGCTTTACCAAGGGCTGCCGGTGGCCGCACGCGCCTCGCGCCGCGTCTTCGTCCCGGTGCTGGCGCCGCGCGGCGTGCCCAGTACGCGCAGCCGGGCAACGAAAGCGCCGTAGGTCGCCGTCCGCTGCCCGTCGCCCCGTTGCTTCCTCCCGCACCGGCCGCCGTCACGTCGCACTCGACAAATATCACCGTCCCCGGTATTGGCTGGACCGCATTCTTCCCGTGAAAGCTGGTCCGATGAATCTTGCCCTGAAAAGCCCTGAGCCGCGTTCCGGCATCCTGGACATCGCCGCCTATGTGCCGGGTAAGGAGCATGCGCCCGGCGTCGCCAAGGTTCACAAGCTGTCGTCGAACGAAACGCCGCTCGGCGCCAGTCCGAGCGCGATAGAGGCTTTCCAGAAGGCGGCTTTCAATCTCGAACGCTACCCGGACGGTCAGGCGTATGCGCTCAAGGCAGCGATCGCGGCGGTTCACGGGCTGAACCCAGCCAACATTCTTTGCGGCAACGGGTCGGACGAACTGCTCGGTCTTCTCTGCCATGCTTATCTCGGCCCCGGCGACGAGGGGATCGTCACCGAGCACGGATTTCTCGTCTACAGGATCCAGATCACTGCATCAGGCGGGACGCCCGTCACCGTCAGGGAGAGGGACGAGCGCGTCGATGTCGATGCGATACTCGCGGCCGTGACCGAGCGGACGAAGATCGTCTTCATCGCCAATCCGGCAAATCCGACCGGCACCTATATTCCCGTCGAAGAGGTCCGGCGTCTGCATGCGGGCCTGCCTGCCGGCGTCCTGCTGGTGCTCGACGCGGCCTATGCGGAATATGTCCGGCGCAACGACTACGAGGCGGGGCTGGAGCTCGTTTCTTCCAACCGCAACGTGGTGATGACGCGAACCTTTTCGAAGATCTACGGTCTTGCGGGTTTGCGCATCGGCTGGATGTATGCGCCGCGCGACGTGGTTGAGGCATTGGACCGCGTGCGCGGTCCCTTCAACCTCAATGCACCCGCCATCGCCGCCGGCGCTGCGGCGATCCGCGATCAGGCCTTCCTTGCCGCGGCGGCCGACCACAACCACACCTGGCTGGCAAAGGTCAGTCGGGCGCTGACGGATATCGGCCTGCGCGTCACCCCGTCGGTCACCAACTTCGTGCTGATCCACTTCCCGGAGGAAGCGGGCCTTTCGGCAAGCGAAGCGGATTCGTACTTGACGAGCCGCGGCTTCATCCTGCGCGCCGTCGGCTCCTACGGTTTTCCCAATGCGCTGAGGATGACGATCGGGTCGGAAGAGGCGAACGACGGCGTCGTCGCGGCGCTGACTGCATTCATGGGACGGAAATGATGGCTCAGCAGTTCGAAACCATCGCCCTTATCGGCATCGGTCTGATCGGATCATCGATCGCGCGGGATATTCGCGAGAGGCAGCTTGCCGGTACGATCGTGGTTACGACGCGCAGCGAAGCGACGCTGAAGCGCGCCGCCGAGCTGGGCCTCGGCGACCGCTACACGCTTTCGGCGGCCGAGGCGGTCAAGGACGCGGACCTCGTTATCGTGTCCGTGCCTGTCGGGGCCTCCGGCGCGGTTGCCGCCGAGATCTCGGCCCATCTGAAACCGGGCGCGATCGTCACCGATGTCGGTTCGACCAAAGGGTCGGTCATCGCCCAGATGGCGCCGCACCTGCCCAAAAGCGTCCATTTCGTGCCCGGCCACCCGATCGCCGGCACTGAGCATTCTGGTCCGGATGCCGGCTTTGCGGGTCTCTTCCGCGGTCGCTGGTGCATTCTGACGCCACCGGCCGGCGCGGACGAAGAGGCCGTCGCCAGGCTCAGGCTCTTCTGGGAAACGCTTGGCTCGATGGTCGACGAGATGGACCCCGAGCATCACGACAAGGTGCTGGCGATCGTGTCGCATCTCCCGCACATCATCGCCTACAACATCGTCGGTACGGCCGACGACCTGGAAACGGTGACCGAGTCCGAAGTGATCAAATACTCGGCATCGGGGTTCCGCGACTTCACCCGCCTTGCGGCTTCGGATCCGACCATGTGGCGCGACGTCTGCCTTCACAACAAGGACGCGATCCTGGAAATGCTCGCCCGCTTCTCCGAGGATCTCGCCTCCCTGCAGCGCGCGATCCGTTGGGGCGACGGCGACAAGCTGTTCGATCTCTTCACCCGCACGCGGGCAATACGCCGTTCGATCATTCAGGCCGGCCAGGACACCGCGATGCCCGATTTCGGCCGGCACGTCATGGATCAGAAATAGGCTGGATCGCGATTATTTTCAGGTCGGTTTCAGCCGCGGCATGCGAGCGGAAAACCGCACACACTCTTCGCGGATCTCTTCGAAGACGAGCGGCGCTCAAAGCGCCGGCAGCATACCGATCGGGACGAAGGCGAGGAAGGCGGTGCCGTCGCGGACGTTCAGTTTGACCGTCGCTTCGTTCTTGCCGCCCGAAAGCGCCTTCAACATGTTGGCGACGTTGTCGATCAGATCGGTTTCGTCGGGAGCAATCTTCACGAAGTTCTCCCGCCAGGCATCGATATTCGCGAGCTTGAGGGAAAACTCTCCCGAAATCAGCCCCTGATCGTTCACCGAGAAAGGCCCGGTGAGTTCTGCAGTCATTCCCGAGCCCGCATCGAGCGTCAGTTGCCTCAGTTCGCCTCTGGTGCCGCGCAGCATATGCGGCGGCAAATCGCCGGCCTGAAGCCACTCGGCCTTGTCCGCGACAGTCAGATCCATTGTGATATCGGCCGGTGCGGCCAGACTGGGTCCCTGATCGGGACGCAGGTCGAGCTTTTCAACGCTGAGTGCCGCGTCGAAGTTGCCGCCGTTCTGGCGCAGATGGACTTCGCCGTGGCTGGCGCCGAAACCGAGGCCGCTACCCGTCAGAGGGAAGCGCGCGGTGCCGGTCAGGTTGTCGTAGGCCACCGACGTGCGGTCGATGCCGGAAAGGGCGGCCGCGACACTTGCGTGGAGCAGCGTCCAGTCGGCCGAAATGGTGACGCCGGGGGAAACGCGGATTTCGGCGGGGCCGTCCAGTTCGAGAACCGCACGGCCGGGCTGATAAACCTGTGCCGCCGATCGCAGAGCGCCGAAGGATGCGGACGCGCCGCGTCGCGTGTCGTCGAGGCGCACCTTGTCGCAGAAGAGACCGAGCCGGAAGGGAAAGCCGCGCACCTCCATGTCGGTGCATTCGCCGCTGAAGCCCATCGCCTGCCTGTCCGTCAGATAAGCGGTCAGCCGCTTCTGGATCTGGTCCGCGGCAAGAAACCAACCGGCGGAGTAAAGGCCGCTCACGAAGACGATACCTGCTGCCAGCCACAAGAATTTCCTGCCGGTAGGCGATGGCTTGGCGACGGCGGTCACAGTCATGATTTCGGGTACTCCACACTTGCCGCCGGGGGTGGCCTTTCGGGTGGCCGATTTCCATGCGGCGAACTAATCTTCATCCGCAATCGCGCGACACGCGCCTACCGGCACGGGAGGTTCGATTGCAAGAGAAACTGCTGCACAATCTTGTCCTTCGATCGATATGATCTCGGCAATTATGCAGTAAAAATCTCGGTACGCCGCAGCGGCGCCGGTCACTGATTCGGTGATTGGCCGGCGGCATGTTTGAATGGCAGTGGATATGGACGAATTTTGGGTCTTTGGCTACGGGTCGTTGATGTGGAATCCGGGCTTTCGCTTTGAGGAGAAGCTGACGGCGCGCGCATTCGGCTACCGCCGCTCTCTCTGTGTGCGCTCCTGGGTCCACCGCGGGACTGAAACGCGCCCCGGCCTGGTTCTGGGGCTCGACTATGGCGGCTCATGCCTCGGGACGGCATTCCGAGTGGCGCCTGCGCAAAAGGCGGAGGTGATCGACTATCTGCGCGAACGCGAGCTGGTCACGCACGTCTACAGGGAACGAATCATGCCTGTGCAACTCTCCAACGGACGCCGCGTCCTCGCGGTGACCTATGTGGTCGACCGCTGCCATGTGCAGTATGCCGGCGCGCTAAGTGCGGAGGAGGCGGCTGCGGTTGTCGCCGTCGCCACTGGCAAGTCGGGACCGAACAGAGAATACGTCCTCAACACGCTCGAGCATCTTCGCGAAATGGGTATACGCGACCATTGGCTGGAGGAGGTGGTAGCGAGGTTGACGGCCGGCGAAGCTGCGTCCGTCCGAGCCTGAACCGGGGCCTGCAAGCCACGAATCCCCGTCCGCATCGGTCATCGCGGCTCGGCTGCAAGCTCTTGCAGCCGCTGTTTGGCGGTTGACGGCAGCGGCAGATGCGGATTGGCGTTCACCGTTTCGACGAGGAGATCGTCGCTTGCCGCCTCCGTCACTTCCACGAGCCTGGCCAAGAACGTGTCCGGATCCAGGCCGGCCTCGATCGGCGGGAGGATGCGAACCTTGAAGTGCCCAGGAAAACGCAGGAACTTGCGCCGCGGCCAAAACAGCCCCGGGTGCATTGCGACCGGAACCACCGGCACCTGGAGGTCTCGGTAGAGCCGGGCAATGCCGTATTTGTATTCCGGCGGTGCGCCGGGCGGGCGGCGCGTCCCCTCGGGGTAGATGATCAACTGACGCCCCGTCGCCATCTCGTGTTTCGTACGGTCCATGACCTCTGTCATCGCCTTGCCGCGTGCGGCGCGGTTCACCGGAACCATGCGCTGCTTGACGATGTACCAGCCGAACAGCGGTATCCAGGTGAGCTCCCGCTTGAGGATATAGAAGGGATCGTCGAGCCAGGGGAGAAGCGCATAGGCATCCCAGAAGGACTGATGCTTCGGCGCGAAGATGTAGGAGCCCTTCGGAATGTTATCGAGCCCCTCGATCTCGAAGGTCGTGCCGACGATCTTCGCGAGCAGCCAATGGTTGCTTCGCGCCCAGTTCTTGGGCACGAACCAGGCCGTCTTGCGCGGCACAAGGAAGTAGATCGGCGTCAGCACGATCATCTGCACGATCAGATTGGCGTAGAAGACCAGATTGAAGAGGATCGAACGCAGGATGATCATCAGGCAGACTCTCGATGCGGGTGCGGGGCGCCACGCTGCCTACACGAATATGCGACGCAGGAAAACACTTTGCTGGAGGAACGTTCTCGAAGCCGTTTCGTCTGCAGCAAGGCTTCGCCGCGCCGGCTGCGGGCAGGAGGGAGTTTGCGGCGGCGCTATTTCTCCCCCGGTCTGACCTCCAGGTGTTCGGTCCTGAGCCCGTTGGTCCATCGGGCCCCTACGGCGTCACGCAGCGACGCGATCGAATACTTGCCGTATTCGAGCAGGATGGCCTTCAGCACGCGGGGGTTGCGCAGCCAATTGGTCGTCCTCAGATCGGAATTGACGACCGGATAGGCGATGAATTCGGTCTCCGGCCTGGCGCGGCGCAGTTCGAGCAGGCTACGTGGCATATGATAGTTGTTCGTCACGACGAGAATTGCCCGGTAACCGCGGTCGCGGATCCATTGCGATGCTTCGGTGGCATTGCCGATCGTGTCGATCGCCTCATGGCCGATATCGACGCAGCATTTGAAGAGGGCGGCGGAGCTCTGAGTGTTGCGTCGGATCTGACTCCCCGTCGTCGACGGATTCACACCGGAAATCAGCAGCCGTTTTCCGGCTCCGGACTTGAGGAGGTCGACCGCCTGATCGATCCTCTGAAAACCGCCGGTGAGCACGACGATCGCGTCGGCCCTCGGGGAGGCCGGCGGCTGCAGCGAGGCTACGGTATCGGCGAATTGCAGGAAGCCCGCGACGAATACGGCGAGGATTGCCAGCAGCACGAATCCCCCGCGGCGCAGTATTTTTCGCAGCACGCTGCGGGACCGGCGATGGCGCGCGGCCCTAGCCAGCCATTTGCCCCTCCCGGCCATTTCGCTTCCGCGTAGTTCTCCCACCTTCATGATTCTCATCACATAGCCGCAGATTGCGGCAGGGAATAGATCGATTGCGGGTGATTCATGGCTTTCGGCCGATTTCAACCCTGAAAGCTGTCGGTTCGGCCGGGATCGGACCGGACAAGATCGATTTCGTAGATCGTTCGCATGACGGTAAGGCGAGCCGTTAAGGTCGTCAGCAGGGCAATGACGACGATAATCGCGACGATGCCGAGATAGCCGGTGTAGCCGATGGAGAAGGTGCCGAACAGGGCGGTCGCCTGATCCGTTTCCGGAGTCGAGAACGTTCGCGACTGCCAGAAGCTGGCCATTGCAAAGGACAACGCCGCCAGAAGGCCTCCGGCGCCGGCACCCTTCAGGCTGATTCGAAGAAAGTGCTTCTGAAATTCTGCGGCGACGAAACTCGCTTCCGCTCCGACGAAATGGAGGACCTCGACGATGTGGCGGTTGCCCGAAAGGGCGCCGCGGGTTGCGAAAACGACCGTCAGCACCATTGCGGAGAAGACCAGAACCAGGACGCCGGTGCCGATCATCGTGGTAGTACTCGCCATCGCGACCAGGCGATCGACCCAGGTGCGGTGATCATCGAGGAAGGCCTGGGGGATGGTTTCCGTCAGCGCTGTGCGCATCGCGGCGAAATCGGGGGGATTGTTCTCGTCGATCGTAACCACGACGAGCCGCGGCACGGGCAGTTCGTTGAGGTCCAGCCCGCCACCGAGCCACGGTTCGAGGAGGCGTGCCGTCGCGGCGCGGTCGATGATCGTGCCGCCCGTCGTCCCGCTGAATGTCAGCGCCAGGTCCCGCGCATCGGCCAGAGCCTTCTCCATGTCGAGATTGTCGTCCGGCTTGATCTGAATGGTGATCTCACGGGAGATTTGCGATTGCCAGCTTTGTGCGGTCGCACGCACCATGCTGACGCCGCCGAGCGTCAGGCAGGCGAGAAAGGACATGATGGCGATGACGCACATGAGCGCGTGGCCCGAGACATTGGCGGAAGGGACGATCGGCCCCGTCGGACGCACGCGCATCTCGCTGCGGCGCTGCTGCTGTTGCGGCTGAGGGGCGCGCTCGCCGCGGGGGACGCGGTTCTCATTCATAGATATCGAGCCGCCCCTGTGACAGGATCATCCGTCGGGCCTCGACCTGATCCATCAAGGACAGGTCGTGCGTAGCGATCACCACTGCGGTTCCGAGTCGGTTGAGTTCCAGAAAGAGATTGAGCAATCGCCGCGCCATCGGCGGATCGACATTGCCGGTCGGCTCGTCGGCAAGCAGGATTTCCGGCCGGTCGATCAGCGCCCGCGCGATCGCAGCGCGCTGCTTCTCGCCGCCGGACAGCACCGGCGGCAACACGTTGATGCGCTCACCGAGACCCACCCATTTGAGGAGCTCGAGCACGTCGGAGCGATAGCTCGCCTCCTCTTTGCCGCGAACCCTCAGCGGCAAGGCGACGTTTTCATAGGTCGTAAGGTGGTCGAGCAGCCGGAAGTCCTGGAAAACGATGCCGACCCGGCGGCGCAGCATCGGAAACTCCTCGCGGGGGATGGAGGAGATGTTCCGGTCGAACATGCGGATGAGGCCGCGAGTCGGCTTAAGCGACAGGAAGAGGAGCCTGAGCAGCGTCGTCTTGCCGGCGCCCGACGGCCCGGTCAGGAATTGAAACGAACGGCGCGGAATGTCGAAGGTCAGGTCCCGGAGGATCTCTGGCCCCATGCCATAGCGCAATCCGACGTTTTCAAAGTGAATCAATGGGACAGTCCAGTCTCTCGTCACGACCCCCGCCAATCCGCCGAAGGCCGGATTATCGCAGCTCCACCCGTCTATCAGATGCGCCACGGCCGGTGAAGCACTTGAAGCACCCGCATGTCCGCCTACACCGGCTCCGAATTCAGGAACATGCAGCAGGGCGACGCTCCTGCCAAGGCAAAACCGCGCGTGACACGGTTAAGCAAGGGTGAACTTTCCACAAAAAGGCGCCGCTTTCGCGGCCTTCTTTCCAAAGCATTAACCATTTCGGTTTACGTCTCGTCAGGATTCGAAGCAATGCCTTGTCTCCATCGCAGATGGCATGTGCATCGAGCGAAGACGTACGGCGCTGCAGGCAGGACGTTCGGCGCCGCGTTCGGGGAGCGCCCATGCAGGCATTTCGCGCAAAGACCGCGGGCATCGACCTCATTCCACCGGAGCGCGCCTCGCGTTCCGGTGCCGCTCAGCCGAGGCGCCTCGACTATATCGATGTCGAATTCGAGACGGTTGCGCCGACGGCACGGCGTAGCCCCTATCCGGTGTTCAACGACAGGCGGGGGGCCGGCGCCCCACCGAAGGCCAGCGCCGCGGCCGCCCCGGGAATGCGGAGTGCAGCACGGCGGATCCTGGTCGCGGCCGGGACCAGGCTCGATGCGATGCCGCCCCGGCGCTTTGCCGGCCTGGCCGCCTTTCTCGGGCTTACGGTCTTCCTGCTGATCGCCGGTTTCGGAGAAGGACGCGCCGATATGCACCTGCTGCCGACGGAGGGCGGAAACATGCCGGACTTGACGATTTTACCTGCCGAAGACGGTGCTTCCCCCGCGGAATGTGCTCGTAGCGGCGACTGACTTCAATAGACATCGGCAGGGCCAGATCTGGAAAGCGGTTCGTAGGACAGCCCCCAATCCTCACCGGAAAACCACTCATCCGATGTTTTTGCTTTGCCCAAACGCAAACTTCTGATTCTGTCCGCTTGTTTTGTTTCGATGCTATCTTGCAGCTGCCTTAGGTATTTCTTTCTATTGTAATGGATAGCGGTCTCATCATGAGAACCCTCTCCCCAAACAAAGTAGCTGGGGCCCAGCGACGAGGCTTTGTAACCCGAAGGTTCTCGTTGCACGAGCAAACATATACCTTTGGCCGTCTTAGCTCTTTTGTTCTGTGATTGCTCCATAGGTACGCCCAGCGGAAATATTAGCCTGCCACCGACCTGAAGGTTCTCAATCCAAGACTTCGAAGGGCGAGAAGTAGCAAAGTTTACGTAAATTCGATCGACGGGATCTTGTGGCCAGACACTCCCGTCTCCCCAAGTAACCTTTATGTTTTCATTGTCGCGTAAATTTCTTTTGGCGCTATCAGCCAATTCATCATCAAACTCTACCGCTAGAATACGGCCTGTTTCTCCTGTTAACCTGGAGATGATAGACGTGTAATAGCCAGTGCCGCACCCAATGTGTGCGACGCTGTTTCCGCGTTTTATTTGCAGAGAATGCAGAGCCCAAGCGTGTAAAACTGGACTTCCGTTATTGACGTTCCTTTCCTGCTAAATGGAAAGAACACAATCTTGATACAGCACGGCCGGATCCGACGAAGGAATCTCGTAGTAGCCGTCATACCTTGCGAGAAACCAGGGGGGAGGTCCAAGGTAGCGCTCACGGCGCTCCGCCGCAAATGCGTGTTCCAGGTCTTCATCGGCAATCCTTGCAGCTGCCAGGATTTGTTTAGCATAGGCGCGTCTGATGACTGCCAGCTCATCGTTTGAAAAGCTCATTCAGACCTCGCAACGTAAACCGGGCCCATCGGCCGATTCTCCGAACATTTCCGATGGGGCCTCTGCGTAGTGCGTGTGCATGAGGGGGAGGTGTCTCGAAAGACGACTGCCAACTCGATGATTGGTTGAATTTCCGAATTCTAACTAAATCTGAAATATTCGTAGCTCGGCTGGTTTGCGCCAAGTTCGCGGACAGTTTACAAAAAATCAAACGCCGGCGGGACGCACCATAGGGCCATAGACTCTACCGACGCAGGCGGAAAAATGCCGGACATGGCTGTTTCCTTTGCCTAAGCCGGTGCTTCCGATCGCCGAATGTGCTAATCGCGGCTAAGAAGGGAGGCCGGTGTTCTTCCTTACGAATGGAGAAGCCCGCATGCCCGTCGTCCGCGGTAAGAATATCGACGTCCTCTACAGTGCCGAAACCATTGCGGCGCGCAACCGGGAAATGGCCGGCGACATCGTTCGCGGGCCACATAAGGATCTCCTGGTCATCTCGATCCTGAAGGGATCGTTCATCTTTGCGGCCGATCTGATCCGTGCCATGCACGCGGCAGGCCTTGCTCCGGAAGTCGAGTTCATCACGCTTTCGAGCTACGGAACCGGGACCGAATCCAAGGGCGTGAGGATCACCAAGGACATCGACAGCGACGTGCGCGATCGCGACGTGCTTCTCATCGACGATATTCTGGAGTCCGGCCGCACATTGCGCTTCGCCAAGGAGCTGCTTCTGGAGCGCGGTGCGCGAAACGTCACGATCGCCGTGCTGCTCGACAAGCGGGTGAAGCGCCGCGTCGATCTCGAAGCGGATTATGTCGGCTTCGAATGTCCTGATCATTTCGTGGTCGGCTACGGAATGGATGTCGCATACGCGTTCCGGGAACTGCCGTTCGTCGGGGTCGTGACCGGCGACGCAACATAACCGGTCGCACCATTTCTGCGCCTGAATGATTAAAATGCCGCCTATCGCGTTTACCGGAAACAAACGAAAACCTGTTTGTTTGGAAGACGTATCGCGGCCGCATGAGGCGGCCGAGGATACGGAGATCCAACGGAGCGTCCATGGCATCCAGTCGCCGCGCCGCTCCCCGCAGAAGAAATACCGGAGGCCATGATGGCGAAAATCCTGATCACCGAGGATGAAGATGGCTTGCGCTCGTTCGTCGCGCGCGCTTTGCGGCTCGATGGGCACGAAACGGTCGAAGCAGGGGATGGAGCCGATGGACTCGCCTGCCTTCGCGATCAGCCGTTCGACCTGCTGCTGTCCGATATCCGGATGCCCGTCATGGACGGCATCGAACTTGCGCATCAGGCGTCCGCCGCTTTTCCGGCATTGAAAATCCTGTTGATGACCGGGTACGCCGAGCAACGCGAGCGTGCCGACGACCTCTCCGGCAAGGTCGTCGACGTCATCGAGAAGCCGTTTTCACTGCCCGACATTCGCAAGGCCGTAGCGCTGGCGCTGGCCGCCTGACGCCGTTCACAGGGTAATGCGCTCCTTCGCCCCGCCTGCGGGAGGAGGCGGCCGGCAGGCCGGATGAGGGGCCGCGACGCGCGCAAGCGCCGAAGGCCATAAATCATCACCGCATGTCGAGCAGTCGCTCGAGATACTGCCGCTCCAGCTCGGGCGATAGGCTGTCGCCCAGCTTGCGCCGGATCTCTTCGAGGATTTGGCGGGCGCGCTGAGTATCGATCTCGTCCGGCACCTTCACCTGATTGCCGAAATCGGGTCCGGCGTTTTGCTGTCGGCGGCCGAGCGGGTCACGCCCGTTCTGGCCGTATTGCGGAATGCCCTGTCCGGGACCTTGCCCCTGTCCCTGAGCCTGCATCTGGTTCATCATGTCCTGCGCACCCTCGCGCAGCGCCTGCAGCGCTCTGCCCTGGCTGCCGACCGCCTGCTCGCCCTGGCCCTTCCCGAGAGCGCCGGCAGCACCTTCCATCTCGCGCTGCGCCTGGCCGAAGCCCTTGCCAGGCTTGATACCCAGGTTCTCGAGCCCCTTCTGCAGGTCACCGAGCTGCTTTCCAAGTGATTCCTGCTGCTCTCTCAATTGTTTGAGAGCCTCCTTCAATTGCTCGGCGGTCATTTCGTCCAGCGGGTTGGGTTGCCCGTTGGGGTCACCCTGCTGCCCGGGCTCCTGGGGCATGTCCTGCCCGAAGAGTTCCTCGTCCTCGCCATCGAGCGGATCGCCGCGCTGCATCCGGTCGCGCAGTGCCTGGTCGAGCTTGAAGGTTTCGTCCATCAACTGCTGCTGCTTCTGCATCAGCTCGCCTAGCTTGTCCATCTGCTGCCGCATGGCGTTGTTCTGCTCGCCCATCTGCTGCTGCATGCGTCCGGCCTGGAGATTATTCATCATTCTCTGCAGTTCGGAGAGCATCTGCCGCGCCTGATCGCGGGCGCCGGAGCGGGCCAGATTTTCGATCTGGTCCATCATCTTCTGCAGATCCTGCTGGCGCAGTACGTTGTTCATCTCGGGGTTGGCGGCGACAGCGGGATTCTTCGCAGCCTGCTCGGCGAGCGCCCGCATGTATTCCTGCATCGCCTGGCGAAGCTCGTCCATCAGGCGTGCGATTTCTTCGTCCGGGGCGTTGCGCTCGAGCGCGTCCGACAGTTTCTGCTGCGCGTCGCGCAGCCGCCGGTCAGCGAGCGACAGGTCGCCGTCCTCAATGCCGAGCGCAATTTCCCACAGATGGTCGGCGGCATCGCGCAGCATGTCGTCGTTACGGGCGAGCTGCATGCGTGTGCGTGCCGACTTCAGCAGCAGGAAGTGCGTGACATCCGGAATCGTCTCCTCGGGGTAAAGCGTCAGCGCGTCGTTGAGGTCGATCGCGCGCGGCAATTGATTGGTGTCCAGCGCGAAGACCTGCCGCTGCTCGGCGACGGCAGCCGCAAGGGGTTCGAAGAACCGGCGCGCCGGCAGAACGATCTCCTGCGGTACGCTTCGTCCCTCCTGGCCGGCTGCATCCCGTGTGACCAGCGTGATGCTCACGCGCTTGCCGGCAAGCGGATGCTCACTCAGATTGCGGCTCGTGGTGCCCTTTGCTTCGCGAGCATTGCGGCGCGGGAGGTCGAGGCGATATTCGGGTGGACCGTAGAGCGGATGAGCATTCTTTGCGGGCTCTTCGAGCGGCTTGATCTCGGCCCAGGCCTGCGCGACGCCGTAGTCGTCATGGGCCAGGTAGCTGATATCGAGCGCTGCATTGACGGTTGGACGCGGTGCACCGTCGAAAGCGATGCCGGGCACGCTGTCCGGCGTGATCTTGAAGCTCCAGCTCTGGCCGCCGACGGAGAGCGTTCCGTCCTTGGCGATCTTGTAAACGTGATTGCGTACCGCATTGGGTGAAGCCTGGGGCGCTTCAGGCTTTGGCGCTTCCGGCCTGGATGCCGCCTCTGCCTTGGCGTCCGACGGCGGGATTACCACCGGCTCGTCGTCTGCCGCGGCGTAACTGACCGTTTCGTCGGCCCCGGAGCCGGTTATCCGCACCGTAAGGTCGCTGAACTGCGGTATCGTGATCGGAGCTTGCTCCTGCAGATCTTCGGCCTGTCGATCCTTGCCCTGGATCGGGCCCGCTGCGTCCTGACGGCCCGTAAGAAAGATCGGTGCGCGGCCGGTATAGGCGGGCGGCGTCACCCATGCATCGATGCGGATGTCGGCAGCCGTGGCTTCCCGCTCGGGAAGCCGGAAGGCATCCGAAACCAGCCCGGCGCGGTTCGAATAGGAATAGGCGAAGGCAATGCAGGCAAGCAGGACGGGGACGGCCCTCAGCGCCCAGGGATCATGCCGAGCGATATCGGGACGCGGCAGACCCGCATCGAGTTCCCGGACCATACGCGCCATACGCGCCTGATGTTCGCGCCAGAGTGCGGCGCCGAATGCGCCCTCCGTCGCCGGCGCATCGTCCTGGACGCGGATCGCCTGATGCGGCAGCTGGTTGCGTTCTTCCAGCATCCTGTCCGCTTCGGGCGTTTCGGGCCAGCGGATTCGGGTCAGCGGCAGCAGGGCGAAGAACAACCCTGCGACGAAGGCGAGAAGAAGAGCGGCGTGCAGCCAGAACGGCGCAGCCCGGAAGAGGCCGAGCCAGCCGGCGGAGAGAAACAGAAGCACGAGCGAGGCGGGGAGGAGCGCCCGTGGCAGGAGTTTTTCGGCGAAAAGAACGAGGCGGGCAAGGAATCGCTTCGCTGCCAGCATTCTGGCGAACGACTGCGGTCTTGGCGTTTCATCCTGCCGGAATTGCGTCATCCGCCCAAACTTCCTTTCGATCCTTTGACCGCCGGCGGTCTAGGGTCAGGATAACATTGTTTGTGGCGAAGACGAGGGCGGCGCCGAAAAACAATATGTGATCGCCGTCGGCGTCCAAACCGGAACGCGCCGTTCGGCTCAACCGAGCCAGTCCGGCACCGAGTCCAGGCCGATCAGTTCGTCATAGTCCCGGCGCGGGCGGATCACGTGGAAACGATCGCCTTTGACGAGCACCTCCGGCACCAGCAGGCGGCTGTTATAAGTGCCTGACTGCACGGCACCATAAGCGCCCGCCGAGCCGATCGCGAAAAGATCGCCCGGCTTTGGCATCGCCATCTCCCGATCGAGTGCCAGATAGTCGCCGGTCTCGCAGACCGGGCCGACGATATCGGCCTTGATGCGCGGCGCGCTGGCGGCGGAAATCCTCACCGGCCGTATCTCGTGATAGGCTTCGTACAGCGTCGGACGAATGAGATCGTTCATCGCGCCATCGACGATGACGAAGGTCTTGTCGCCGCCGTCCTTCACATAGACCACTTCGGTCACGAGAATGCCGGCATTGCCGACGATCAGCCGGCCCGGTTCGGTGACGATCTTGCAGTCGAGCCCCTTGAGCTGGTTCTTGACGATATCGGCATAGGCGTCCGGGAGCGGCGGCGGGTTGTTGTCCTCCCGATAGGGGATACCGAGACCCCCGCCGATGTCGACGTGCTCGATGACATGTCCGTCGGAACGCAGCGTATCGACCAGCTCGCGCAACAGCTTGAACGCGTCGTCGAAGGGTTGCAGCTCGGTGATCTGACTGCCGATATGCATGTCGATCCCGGTCACTTCAATGCCGGGAAGCGTGGCGGCGTGGGCATAGATGCCGCGTGCCCGCTCCCAGGAAATGCCGAACTTGTTCTCTTTCTTGCCGGTCGAAATCTTCGCATGCGTGCGGGCATCCACATCGGGATTGATGCGGAAGGAAACTGGCGCCCTCTTGCCGGCGCGGACGGCTCTCTGGTTTAGGACCTCCAATTCCGGCTCGGATTCGACGTTGAAGCAATAGATGCCCGCCTCGAGAGCGAAATCCATCTCGCGCACGGTCTTGCCGACGCCGGAGAACATGATTCTGCTTGCCGGAATGCCGGCGGCAAGCGCGCGGCGCAGTTCGCCTTCGGATACGACATCCACGCCTGCCCCGAGGCGACCGAGCGTTTTCAGTACGGCCTGGTTCGAATTGGCCTTCATCGCGTAGCAGACCATGGCGTCCACATCGGCGAAGGCTTGCGAAAAGACCTTGTAATGGCGCTCCAGCGTGGCGGTGGAGTAACAGTAGAACGGCGTACCGACGGCGCGCGAGATCTCCGTCACGGGCACATCCTCGGCGTAAAGAATTCCGTCGCGGTATTGGAAGTGGTTCACGGTCTTTCCTAGGCCTCAGAGGAGGGGGTCAAGCAGAAATGGCCGGTCTTCGACCGTCTGCTTCGGTTCGTCTGTACCGGCGGGCGTTTTCGTATTGATCGCGGCGGTGGTCCCCGGTCGGTCGAGATCGCCCTTACGCCCGCAGCCGGCGAGAACAAGGCCCGGGATTGCCAGCAGAAGCACGAACCGGGCGGCCTTCCTGAATATCATCGTCATTTCCCTTCGCCGAAGCCGAGAGCCGATTGATCCTGGGAGTGCGGGTGGGGCAATAACGCGCTCCCCGTCCCACTCCGGTGCGATGTCTTATCGATTTTTCAGCCCCTTGTGCACCCTGTTTCTGCGCGGGGCAGGGCGGCCTCGCAGCGTTGATTGAATCGGTGAAGCGCTCCAATCGTTGAAACGACCACTTCCCCAAGCACAACGGTCATGCACTTACCAGAAACTGCTCTAGTTCACGATGATTTAGGTCCGGTCGACCTAAAGTCATGAACGTGATCGATTCTAACGGGTAGAGACGCGGAATGCGGGCGGCAAGCCGCACGCATTTTTCCTCGCCCCGCTCTAGTTGCGCGCCCGCCACCAGGCGATCTGCTTGCGGACTTCGGCAGGCGCGGTGCCGCCGAAACTGGTGCGGCTTGCGACGGAGGCCTCGACCGTCAGGACGTCGAAGACTTTGTCCGTTATCGCGGAATTGATCGTCTGCAGCTCGGCAAGCGAGAGGTCGGCGAGGTCGCATCTCTTCTGTTCCGCAAGCGCGACGACGCGGCCGGTTACATGGTGGGCGTCGCGGAAAGGGAGGCCTGCTTCGCGCACCAGCCAGTCCGCCAGATCGGTCGCCGTCGAATAGCCGGAGCCGGCGGCCGCCCTCATCCGGTCAGCGCGTACCGTCACGTCACGGATCATGCCGGTCATGGCGGCGATTGCGAGTTCGAGGCTCTCGGCCGCATCGAAGACCTGCTCCTTGTCTTCCTGCATGTCCTTGGAATAGGCAAGCGGCAGGCCCTTCATCACCGTCAAAAGGGCGATCAGAGAACCGTTGATGCGGCCGGTCTTGGCGCGCACCAGTTCGGCTGCATCCGGATTCTTCTTCTGCGGCATGATCGAAGAGCCGGTCGAGAAGGCGTCCGACAGGCGGATGAAGCCGAATTGCGGCGTCGACCAGATGACGATTTCCTCCGCCAGCCGCGACAGGTGCGTTGCCGCGATCGCCGCGATCGAGAGGAATTCCAGCGCGAAGTCGCGGTCGGAAACCGTGTCGATCGAGTTGCGCGTCGGTTCGCGGAAGCCGAGCGCCTTTGCGGTCATGTGCCGGTCGATCGGAAAGCCGGTGCCGGCAAGCGCGGCGGCGCCGATCGGGCTTTCGTCCAGGTGCTCGATCGCGTGGCGCACGCGTGCGCGGTCGCGGCCGAACATTTCCACATAAGCCATGCAGTGATGACCGAAGGTGACGGGCTGTGCCGTCTGCAGATGGGTGAAGCCGGGCATGACCGTGCCGGCATGCTCCTCGGCGCGGTCGAGAAAGGCCGAGATGAGGCCGGTCAGCGCTTCCTCGGTCTTGCGAAGCTCTTCTTTGACCCATAGGCGGAAATCGAGCGCGACCTGGTCGTTGCGCGAGCGCGCCGTATGCAGGCGCCCTGCGGCCGGGCCGATCAGCGTCGCCAGCCGCGCCTCGATGTTCATGTGGATGTCTTCGAGGCGGCGTGAGAATTCGAAGGTGCCGCTTTCGATCTCTGACAGGATCGTGTCGAGGCCGTGAACGATCTTGTCTTTGTCTTCGGCGGAAATGATGCCTTGATGGGCCAGCATCGTCGCATGCGCTATTGAGCCGCGGATGTCCTGGGCATAGAGCTTCTTGTCGAAGCCGATCGAGGCATTTATCTCCTCCATGATCGCGTCAGGACCCGAGGCGAAGCGACCGCCCCACATCTGGTTGGAGGATTTCGTCTCGGAACTGCCGTCAGCCATGAGGATGCCCGCCTTGGAGAATGAAATGCAAGACCAGAAGAAACGCCCTCCGGTCCTGAAATTGTTCGCGCTCGCCGCCCTTTTGGGCGTGATCGCCGGTGCGGCTGCGGTATACGTGAAGGAGACGGGGTCTGGCAATGGCAGCGTCACTGCGACGGCCGATGCGAGCTGCCCTCTGGCAGGTCAAAAAGTCGCTTCGCTCACCCCGCTGATGCGCGGTCAGGTCGCCGCGATGACGCCTGCGGCCAACGCACGCCCGATCGGCGGCCTCGATTTCGCAGGTCCCGACGGCAAGCCGTTGACGCTTGCCGCCTTTGCCGGCAAGACCGTTCTGGTCAATCTCTGGGCCACGTGGTGCGTGCCGTGCCGGGAGGAGATGCCGGCGCTCAACGCCCTGCAACAGGCGCTCGGCGGCGATCGTTTCGAGGTGGTCGCCATCAACATCGATACCGGCACCGACGACAAGCCGAAGGCGTTTCTCGACGAGGTTGGCGTTCATGCGCTCGGCTACTACCGCGATGCCTCGATGGGCGTCTTCAACACGCTGAAAAAAGAGGGGCTCGCCTTCGGCCTTCCCGCTACCTTGCTTCTCGACGAAAAGGGCTGCCTGTTGGGGTCGATGAACGGACCGGCCGTATGGGACAGCAATGACGCGAAGAGTCTCATCGAGGCGGCGATCGCGCCGCCTGCGGGCAGCTGAGGGATCGCCGCAGGAGCTCCGCCTGAAAAAGTCAGCGCGTCGGTACGGGCACCTCGCCCCGGTAGTCATAGAAACCACGGCCGGACTTGCGGCCGAGCCAGCCGGCCTCGACATATTTCACCAGCAGCGGACAGGGGCGATACTTCGAATCCGCCAGGCCGTCATGCAGCACCTGCATGATCGACAGACAGGTGTCGAGACCAATGAAATCGGCGAGCTGCAACGGGCCCATCGGGTGGTTGGCGCCGAGCTTCATGGCCGTGTCGATGGCATCGACGGTGCCGACACCTTCATAAAGCGTGTAGATCGCCTCGTTGATCATCGGCAGGAGGATGCGATTGACGATGAAGGCCGGAAAATCTTCGGCGACGGTGACGGTCTTGTCGAGATGCGCGACAAATTCCTTTGCCGCCTTGAAGGTCTCTTCCTCCGTGGCGATACCGCGTACGAGCTCCACAAGCTTCATGACCGGGACCGGGTTCATGAAGTGGATGCCCATGAAACGCTCGGGCCGATCGGTCGCGGAGGCCAGCCGGGTGATGGACAGAGACGATGTATTGGTCGCCAGGATCGCATCCGGTCTCATGACCGGGCAAACCTGGCCGTAAATCTTGCGCTTGACGGTTTCGTCTTCGGTGACCGCCTCGATGACGAGGTCGGCCTGCGCCAGGTCGTTGATATCGCCTGAGCCCTTGATCAGGGAGAGCGCCCGCTTGCGGTCCTCGTCGGTCATCTTGCCGGACGAGACCTGCCTCGCGAGATTGCCGTTGATGGTGGCAAGTCCTGCCTCGATGCGATCGGCAGCGATATCGTAGAGCTGAACCTTATATCCGGCGGCAGCCGAAACATGGGCAATGCCGCAGCCCATCTGTCCTGCGCCGATAATTCCCACCGTCTTGATCATTGAAGCGAACACCCATGTTCAACATGTTGCGGCAATGACGCTGCCGCAGATGCAAAGATACCGGGCCGGCAGCGCCGACCCGGTATGATTGTTAATGCCATGCCGGCGCTTTTTCCAGCTTTTTCGTGCCGGTGACCGCTGCCTCAAAGCGCCTTTTCGAGTTCCGGCAGGACTTCGAAGAGATCGGCGACGAGGCCGTAGTCGGCGACCTGGAAAATCGGCGCCTCCTCGTCCTTGTTGATGGCGACGATCACCTTCGAATCTTTCATGCCGGCAAGATGCTGGATGGCACCGGAAATGCCGCAGGCGATGTAGAGATCAGGCGCCACGACCTTGCCGGTCTGGCCGACCTGCCAGTCGTTCGGCGCATAGCCGGCATCGACGGCGGCGCGCGACGCGCCGACGGCGGCGCCGAGCTTGTCGGCGACCGGCAGGATGACTTCCTTGAACTTCTCCGAGGAGCCGAGCGCCCGGCCGCCGGAGATGATGATCTTCGCCGAGGTCAGTTCCGGCCGGTCCGAGGACGACAGCGCATCGGAAACATGGGCAGAGACGCCCGGGTCCGCCGCGGCGGCAACCGGCTCGATCGCGGCAGAGCCGCCCTCTTCGGCGGCGGCAAAGGAGGCAGTGCGCACGGTGATCACCTTTTTCGGCTCGCTCGTCTGCACCGTCTGGATGGCGTTGCCGGCATAGATCGGCCGCCGATAGGTGTCCGGCGAGACGACCTCGATGATCTCCGAGACCTGGGCGACGTCGAGAAGGGCGGCAACGCGCGGCATGACGTTCTTGCCGACCGACGTCGCGGCGGCAACGACGGTGTCGTAACTGCCGGCGAGCGAGACGATCAGCGCCGCCAGCGGCTCGGCCAGATTGTTGGCGAGCGACGCGTCCTCGGCGACCAGCACCTTGGCGACGCCCGAGAGCTTGGCGGCTTGCTCGGCGATCGCCTTGACGTTCGCACCGGCAACCAGCACATGCACATCGCCGCCGATCTTCGTTGCCGCCGTCAGCGCCTTCGCCGTCTGGTCGGAAAGGTGGCTGTTGTCGTGGTCAGCCAGAAGCAGAATGGCCATTTTGTATCTCCCTTTCGATTGAGCTCAACGATCTGTTCCGGATCGGAGCTCGATGAGTCTAAAGTCGTCCATGCTTTTGTCCGGAAACCGGCATCCACTTTCCGGACGCATGAACCTAGAGCACGCCGGCTTCGGTCTTGAGCTTGTCGACGAGCTCGGCGACCGTCTTCACCTTGACGCCGGCCTTGCGGCCGGACGGCTCTTCCGTCTTCAAGACTTTCAGCCGCGGGCTCGTGTCGACACCGAAATCGGCCGGGGTCTTCTTGTCGAGCGGCTTCTTCTTCGCCTTCATGATGTTCGGCAGCGAGGCATAGCGCGGCTCATTGAGCCTGAGATCGGTGGTCACCACCGCCGGCAGCTTCAGTGCCACCGTCTGCAGCCCGCCGTCGACCTCGCGCGTGACGTTGACCGTGCCGTCGCCGATCTCGACCTTGGAGGCAAAGGTGCCCTGGCCCCAGCCGAGCAAGGCCGACAGCATCTGGCCGGTCTGGTTGGAATCGTCGTCGATCGCCTGCTTGCCGACGATGATCAGCCCCGGCGCTTCCGCCTCGGCCACTCCCTTGACGATCTTGGCAACGGCGAGCGGCTCGACCTGGTCGTCGGTCTCGACCAGGATCGCCCGGTCGGCGCCCATGGCGAGCGCGGTCCTCAGCGTCTCCTCCGCCTTGGCCGGGCCGATCGACACGACGACGACTTCGCTCGCCTTACCGGCCTCTTTCAGCCGCAGCGCCTCTTCCACCGAGATCTCGTCGAACGGGTTCATCGACATCTTCACATTCGCAAGCTCGACGCCCGTACCGTCCGCCTTCACGCGGATCTTTACGTTGTAGTCGACGACCCGCTTCACGGTCACAAGTATTTTCATGGAATCTTTCCCTCCAAGAACGTTCGCAGGAAAATGCGCCTTAACAGGGCGGCCTGATTGTCGGTTGGCGACATCGATACGCGTTTTTGCTCCATAAACAAGCCGTTCCTGACGCTAAATCGCGATGACCCAAGGCCAAATCGATATGACCGTGTGCAAATTCACTTACGTTTACGTACAAGTAAAATAATTCCCTGGCAAGGTCGAGCAGGCAGTGCGGCTTCATCCGGGCGCCATGCCCAACCGGATCTCGGGCAACCTGTTGAAAACCACCGGCTATTGCGGTCCAGCCGTGTTTCGCAGAGATCAAGTCGGGCGGCCCCAATGCGGAGCGGGCCTCGAAGCCGTGCGATCGGTGGGCAGCGCCTGGTCCGGCGTTCTTGTCCGATGCTCCACCGCCCGGGGCGTAACGATGGTCCGATCGAACAGGGGCACACCGCGGCGTCGCAAAAGGACAACCAGCAGGAGACCGGCGACGATGCCGCCGACATGGGCGCTCCAGGAAACGCCGCTTTCCGGATCGGCCATCAGCATGAAGAACTGCTGGCCGATCCAGAATGCGAGCGGAATGGCGGCGGGAAGGGGCAGGGGGATGCGGAAGAGCACGAGCACCCAGACCCGCACCCTCGGGTGCAGGAGGAAATAGGCGGCCACGACGCCGGAAATCGCGCCGGAGGCGCCGATCAGCGGCGCCTCCGAGGCCGGATCGAGGAGCCCGTGCGCCAACGCTCCAGCGGCAGCGCACAGAAGATAGAAGACGAGAAAGCGGAAGTGCCCGAGCGCGTCCTCGACATTGTCGCCGAAGACCCAGAGGAAAAGCATGTTCATGGCGAGATGCATGAAGTCGCCATGCAGAAAAGAATAGGTGACGAAGGTGAATTCGTCCGGAACGATCATCAGCGACGGATCGAGGGCGGCGTAGTCGAAGATGATCGCGGGGATATAGCCGAGCCCGAGGATCGCAGCATTGGCGAAATCCTCGGTCGCAACGGGTCCCGTAGCGAGCCAGGCAACGAAATTGACGACGATCAGCGTGATCGTCACATATTGCATTCTTATGTGCTTCAGCTCGTTCCTGTCATGCAGCGGTATGAACATGCGATCCCCGAGACGACATCCACCAAAACAAAAATATGCTATCTGTTCTTGCCGGGGATCCAGAGGACGTCGGCGCGACCCTGGTCGTTTGCCCAGCGAGCTGCGACGAACAGGAAATCGGAAAGACGGTTGACATAGGCGATCGCCTCTGTGCTGACGGCCTCGCCTTCCGTCGATGCGAGCGCGACCATTTGCCGCTCGGCGCGCCGCGCTACCGTACGGGCCACATGGAGTGCGGCGGAAGCGGGGTTGCCGGCCGGCAGGACGAAGGAGCGCAGCGGTTCGAGGCCTGCATTCAGCCGGTCGATCTCCCCTTCGAGGCGCGCGACCTGGGCGGCGACGATGCGCAGCGGTTCATATTCGGGCTTCTCGCCCGTGTCCGGTGTCGCGAGGTCGGCGCCAAGATCGAAGAGATCGTTCTGAATGCGCAGGAGCATGGGGTCGAGATCAGGGATCTTGCCCGTATGCTGGCGGGCGAGGCCCACAAAGGCGTTCGCCTCGTCAATCGCCCCGTAGGCCTCGACCCGGAGATCGCTTTTCAGGCGGCGCGGACCGGAGACGAGGCCGGTCGTGCCATTATCGCCGGTCCGGGTGTAGATCTTGTTCAATTTCACCATGGTGCGGTTGCTCTATTCAGGTCGGGCGGCCGCCGCCGGTCACCCACAGCGTCAGCATGATCAGCACGATGGCGACCGCCTGGAAAACGATGCGCGCCTGCATGAGCTTGTTGGAGGTGTTGCCGCTGCCGCCCTTGGCCATGTTGAGGAGGCCGCGGATAAGCACGATCGCAACCAGACCCATGACGAGAAGGGTCAGGCCGGTAAGGAAGCTGTTCATGGCGTAGATCCTTATGATTCGGTCAGCCGAGGCGACCGATGATGCGGTAGAACAGTGCCGCCGGCAGGAGCTTTTTGAGGAGCGCTCCCTGTTTGGCGGGCCTTGTCACTATATAATGCGGCCTCGGACGGCGTGCAGTCAAAGCGTGTTTCAGCACGGCATAAACCGCGTCGGGTCCGAGCTTGCCGGGTGCCGGTTTGCTCTCGCCGCGAAGGCGCCGCATCTGGCGCTCGTATTCCACGCGGTGGACAGAATTCTCAAGATCGATGAACCGCTCGATATAGGCGATTGCATTGGTCGTGAATCTCGACGCGATCGGGCCGGGCTCGATCAGACTCACGTCGATGCCGCTGCCGGCGAGTTCCATCCTCAAGGTAAGCGAGAGCGCCTCGAGCGCGAACTTCGAGGCATTGTAGGCGCCGCGCCAGCGATAGGGCACAATGCCGAGAATGGACGAGCACTGGACGATGCGCCCATGTCCGCGGGCGCGCATCGCGGGGATGACGCGCCGCGTCAGGTCGTGCCAGCCGATGACGTTGGTCTCCAACTGGAGGCGCAGGGCCTCCGCCGGAAGGTCCTCCACCGCGCCGGCCTGACCGTAGGCGCCATTGTTGAAAAGCGCGTCGATCCGTCCGCCGCTCAGTGCCATTACGGCCTCCACCAGCGCGACGATCGTGTCCGGCCTGGTATAGTCCATGATGAATGTCTCGATGCCTTCGGCCTCCAGCGGCGCCTGATCCTCGGGCCGGCGAACGGTCGCGAAGACGCGCCAGCCGTCCCGCTGCAGCGCCCGGGCGCAGTAGGCCCCGATGCCCGAGGAGCAACCGGTGACGATAATGGTGGGGCGATCCGGCATCCACGCGATTCCTGTAGAAATCCAAGCCCCATTTCCCATATTCATCGTTGGGATACAATTGATTTGCATATGCGATGGCCGGGACGGAGCGGGACGTCGGGGCCGGTCGCAGGTGCCGCGCGGGCTGGTCCTTTGGGGAGCGGGGCTGGTGGAGAATCGGAGACGGAATGCCGGCATTCGTTCGCATCATCTGGAAGGTCGTGTTCGATGCGCTCTGGCATTTCAGCGAGGACGACGGCTGGGCGATGGCCAGCCATGTGGCGCTCTCTTCGCTGATGGCCGTTTTTCCCTTCCTGATCTTCGGCACCGCGCTTGCCAGTTTTCTGGGCGCCGATCAGTTCGCGCAGACGGCAGTCCATCTGATCTTCGACACCTGGCCGGAATCGATCGCCAAGCCGGTCGCCGACGAGGTCGTGCGCGTATTGACCATTCCGCGCGGCAGTCTGCTTACGGTCTCCGTTCTTGCTGCAGCCTATTTCGCATCGAACGGCGTCGAGGCGTTGAGGATCGCGCTCAATCGCGCTTATAGGGTTGCCGAAAGCCGCTCCTGGTACGTGACGCGGCTTGCGAGCCTCGGCTTCGTGCTCGGCGCCGTTCTCATTCTTGCAGCTCTCAGCATTCTGCTGGTGGCAGTCCCTCTGGCGGTCCGCAATGCGGATCAGTGGTTCCCCTGGCTGGATACGGTGATGGCGGCGGTGGACGATTGGGGCTTGCCGCTGACGCTGGCAATGCTGACCGCCGGCCTGCTGGTCTCGCATCTGTGGCTGCCGGCCGGCCACCGCAATGTCGTCGACGTCCTGCCCGGAATCTTCCTAACACTCGTGCTGTGGTCCGTCGGCGCCTACGCCTTCGCCTCCTATATCGCGAATTTCTCCAACTACGTCACGACCTATGCCGGACTCGCTTCGATCATGATCGTCCTGGTCTTTCTCTACATGCTCGGCGCGATCTTCATCATCGGCGCGGAGATCAACGCCGCCATTCTGAAATACAAGGTGAAGCTCATGGTCAGGCGCAGTTTTCAAGCGGGACGCAGCGAATGAAGCCGCTGGTATCTCTCCGCATCATTGGCCGAGAACCATCGCCCTGACATCGGCCGGCTCGTGCCCTGCCGCGCGGAATGCGGCAATGCCGGTGTCCCTGTTGCTCTTCGACAGTTTTCGGCCGTCCGGTCCAAGGATGAGGCGGTGATGGTGATAGACAGGCTCCGGCAGGTCGAGAAGCCTTTGCAGCAGGCGGTGAACCGATGTCGCGTGGTAGAGGTCGCGGCCGCGCACGACATGGGTGATGCCTTGCAGGGCATCATCGACGACGACCGAGAGATGATAGCTCGACGGCGCATCCGAACGCGACAGGACGACGTCCCCCCAGGCTGCCGGGTCGGCGTCGATCGACGTGGTCTCGTCCGGCCGGACCGGATCTATTTCCCGCCATGCGAGTGGCTCGCCGGCGCGTTTCACGGCATTCTGCATGTCGAGACGCCAGGCATAGGGGCGGCCGCTCGCCAGAAGGGCCGCCTGCTCCTCCGGCGAAAAGCCGCGCTCGCCGCCGGGATAGAGCGGTGTTCCGTCCGGGTCGCGCGGCCAGGCCAGACCCGTCGCCTCCGCCGCGGCTACCGCCGCCCTTATGTCACCCCGGGTCATGGCCGAGGGGTAGACGAGGCCCATCCTTTGCAGGCGCTCGATCGCTGCGGCATAGAGGTCGAGATGATCGGACTGGCGCCGCACCGGTTCCTCCCAATCGAGCCCGAGCCAGGCGAGATCCTCGAAGATGGCGGCCTCGAACTCCGGCCGGCAGCGCGTCCGGTCGATGTCCTCGATTCTCAGCAGGAAGCGCCCGCCCATCGCCGTCGCCATGTCGTGATTGACGATCGCCGACAGGGCGTGCCCGAGATGCAGGAGACCGTTCGGACTCGGCGCGAAACGAAAAACCGGTTGTTCTGGTCGTGAAATCGGCATTCTTTTCCTTTGCCATGGAAGCGTTGTAAAGATCACCCGTTTTCTACGGCGCCGTGCGTCGTTCCAGATGCGCAAGGACGCTGTAGCACTTTGGTTTGCTTCATGATTTGTCCTTCGATCGGCGACGGCATAGGGAAAACATGCAGTGGGAGGATGCATGCGGATCATCCGGACACATGAGGATATAGAGGCTGGCCTTGCCGGTCTGGTGATGCTCGATGCCCGGCTTGAACACGTCGTCGAAAAGGCGGGGCCGGTGCCGCTGAGGCGCACCGATCCCGGGTATCGCGGTCTCGCCAACATAATCGTCTCGCAGATGGTCTCCAAGGCGAGTGCGGCGGCGATCTGGAAACGGATGGAGGCCTCGCTCGGCGAGATCACCGCAGACGCAGTGCTTGCGCTCGACGACGACGATTGCCGGCGCATCGGCCTGTCCCGAGCCAAGGCCGATACGCTGAGAAGGGTCGCCGCTGCCGCGACCAGGGGCGAGATCGATCTCCACGCCGTCTGTAATGCCGAAGCGGTCCGGGCGATCC
The DNA here is from genome assembly GCF_000427465.1 of Sinorhizobium arboris LMG 14919. Lineage (NCBI taxonomy): Bacteria > Pseudomonadati > Pseudomonadota > Alphaproteobacteria > Hyphomicrobiales > Rhizobiaceae > Sinorhizobium > Sinorhizobium arboris. Next base: position 2,505,521 of record NZ_ATYB01000014.1, on the reverse strand, counting down.
ATGAACTCACGGCGATCAAAGGCATCGGTCGTTGGACTGCCGAGGTCTACCTGCTTTTCTGCGCCGGCCACCCGGATGTGTTTCCGGCCGGCGATGTTGCCCTGCAGAATGCCATCGGCCATGCGCTGGGGCTCGAACTGCGCCCGACGGCAAGCGAGGTCGATTCGCTTGCGGCCGCCTGGTCGCCATGGCGCAGTATCGCCGCGCGGCTTTTTTGGGCCTATTATGCGCAGGAGATGCGCCGCGATGCGCTTCCCGTGACGCCTTGAAGAAAAAAGGCGGGTCCATCGCTCCCTTTTCTTTGTGGCTTCACAATCCTGTCGCAACGCGCCTAATATAGAAGATGCAGATGCCGAATCGCTCAGGAGAATACGCTTGACGATTGCAGTCTCACCTCAGGCCCTGCCGGCGCTCGTGCTGAACGCCGACTACAGGCCGCTGAGTTATTATCCCTTGTCGCTCTGGTCCTGGCAGGACGCGATCAAGGCGGTCTTTCTCGACCGTGTGACCATCCTTGCCGAATACGAACACTCCGTATCGTCGCCGAGTTTTTCCATGCGGCTTCCGAGTGTCGTCTGCCTCAAGAGCTATGTTCAGCCTTCGCGCCATCCGGCTTTCACGCGGTTCAACGTTTTCCTGCGCGACAAATTCGAGTGCCAGTACTGCGGATCGCCTGATGACCTGACTTTCGACCACGTCATCCCGCGGGCCCATGGCGGCCAGACCACCTGGGAAAACGTCGTTGCGGCCTGTTCCCCGTGCAATCTGCGCAAGGGCAGCAAGCTGCCGAAGCAGGCGGGCATGTTCCCGCACCAGAAGCCCTATCATCCGACGGTCCAGGATCTGCACAATAACGGCCGGCTTTTCCCGCCGAACCATCTGCATGACAGCTGGATGGACTATCTCTACTGGGATGTCGAGCTGCAGCCGTAAGGGCCTCATGCTGCTGTCGGCGCTGCACTCACCTCGTCAGTTGCGTTACCGCACGACCTCTCCCCGAACGTCATTCCTGTGCCTGTCACAGGGACCAGCCAGCCCAGATATATTGCGGCGTCTGATTTGGGCGTGCGGCCCTGAACTCATGCCTTCGAGGCACCACGCAGAGCGATCGCCGCGAGAACCAGGCTCGCGATGACGTTCCAGCCTGCGAAAGAAAGCCCGAGCACGCGCATTGCCGCATCGCTGCAGGACGGCGCATGCTTTGCATCGAGATCGCCGAGCAGGTCGCCGACGTCGGGAGAAATGCCTTGGGCCGTGGTGGCGCAGGTCGAGGGGCCCTCCCAGAAATGCCACTCGGCGCCGGCATGATAGACGCCGAGGCCGGCACCGACCAGCATCAGGATGCCGACGATGAGCAGCAGCATGCGCGTGGTCCAGGCGGGCAGCTTCAGCACGCTGGTGAGTATGGCGAGAAGACCGACCGGTATGCCGTAGTAATAGGGATCGCGCTGAAGGAGGCAGAGCGCGCAGGGGATATAGCCGCCGATATGCTCGAAACCGAGTGCAGCACCGACGGTCGCAGCCATGCCGATAGTGACGAGCACGGCGCAAAGCAATTGCCGGCGCTGAGCAAACGAAGCCTCGATCATGCACACCTCTCGTCACGCGCAGAGCGGCGAGCACGTCGCCCGGGCGCCCGTTAAATCGAACGACGCCTTCTTAGGCAGGATCGCTCCCTCTGTAAATCGCCTCGGGCGTTCAGCCGCTTGCACGCTTTTGTGATCGGTCGGAGCGGGGCGGAGAAGAGCGGAAGCGGGTTTGTACGCTTGCGGTTCCTCCGGGCGACCGATGCCGTTCGTGCCGCATCCGAGCAAATTCATGCGATCGACGGAAATCGCAAACTTCGCGGTTGACCGGCGCGAAAACGATCGTGTAAATCCCAAGCGCTGATATCGCAAGCCTCTAGCCCCATTGGCGGAATTGGTAGACGCGCTCGACTCAAAATCGAGTTCCGAAAGGAGTGCTGGTTCGACTCCGGCATGGGGCACCACCCGGCTACCGCGCCTTTGCGCGCCTGCGCTGAGAATCTCGGACACTTTTCTTCATTCCGCTCGAGCACTTTGAAGCTATGCCCTTCCACAGGGGAAAGCTTGGCCCTGAGCGACAACACCAGCGTCAGGGGATGGTTGGGCGAGCACTGGAGCCGTAATGCTCGCCGACAGCATCACTGTGTATCCGTTCCGGCGAACATTCATGCGGGACGCTTCTGAAGCGCAGTGGAATCGGGATGAGTCTTGCGTCTGCTCCGCTGCCCCGTCGGCTGCCCCATTGAACTCCACCGCCCGCAAATGTTAGCTGCGTTGCAGCAAAATTCAGCTGCAGCAGGCCCATGCTCCCGAAGATCGAATCCTATGAAGAACTCTATCGCGAATTCCGCTGGCGGATTCCGGAGAGGTTCAATATCGGCGTGGCCGTCAGCGATGCTTGGGGAGCGCGCGACCCGGAGCGCATCTGTCTTCAGCATTTCAGCCCCGATGGCGCGCATCTTGCGCTGACCTATGGCGACTTCGCTGCGCGTTCGTCCGCTTTTGCCGGCGGGCTTGCCGCGCATGGCGTGAACCCCGGCGAACGCGTCGCCATCCTGCTGCCGCAGGGTTTCGAGGCGGCGATCGCCCATGCGGCTATCTATAAGTTGGGTGCCATCGCGCTACCGCTGGCACTGCTCTTCGGCGTCGAGGGGCTTGCCTATCGCCTGAAGGATGCGGGCGCGGCCGCAGTCGTGACCAACCGCTTCGGCTATGAGCGGCTTGCGGCGATCCGCGACGAGCTGCCGGATCTTCGTCTGGTCGTGCTGGCCGAGAAGGACGAGAAGCCCGGCACGGTTCGTTTCCGAGATCTAGAGGCAGGGCAGGGCCGATTCGAGCCCGTGGAGACGAAACCGGACGATCCGGCGCTGATGATCTATACGTCCGGAACGACCGGACCGCCGAAAGGGGCCCTGCACGGGCATCGCGTGCTGCTCGGCCATCTGCCGGGGTTTCAGTTCCATCATCATTTCCTGCCGCAGCCGGGCGACCGGATGTGGACCCCCGCCGATTGGGCCTGGGCGGGAGGTCTCCTGAACGCCCTGCTGCCGTCGCTGTTCTTCGGTGTGCCTGTGGTTTCCTCGCCGGCGCAAAAGTTCGATGCGCATATGGCGTTCCGGATCATCGAGGAGATGGAGGTGCGCAACGCCTTCATCCCGCCGACGGCACTCAGGCTTCTCAAGTCGGTGGAGCGGCCAGGCGATCGCTACGCGCTCAAGCTCCGCACCGTCGGTTCGGCGGGAGAGGCGCTCGGGCGGGAGACCTTCGAATGGGCCAGGGCGGCCCTCGGCGTGGAGGTGAGCGAATTCTACGGCCAGACGGAATGCAATATCGTCATTTCTTCCGCGACGGATCTCGGCGTGGTGAAGCCCGGTTCCATGGGCAAGGCGGCACCGGGTCATCAGGTCGCGATCATAGACGGCGACGGACGGGTGCTGCCGCCCGGAACGGTCGGGCAGGTGGCGGTCAGGCGCCCCGATCCGGTGATGTTCCTCGGCTACTGGCGGAACGAACAGGCGACCAGGGCAAAGTTCATCGGCGACTGGATGACCACCGGTGACCAGGGCATCGTGGACGGGGAGGGCTATTTCACCTTTTTCGGCCGTGATGACGACGTCATCACGTCCTCCGGCTACCGCATCGGTCCGGGCGAAATCGAGGATTGTCTGGCCGGACATCCGGATGTCCAACTCGCCGCGGCCGTCGGCAAACCGGACCCGATCCGGACCGAGATCGTCAAGGCCTATGTGGTACTGAAACCCGGCGTCGCTCCCGGCGAAGAGGTCGCGGCAGGGATTCGCGACTGGGTGAAGAACAGGTTGTCGATGCACGAATATCCGCGCGAGATCGCTTTCGTCGAGAGCCTGCCTTTGACCACTTCGGGCAAGGTGATCCGCCGGCTTCTGCGGGAGAAGGCGGCGGCAGAGGCGCGCGCCGCGTCCGGCGGCCGATAGCAGGCTGGAAGGATCAGCGGCCGGCGAGCGCCCGGATCTTTTCACGCAGCAGGCGGGCCATATTGCGGGTGTTGCGATAAAGGTGGAGCTGAGCGGCGACCTGGCGCACGTCGCGGTCACGGTTCTGTTCGAGCCCGATCACGAGCGTGCCCATCTCCTCGCGCTCCTGCCAGAGGCGGCTCATGACCGGGTGATCGGGAACCGCGCAGGAATCGGAGCGGATGATATTGGCGTCGTCGAGATGCCACTCCGTGAGCTCTGCGGCAAGCAGCTTTCCTGGCGAGTGTTTCGCGAAGCGCTCGTCATAGGCAGTCTTCCAGGTGTAGGCTTCGCCGGCCATCAGCAGAACGATAATGGTCGCGATCGCCTTGCCGTCCAGATCGAGCGTGTGAATGCGGACGCTGTCGGCCTCGGCGAGATTGTTCACCGCCTCCCTCGCGAAAGCGGCGCGGAACCGGTCCATAATCATGGCACTGCGTTCGCGGCCTTTCCAGCCGGACGCTTCGAGGACCAGAAACTCCTCCATGCGCAGGCGGACCTCATCGGGCCGGCGCGCGACATTGTAGGTCAGCGACCCCTGTCTTGCGAGATTGTTCCACTGGCGCTTCAACTCCCGCAGATGCCGGGGGCTGATCGATTCGCGCAAATAGGTGGAGCCGTCCAGCAGGCTTTCGAGCATCGGCCGGCTGAAGGTATCGGTCACCGTCAGCGGCAGGTTTTCGCCGATCGCAACGGCACGGGCGAGCTGCGCGAATTTGCCGTTCAGCCTGATATCCGGAAGCACGAGCACCGGCGGCAGGCCGGCGGCGGGCGCGGCGAGAGCTTCGTAGAGATTGCTGATCGTTTCGGCCGCGTCCTCCGCATCGAGGAGGGGTGTACCCAGCGGCCCGAAAGGATTGGACCAGGCGCGGATGATGGTTGCGCCGATCGAAAAGCCGGGCTTCTCTATGGAAAAGGGCATCAGGAACCGGAGCCGGCTTCGCTGCTCGTCGGTGTCGCGCAGGACCGCGAGCCGGATCACCCGATCCTCGAGGCGCGGCATGGCCGGCGCGAGAAAGCGCCCGGTGAAGAAGACGTTCTGCTCGATGGCGCGATTGGAGAGAAAGTCGAGTTCCCGCTGCAGGTCGTATCCTGCTCTTGCCGGATAGACCGCCAGGTGCCGTCCGGGCCTTCCGACCATCAAGGTCCGCTCCGACTGCAGCGCATCCATACCGGATTGTGCGAGACCCCCAAGCAGGCGGTTCGCGCTCCCATTCGCGTCTGCGGGAAGATGGACATTGCCGATCATGGCTTAAATCGCCTCGTTCTTGTTGTTCATGCCCGCCGCGCCGGCAATGGCCAGCAGGGGAAAGCCGAAGGTGCGCCTGACGGCGAAGTGCAGTATGGCTGCCTCCACGAACATCGCGCCGGCGGTGGCGGCGGCCGCGCCCGTCAGGCCGAAGACCGGGATGAGCGTCACGTTCAGGGCGATGTTCGCACCGAGTGCGGCCGCATAGAGGATGACGCAGAGCTTTTGTCGCCCCGCCATCGTGAGCAGTGTCTCGGCGGGCCCGACAAAGGCCTTGGCGAGAATTCCCGTCAGCAGGATCGCCATCAAGGGGGCGCCGGCCGTGAAAGCCGGGCCAAACAGCGAAAGCAGCATGTTGCCGGCTGCGAGCACGCAGCCGCCGATCACGACGGATGGCCAGAAGGACCAGCGCGCGCTCTCGACGGAGATTTCCGCCAGCTGCCGGCGGTCGCCTGCTGCCATTGCCGCGGAGAAACGCGGACCTGCCGCCGCCTTGACGGCGAACATGACGAAGTGGACGAGTGCCATGGTCTTGGCCGCCGCAAAATACACGGCCACATCGTCGGGTTTCAGATAGAGACCCACGATGACGACGTCGGAATTGGTGAGCAGGAAACCGAAACCGTCGACCAGAAAAATGGGCAGGGAGACGCTGAGCCACCGCCCGAGTTCGATCTTCATCGGCCCGCGCACGTAATGCCGGCCGAGCCGCCATGCCATCGTCAGAAATTGTCCAATCGTGGTGACATAGGCTGCCGCCAGTGCTGCGCCCATGGCTGTCGTCGCGTCACGCGGAAGTCCGGCGGCGATCGCGATGACCATGAAACCGAGGATCAGCAGCGGACGCACGAGATAGGTCGGGCTCATCGCGACGATCGGCCAGCTATGCGCCCGCGCGGTGCCGTCCAGTACGTCGCCGAGGGCGATCATCGGCAGGGTGAACAGACCGAGATAGAGGGGAACCAGGTAGTAGCTTTCGATGGCGGAGCCGAAGAGCCAGAGGCCGGTTCCGCCGGCTGCGGCGAGCACGGTCGCGGAAAGCAGCGCAAAGACGCGCGCCGTTGCGGTCAGGCCGCGGATGTTCGCAAGCGCGGCGGTCGTATGGTATTCCGGCAGGAAGCGGATCACGGTCGCATGGAAGCCGAGGCAGGACAGGTTTCCGAACAGAACGACCAGGACCCAGACGAAAATGAAGATGCCGTATTCGAATTCGCCGACGAGGCGAGCAAGGACGACTTGCGAGACGAAGGCGATTGCCGCGCTGATGATGCGGATCAGAAAGGCGATGAGCGCCACGCGCTGTGCCCGGCTCCTGGGATCGTTCCCCGCAAGAAGCGGCGCTACGCCCTGCAAAAGAAGAGACAGGCGATACCTCAGCGCCGACGGCAGCATTCGTCCGGCCGATTGACATACCGCCATGAACACGAGGACACCCTGACATTACGCAATACAGGGCCTCACTTCTGCCAGATCACCGTTAACAAAGGGTTCAGCCCCGGTGTCGGGGCGGCGGAAGCCGGGCCTTGCCCGGCTTCCTCTTCAATCATGCCTGTGCGTGCCAGCTGGAATGCAACCGCCGGCGCGCGATCAGCACGATACCGGCCATTATCGAGGCGTAAACCGCTAGCGGCCATGCGGTGTCACCGGGCAATCCGATCACGAGCAGTGTGCCCGCCGTCCCGACGATGAGGCTCTGGACGCAGAAATAGACTGCGACCGCCGAACCCGCCATGTCTCCAAAATCCCTGAGAGCGCCGTTTGCAGTCACCGACACGGTGAAGACGATGCCGACCGCCATGACCCACATGGGCGCGACGAACGTCCAGGACGAAGGGCCGCCGAAGGTTCCTCCGGCAGTGAGGAGCGCCGCCCCAAGGAGCAGCATGCACATGCCCCGCAGGAGGCTGCCCGAAGTTCCCCATCGGGCGACGAACCGCTTGGCAAAGCGCGCCGTGAAGATCATGACGGCCGCTACGGTTGCGAAGGCGAGGCTGAATTGCAGCTCCGAATACCCGGCCTTGTCGATCAGAACGCGGGGCGAGGTCGAAAAGAACACGAAGAACGTGCCCATGGCGGCGCTGAAGCCGAGCGTATAGGTCCAGAAGGCAAGGCTGCGGAACAGGGGGCCGAATGCATACCGCGAAACCGCTGCCGCCAAAGGCCGGGTTTCATGCCACCGCGGCAAAGCCCGTACCAGCGCGACCACGGCAAACGCGCCCAGCGTGACGAAGATCGAACGCCATCCTAGCCTCTCCGCCAGCATGGCACCGGCTATCGGTCCCAGAGCGGGCACGAATGCCAGGATGGAACCGAACAGGCTATAGATGACCGCGCTTTCCGGACGGTCGGCATAGACATCCCGGATCGTTGCGAAGGTGGCCACCAGGGCCGCCGAGGCGCCAACCGCTTGCAGGAAGCGGAAAGCGACGAAAGGAATGGCGCTTGAGGACGCCGCAAGGCAGAACGATGCAGCGGCAAAGAGCGCGGCTCCGCCGATCAGGACGGGCCGCCGTCCGATGCGATCGGAGACCGGCCCGAAAACGATCTGGCCGAGGCCGAGCATCACCATATAGAGGCTCAGCGTGAGCTGGATCACGGCGGGGCTCGTGCCGAGAATTCGGGGCATCGCCGGAACGATGGGGAGATAGATATCCATAGCCAGGGAGGCGAGAATATCGAAGGGCGCCATCAGCAGCAGCACTGCCGGCAGCGAATAGCGCCAACGAGAAGGCGTTGAAGACATGGAGAGACTTCCGCTCAAATGAGGAACATTTGGCGGCGGCCTGCCTAATCAGCACGGGGTCGGATCGACAGACGCCGCAACAACGAGAAAGAGCGTTGTTGCGGCTTACTTATCCGACGACTTTTGAGCTCCCATGCTCGGGCTCCGTGCGCATCTTGAGGTGAGGCATGCTGCCTACCATGTCAGCGGCAGGCAGACAATCGTCCGCGTGTCCGATCGGACACGCGGCACTTGCTGATCAGGCTTCATAAACGCCGTGGCAGTGCTTGTATTTCTTGCCCGAGCCGCAGGGGCAGGCTTCGTTGCGTGCGACTTTGCCCCAGGTGGAAGGGTCTGCCGGATTGCGGTTCGCCGGGGCGGTCGCCAGCAGCGTCTCGCCGGCCCGTGCGAAGTCGTCTTCGCCGGTCAGGGGATCGATGTGGTGCGCCTGCATCGGTGGCAGCGGCTGGGGCTCTTCGGGTGCCTCGCGAACCAGCTCGACGCGCATCAGCTGCGCCGTGACCGCCTGGCGCAGATTGCCGAGGAGGGCCTGGAACAGCTCGAAAGCCTCGGACTTGTATTCCTGCAGGGGGTCGCGCTGGGCATAGCCGCGGAAGCCGATGACCGACCGCAGATGGTCGAGATTGACGATGTGCTCGCGCCAGAGATGGTCGAGCGTCTGGAGAACGACCGAGCGCTCGACATACTGCATGATTTCGGGGCCGAAACGCTCCGCGCGCTCGGCGGCCGCCTTATCCGCCGCGTCAGTAATGCGTTCGCGGATATCGTCCTCCGCGATGCCTTCTTCGGCGACCCAATCGGCGATCGGCAGGTCGAGATTGAGATATTGCTGGACGTCGGCCTTCAGGCCCTCGGCATCCCATTTCTCGGCATAGGCCCGTTCCGGAATGCGTCTGGCGACGATTTCCTCGATCACTTCGTTGCGCATGTCGGTCACCGTGTCGGTGACGCTTTCGGCGTCCATCAGTTCGATGCGCTGCTCGAAGATGACCTTGCGCTGGTCATTGAGCACGTCGTCGTATTTCAGAAGGTTCTTGCGGATGTCGAAGTTGCGCGCCTCGACCTTCTTCTGGGCGCGTTCGAGCGCCTTGTTGATCCAGGGATGGACGATTGCCTCGCCTTCCTTCAGCCCGAGCTTCTGCAGCATTCCGTCCATGCGGTCGGAACCGAAGATGCGCATCAGATCGTCCTGAAGCGACAGGTAGAACTTCGAGCGGCCCGGGTCGCCCTGGCGGCCCGAACGGCCGCGCAGCTGGTTGTCGATGCGGCGGCTTTCGTGCCGTTCGGTGGCAAGAACGTAGAGCCCGCCGGCGGCAAGCGCCTTTTCCTTAAGCTTTTGAACCTCTTCGCGAATCGCCCTCTCGCGCGCCTCGCGCTCCGGGCCGGCCTCTACATCGGCCAGCTCCTGCTGGATGCGCATGTCGGGATTGCCGCCAAGCTGGATGTCGGTGCCGCGGCCGGCCATATTGGTGGCGATCGTGACGGCGCCGGGGACGCCGGCCTGCGCGACGATGTAGGCTTCCTGCTCGTGGTAGCGGGCGTTCAGCACCTGGAACTTCGAGAAGCCGCCCTTCTTCAGCATATCGGCCAGAAGCTCGGACTTCTCGATCGACGTGGTGCCGACGAGCATGGGCTGGCCGCGCTCATGTGCAGATTTGATCTCGTCGATGATCGCCTTGAATTTTTCGCCGACGGTGCGATAGACCTCGTCGTCCTCGTCGACGCGCCTGATCGGCAGGTTGGTCGGCACCTCGATAACTTCGAGGCCGTAAATGTTGCCGAATTCCTCCGCTTCCGTGGCTGCCGTACCGGTCATGCCCGCCAGTTTGTCGTACATGCGGAAATAATTCTGGAAGGTGATCGAGGCCAGCGTCTGGTTCTCGGGCTGGATCTGCACCTTTTCCTTGGCTTCGAGCGCCTGGTGCTGGCCTTCGGAATAGCGGCGGCCCGGCATCATGCGGCCGGTGAACTCGTCGATGATGACGATCTCGCCGTTGCGCACGATGTAGTCCTTGTCGCGCGTGAAGAGCTTATGGGCCTTCAGGGCGTTGTTGACGTGGTGAACGATCGCCACGTTCTCGATATCGTAGAGCGACTCGCCTTTCAGCAGGCCGGCCCCGCGCAGCATGTTCTCGAGCTTTTCGGTGCCTTCCTCCGAGAAGTTGGCCGAGCGCTGCTTCTCGTCGATCTCATAGTCTTCCGGCGACAGGCGCGGAATGAACTCGTTGATGGTGTTGTAGAGATCGGAACGGTCGTCGAGCGGGCCGGAGATGATGAGCGGCGTGCGCGCCTCGTCCACGAGGATCGAGTCCACCTCGTCGACGATCGCGAAGAAGTGACCGCGCTGCACCATCTGGGAGCGTTCGTACTTCATGTTGTCGCGCAGATAGTCGAAGCCGAGCTCGTTGTTCGTCGCATAGGTGACGTCGCAGGCATAGGCGTCGCGGCGCTGCTCGTCGGAAAGTCCGTGGACGATGACGCCGGTGGTCATGCCGAGGAAGCCGTAGACGCGGCCCATCATGCCGGCGTCGCGCTGGGCCAGGTAATCGTTGACGGTGACCACATGCACGCCCTTGCCGGCGAGCGCGTTGAGATACACGGGAAGAGTGGCGACGAGGGTCTTGCCTTCGCCGGTCTTCATTTCCGCGATGGCGCGCTCGTGCAGGATCATGCCGCCGATCAGCTGGACGTCGAAGGGGCGCAGCCCGAGGACGCGGCGCGCAGCCTCGCGAACGACCGCGAAGGCAGGCACGAGAATGTCGTCCAATGTCTTTCCGTCGGCGAGCTGCTGGCGAAATTCCGCCGTTTTTGCCGCCAGGGCCTCGTCGCTCAGCGCCTTCATTTCGGCTTCGAGAGCATTGATGGCGTCCACCCGGCCCTTGTAGCCGCGAACGCGGCGATCGTTGGCGGAACCAAACAACTTGCGGGCAAAGCCGCCGAGACTGACCATGCGAATGGTCCTTTCCTTAATTGTCGCCTGGGGTTTCACGCGCGCGGTCGAAAAACCGCGTCACGCCGCGAAACGCCCGGAAACTGATCTGGACGCGAGGTTGCGTGACAGATAAGAGGGGGGTCGGATTATGTCAACGCACTTGCACGGCCGGACGGCTACAGAACCGCCACATTCTGGTTGTTGTGGCAGCTCTCGGAGGGCCGGAGACAATCGCGCTGGCGGCCAATGGTGAAAGGTTAGGAACATGTCTAGATACAAGACCCTTGCGGCCGCGGCACTGGTCGCGATGATTGCAGCGGGCGCCGCCCGCGCCGAAGGGACCGACCCGGTCATTGCGAAAGTCGGCGACCAGGAAATCCGCCAGTCGGAACTTGATCTCGCAATCACGAGCCTCGATCCGCAGCTCCAGCGAATGCCCGACGAACAGAAGCGCGCCGCAGCGCTTTCGGCCGTCATCGATGTCAAGCTGCTTTTGAAGGACGCCGAGAAGGAAGGGCTTCAGAACGACGAGGCGTTCAAGCAGCGCGTCGCCTTCCTGACCGAGCGCGAATTGCACAACGCCTTCTTCAAGAAGCACGTGGTCGATGCCGTGACGGCGGAAGAGGTGAAGGCGCGCTACGACAAGGAAGTCGCAGCGATTCCGCCGCAGGAAGAGGTGAAAGCCCGCCACATCCTCGTCAAGACCGAGGACGAGGCGAAGGAAGTCATCAAGGAGCTCGATGCGGGCAAGGATTTCGCCGAGCTCGCCAAGGCCAAGTCCACCGATCCGAACAAGGACGACGGCGGCGACCTCGGCTACTTCACCAAGGGCCGCATGGTGCCTGAATTCGAGACGGCCGTCTTCGCGCTCGAAAAGGGCGCCTACACGAAGACCCCGGTCAAGACGCAGTTCGGCTTCCATGTAATTCTCGTCGAGGACAAGCGTCCCCAGGCTCCGCCGACGCTCGAGCAGGTCGAGCCTCAGGTTCGCCAGCTCGTGATGCGCGACAAGTATCTCGCGCTTCTGAATTCCGCGAAGGAGAGCACTGCGGTCGAAATCTCCGATCCGGCGCTCAAAAAGGCCTATGACGAGGCCGGCAACCCGCAGGAAAACAAATAAGGACGGGCGGCGGCCCCTTCGGGGAGACGCCTCGGGCGGAGGCTGACGTCGCTCGCAGTGCTCCGCTCGGCCCTCAAGAGATCGGGATGCCCGACGGCTGAATGCCGTTCGGGCATTTCGCGCAACATCCGAAGCTTCTGAATAGCAGGTGAATTCCATGTCCGGTTCCGTCTCTCCGCTTGCTCCGAAAACCTTCGCCGAAATGCCGGCCCTTCGCGGCGTACGCATGGCGACCGCTGCGGCAGGGATCAAGTACAAGAACCGCACCGACGTGCTGATGATGCTTTTCGACCGGCCAGCATCTGTCGCCGGCGTGTTCACGCGGTCGAAATGCCCCTCCGCCCCGGTCGACCACTGCCGTCAGAACCTGCCGGGCGGCATTGCGCGCGCGGTCGTCGTCAACTCGGGCAATGCCAACGCATTCACCGGAAAAAAGGGCAGGGAGGCGACCAAGCTTACGGCCGAGGCCGCGGCCAGGGCCGTCGGCTGCAGCGAGGCGGAGATCTTCCTGGCGTCGACGGGCGTCATCGGCGAGCCGCTCGATGCAACCAAGTTCGCCGGCGTTCTCGACAGGCTTGCCGCGGCTGCCACCCCGGACTTCTGGCTCGAAGCGGCCAAAGCGATCATGACGACCGATACCTATCCGAAGGTTGCCACCCGCGACGCCGAGATCGGCGGGGTCAAGGTCGTGATCAACGGGATTGCCAAGGGCGCCGGGATGATCGCACCCGACATGGCGACCATGCTCTCCTTCGTCGTTACCGATGCGGACATTGCTCCGGCGGCGCTTCAGGCGCTGCTTGCGGCCGGCGTCGGGCCGACCTTCAATTCGGTGACGGTCGACAGCGACACCTCCACCTCCGATACTCTGATGCTTTTTGCGACCGGTGCAGCGGCGGACGATGGCCAGGCGAAGGTGGAGGATGCCGCCGACCCGCGTCTCGACGGGTTCCGCGCCGCACTCAACGATCTGCTGCGTGACCTGGCGTTGCAGGTGGTGCGCGACGGCGAGGGCGCCCGCAAGATGGTAGAGGTGACAGTCGAGGGGGCGGAGAACGATGCCGCCGCGAAACGGATCGCGCTTTCGATAGCCAATTCGCCGCTTGTCAAAACGGCTGTTGCCGGCGAGGACGCCAATTGGGGCCGTGTCGTCATGGCGGTCGGCAAGTCCGGTGAGATGGCCGAGCGCGACCGGCTGGCGATCTGGTTCGGCGATATCCGCGTCGCGGTCGAGGGCGAGCGCGATCCGGCCTATTCGGAAGCGGCCGCGACAGCGGTCATGCAAGGCGAGACCATTCCGATCCGCGTCGATATCGGTCTCGGGTCGGGCCGGGCCACGGTCTATACCTGCGACTTGACCAAGGAATATGTCGAAATCAACGGCGATTACAGAAGCTGACATGGGCGGGGAGTTGAGAGCGGGATGCGGCCGGGGAAACCGCGCGCTCTTTCCGGCCGCCGGCATTCAAGGCTATGGACATGACATCGAACGGCAGAGAGCCGCCCGACGGGGCGGGGAACGGGGAAGCGGTCACGGTCGACCTACCGAGCGTGCGGCGGCTGGAAGCGGTGGGTTTTCGCGCCTGGCCGGCCGCCTCGGTGCAATATGACGGCAGCTGGCTTATCCGTCTGACGGCGGGGCACCCTTCCAAGCGCCTTAACTCCGTCAACCCGCTCGATCCGTCCGACTATCGCGACATAGCCATCCGGCTGGAGAAGGCGCGCAGGCTTTTCGCCGAATCCGGCCGTATTCTCACGGTTCGCCAGACGCCGCTGACGCCGCCTAGGATGGTCGCCCATATGGATGGCGAGGGTTGGACGGCGTTTGCGCACAGCCGGGTCCTGTCGCTCGACCTGGCGGAACGCGATTTCAGCGAAGGCATCGACCATCTGCCGATCAAGGATGTCGGCCGTTTCGTGGATGCCCGCATCCTGATCGGCAAGGATCCACCGCAGGCCAAGCCCGCGCTGACGGAGATCATCAATGCTATCAAGCCCGAGTGCGGCCTGTTCCTGTTCGAGGACCGGAAGATCGGGCCGACTGCGGTATCGCTCGTGGTCCATGACAATGATCTCGCCGGCATCATGCAGTTCGCGGTTGCCGAAGCGGTGCGCCGACGCGGCGTCGGCAGGGCGCTCCTCGACGCTTCGCTCCGGTGGGCACGCCTCAAGGGCGCAAAGAAGGCCTGGCTGCAGGTGGAAGCTGACAATGAGGCTGCGATCGAGCTGTACCGCAAGGCCGGGTTCACCGAGGTCTACCGCTATCTCTATCGAACGCCGAAGGTCTGACGGACATGCAAGATAGGAAGATCGTGCTCGTGGCCGCCTGCGCGCTCGTCGACGCCGATGGGCGCGTTCTGCTGGCACAGCGTCCGGAAGGCAAACCGCTTGCGGGACTCTGGGAGTTCCCTGGCGGCAAGGTCGAGAGTGGCGAGACGCCGGAAGAGACGCTGATCCGCGAACTCGAAGAGGAACTCGGCATTCGCACGAAGGTTGCCTGTCTGGCGCCGCTCACCTTTGCGAGCCACAGCTATGACGACTTTCACCTTCTGATGCCGCTTTACGTCTGCCGTCGCTACGAGGGGTTCGCTGAGGGCCGCGAGGGCCAGGCGATAAGGTGGGTGCGTCCGAAGGCACTGCGCGACTATGCGATGCCGCCCGCCGACGAGCCGCTGATCCCGTTTCTGATGGATTTGCTTTGACGCTGCGCCCTTCCGGGCGGAGAACCCTTGGACACCTTTCCTGGAAGCGCTCCGGCACAGGCGTCGGAAGCCTCGCGTAGCGGTGCATTCCCTCAAATTCGGAAATTTATTAATCGAAAGTTTATCACCCTCTGGGAAGATCGGACTATCAGTTTCGGCGCCTCTCATACGGACGGTGCCGTTTTCGGGCAGGTGTGGTCAGGACGAGGCTTTGGGAAGGGTGCTTCGCCCGCCGCTCTTCGTGTTTCATGAGGCTGGAATGGTGGACGAGGATTTCTGGAGGACGGTTCAGGACAAGGATCTGGTGACGAGCCAGTCCCGCCGGACAGGCGTACTCAATCTATCGCTGCTGTTCGGCACGGCGGTAATCGCACTGACGCTCATTCTTACGCCGATGCTGTCGTCCAAGAGCGACAAGCGGATGCTTGCGAACACGCCGGTCGACTACGACACCATCTCGACCGGCTCCATACCCTCGGTCGGTACGGCCAAGCGCTATACCGTTCGGCGCAGCGTGCTTCAGGAGATGCCCGGTGCGGTCTGCATCATCGATGCCGATGGCAGCAGGAGTGGATGCTGATCGCAGAGGAACGGCGGAGAAACAGCGGCGCGTACCGCTTCGTGCTGGGTCTATGGCGCAGCGATGCCTGGTTTGCCATTAAGCGGCTGGAGGACCAATGGAAACGCTGAGACGCCTGCTCAGAGACCCCGACGGCGCGACTGCCGTGGAATACGGCCTCCTCGCCGCGCTGATCTCGGTCGGGCTTCTGATAGGCCTGCAGAATTTCTCCGGCGCACTGCTCGACATGCTCACCTTCATCACCGAGACGCTCGAGGACGCCTGGGTTTAACAGCGCGGATCACGGCTCGCCTTCGCCATCCTCGAGCTTGTGCTCCTTCGCCCCAAGCGCATCGGACAATCTCTGCTTCGCCGAACCGGGTTTGAGCGGCTTCTGCTGGCTCTCATGCGGTGCCCAGCCCGAAAGATAAATGATCGAGAAGGTGGCGCGTATGCGGCCGTCCGGGTCGGAAAAACGCTGCGCGTAGATTTCTGCCGCCCTGAGAAAGAAGCGCCGGGGCATTGGCCTGCGGTTGCGGGTGGCGAGCGGGTTCGTCATCCCCATTGCTCGCAGGTCCCGGATGAGACCGAACAGCGAATCGTAGCGCACGGTGTATGTCTCGGCATCGGCCACCGGCAGGGCAAAGCCTGCCCGCTGAAGAAGCGCGCCCATTTCGCGCACGTCGGCAAACGGGATCACCCTGGGGCTCGCCCCGCCGGTCAGCTCCGCTTCGGCGGAGAGGAGCGCCTCGCGCAGTTCCTGCAGCGTGCCGGCGCCGGGGATTGCGGCAAGGAACAGCCCGTCGGGCTTCAGCACGCGGCGCGCCTGGATGAAGACGCCGGGCGTATCATTGGTGAGATGAAGCGACAGCGGCGACACAAGGAGATTAAGCGACGCCGGTTCAGCCGGGATATGCTCCAGCGGCGCCTCCGTCACCGGTTCGCCCGCCAAACCAAAGGCGCTGTCCGTTTCCACACGCTCGATCGTGCCGACCTTGCCGGTCGCGGAAAGGCTGCGCGCGGCAGCTCCGGTATAACCATGCAACTCCATGGCCTTATCGAACTGCCGTTCGACAACGCTCACCCGCTCGGCCAGCTCCTGTGCGACGATGTCGAGAAGGAAGCCCGCCTTCTCGTCGCCCTGGCGCAGTGCGCGTCGGCGGCGCGCCTCGACGAGGCTCTGGTCAAAGATGATTTCCACGATGGTCTCTCCGAAATACGGGTGCGAGAGAAAACGTACAGCGCCGCGCGTCCTACCAGACCGCAAGGCCGCTGCAGCGCTTTTAGAACTTGCCGCACCTTCTGTCTTCTGATCAGTTAGAGCACTCCCAGGAAACAGTGTAACGTTTTCCGTCGGAAGTGCGTGGTCTCGAGGTTAAAGCGTTTCGGTCTTTCAATGACAGACTGAAAGGCCCTAGGGTCTTACAAGACGGGCAGCAATACGAATTAAGTCATCCGCATGAATCGGGACGGGCAGGAAAGCTGGACGAGGGATTGGGCGGGCATCATCCGCCGGATTGCGTTCCAGACGGTCGATCTCGTCTTTCCGCCCGTATGTTCGGGATGCGGCCGGCTGACCGGATATGCGCATGCCGTCTGCGCTTCCTGCTGGGCGGGCATGCCGCTCATCGAACGGCCCTATTGCGAGGTCCTGGGCATGCCCTTCGCATACGATCCGGGTGAGGGTGCGGTTTCGCCCGAGGCCATCGCCAATCCTCCGGTCTTCGACAGGCTGCGTTCCGTAGCCATTCATGAGGGCATCGTCCGTGATCTCGTGCATGGCCTGAAATACGGCGACCGGACCGATCTTGCGCCCATGATGGCCGAGTGGATGATCCGCGCCGGCGAAGGTGCCGTGGCGGCGGCGGACATGATCGTGCCGGTACCGCTCCATGCGCTCCGCCTGTGGAGGCGCAAGTTCAATCAGGCCGCGGAACTGGCGCGCGTCATCGCCGGACGCTCCGCAAGAGCCTATCGGCCGGATGTCCTCCGCAGGACCAGACGCACGAGCCGGCAGGTCGGCCTTGGCGCGAGGGCGCGCGAGGAGAATGTCCGCGGTGCCTTTGCAGTACCCGAAAGCGTCAAGGGAGAGCTCGCGGGCAAGCGAGTCGTTCTCGTCGACGATGTCTATACGACGGGAGCGACCGTCTCTGCCGCAACCAGGGCCCTGAAGCGTGCGGGGGCCGGAGATGTCACGGTTTTGACCTTTGCAAGGGCCATGTCCGGTCCTATATGACAAAAAAGAATGTCCGGCTCGATGCCGGTGAAGGAGCAGTTGGAGACTATGGCCTCGGTTGTCATCTATACGCGCCAGTTCTGTGGCTATTGCACGAGGGCGAAGAAGCTTCTGGAAAGCAAAGGCATCGGCTTCACGGAGTATGACGCCACCTATGCCCCCGAACTGCGCCAGGAGATGATCGAAAAATCCAGGGGCGGAAGGACCTTCCCGCAAATCATCATCAACGGCGTTCCTGTCGGCGGTTGCGATGACCTGCATGCGCTCGATCGCGCCGGCAAGCTCGACGATATGCTCGCGGCCTGAAGCGGGAATGAAGACGCGCGGGCGCTCGGCCAAGGCTGGCCTGCCCATCCGAACAGAGATGAATGGAGTAATGCTGGATTGTTCTGATCCAGAAACTCCGGTTGGAAGAGAGAGAGCAATGACGTTCAAGGCCGCCGCCGTCCAGATGTGCTCCGGTGTAGACCCCGCAAGAAATGCGGAGACGATGGCGAAGCTGGTGCGTGAAGCGGCTGCTCTGGGCGCGACCTATATCCAGACGCCGGAGATGACTGGAGCGGTCCAGCGTGACCGGACGGGCTTGCGGTCGGTGTTGGCGGACGAGGAGAGCGACGGCGTCGTTCGCGAGGCGTCCCGCCTTGCCGGCGAGCTCGGCATCTATCTGCATGTCGGCTCGACGCCGATCGCGCGCGCGGACGGCAAGATTGCCAATCGCGGACTCCTGTTCGGACCCGACGGCGCGAAGATATGCGACTACGACAAGATACACATGTTCGACGTCGATCTGGAGAATGGCGAAAGCTGGCGCGAGAGCGCCGCCTATCATCCGGGCACGACTGCCCGTATCGCCGAGCTTCCGTTCGGCAGGCTCGGTTTTTCGATTTGTTACGATGTCCGCTTTCCCGAGCTGTTTCGACAGCAGGCCGTTGCCGGAGCCGAGATCATGTCGGTACCGGCGGCATTCACGCGTCAGACCGGCGAAGCGCATTGGGAGATACTGTTGCGCGCCCGCGCCATCGAGAACGGGCTCTTCGTTATTGCCGCCGCGCAAGCGGGCACGCATGAGGACGGCCGCGAAACCTTCGGTCACTCGATGATCATCGACCCCTGGGGCAGGGTATTGGCGGAAGCCGGCCCTGCCGGCGAAGAGCTCATAATCGCCGAGATCGATGTGGCGGCGGTGCACGCGGCGCGTGCCAGGATCCCCAACCTCAGAAACGCGCGGAGCTTTCTATTGGACGAGGTGGTTCTTGCCGGAAAAGGAGGCGCTGCAGCTTGATCCACTACACTCTTGCCTGTGACAATGGCCACGCCTTCGAAGGCTGGTTCTCGTCGAGCGACGATTTCGACGGACAGGTCGCTCGCCGACTGGTCACCTGTCCCACCTGCGGCTCCGATTCCGTCAGCAAGCAATTGATGGCGCCTGCCGTTTCCACCGCGCGCAAGAAGGAAGCCCGCCGTGAGCTGGTAATCGATCAGGCGCAGAAGGAAACGATCGCCAAGCTCAAGGAACTGGTGAAATCGATCCGCGAGAATGCGGAAGACGTCGGCGAGCACTTCCCCGACGAGGCGCGCAAGATTCATTACGGCGAGGCCGAGCAGCGCGGGCTGATCGGCAAGGCGACCGCGGAAGAGGCAATTGCTCTTATTGAAGAAGGAATCGAGATCGCGCCGCTGCCGGTGCTGCCGGACGACGCGAACTGACGACATCCTGACACGGCTCAGATCGGCCGCTTGGCCACGATCATGTAGTTGACGTCCATATCCCTCGACAGGTTCCACTGGTTCGCGAGTGGATTGAAGAAGACGCCGGTGCGGTCGGCGATTTCCATGCCGCTGGCAATCAGCGGCTTTTCCAGCTCCTCCGGCCGCACCAGTTTTTCGTATTGGTGGGTTCCGCGCGGCAGCCAGCGCAGCACGTTCTCAGCGGCGAAGATCGCGAGCGCCGCCGCTTTCAGCGTGCGGTTGATGGTTGCGACGAACATCAGACCGCCCGGCCGCACCATATGGGCGCAGGTCGTCATGAAGAATTCGACGTCCGCGACATGCTCGACGACTTCCATGTTCAAAACGATATCGAAGCTCTCGCCGGCTTCGGCGAGGGCTTCCGCCGTGACGGCGCGATAGTCGACGCTGACGCCGCTGCCGGCCGCATGCGTCCTGGCGATGCCAATATTTTTTTCCGAGGCGTCGGCCCCGACGACGTCTGCGCCCATCCGGGCCATCGGCTCGGAAAGGAGTCCGCCGCCGCAGCCGATGTCGAGGACCCGCAGACCTTCAAGCGGATGCCGGCTTCTCGGATCGCGCCCGAAATGTTCCGAGGCCTTGTCGCGGATGTAGGTTAGGCGGACGGGATTGAATTTGTGAAGCGGGCGGAACTTGCCGGTGGGATCCCACCATTCGGCCGCCATGGCCGAAAAGCGGTCCACCTCGCTCTGGTCGATCGTCGTGCGCGCCGTCTCGCTCATCAGAGCCTCCTTGCGTCGTCCTTCAGCGCCGCGCGTCCTGATCAGGCGCGCAAAGGTCGCTGTAGCTCTTCTTTCCGATGCTGAAGTCGGACGATCGAAGGGGGATGTCAAGGGCCCGAGGCTCGCCTCACGCCGCTTCCGGCCGGTAATGCAGGATGACGACGCCGGACTTCAGGGGGCGGACGTGAGTCAACTCAAGCTTCGTCCGCTCGGGAACGTTCTGAAAGAGGGGCGTGCCCTTGCCGAGCAGCACCGGGTTGATGCCGAGACGGTATTCGTCGACGAGCCCATGCGCGATCAGCGTCGAGACGAAATCGGCGCTGCCGAAGATGAAGATCGCGCCGCCTTCACGTTCTTTCAGGCGCTTGACCTCGGCGGCGGCATCGCCGGAAACGACTGTCGTGTTGTTCCAGTCGGCGCCCTTGAGTGTCCGGGAGAAGACGTATTTCTCAACGCCGTTCATGAAAGCGGCGATGTGATCCCGGGCCGATGGCCAATAGGCGGCCATGAGTTCGTAGGTGGTGCGGCCGAAAAGCAATGTGCCGGCTTCGAACTGCGTCTCGCGGATATAGGCGTCGAGCTCGTCGTCGAAAACGAACCAGCCGATGTCATGTTCAGGCGCTTCGAAGAAACCATCGACGCTGACCATATCCCACATGATGACTCTCCGCATTGTCCTTCCTCCCGTTTGCAGGGCGGCCTCTCGCCCCTCAGAGTGATAGAATGGCAAACTGGTTGTATTTTGCAAGCAGTATTATGCTGGTGGCGACCGTAAGGGCTCGCACCCCCGAGGGCTACCGTTCGGATGCCGACGAAAAAAAGGCCTCGGGGTCATCGACCTCCAGCAAGCGCCGGTTCTCGATCAACCAGAAGCGGTTGCCGACTGCGCGCACGAAACTCCGGTCGTGCGACACCAGGAGGCAACTCGTCTGCTGAGCCGTCAACTCCGATTCCAATGCCTCCTGGCCCTCGATATCGAGATGGTTGGTCGGTTCGTCGAGCAGATAGAAGTTCGGATTGGTGAGCCTCAACACGAGCATGGCCAATCGGGACTTCTGCCCGCCCGAGAGAACTCCGACCGGGCGAGCCTGCAGTTCGATCCCGAAGCCGGCCCCGGCAAGCAGGGAGCGGGCGCGTTGATCGCCTACCTCGAAGCGCCGGATTATCGTCGCAAGCGGTGTCTCATTCTCCGCGAGCTGGGCAAGTGTCTGATCGCTATAGCCCAGCGCTAGTGATGGTGTCGCTTTGATCGCCGCGGCTGACTTTTCCGGCTCTGCAATCGCCGTTCTGATCAAATTGACGAGCTGCGATTTGCCCGCACCGTTTCGGCCGAGGAGAACGATCCGATCACCCTGACAGATCCACTGCTTGCCCGTTCTGAACAGCAGGCCGCCTTGCGGAGTTTCGACCGTGGTATTGTCGAGCGTGATCAGAACCTTGGCATGCGTACCTCGATGGGCGAGCCGGATCGCGCCGGACGATCGCTCCTGAAAGGCGGGGCGTGCAGCATCCTCCAGCCGTTCGGCTCTTTGGCGTATCTGCTTTGTCTTTACCGTCAGAAGATCGCTGCCGGAATTGATGCCGATATTGTTGAGCTTTGCGGCCTGGCGGCGAAGCTGCTGCGCCGTCTTCATATCCTTCTGGTAGCGTCGCTCCTCGGAAGCGTCGATCTCGTCCAGCGCCTTTCGCGCCAGCGAATAGGGCAACGAAAACATGCGCGACTGTTCCGCCCGCAGAAACAGCGTCCGGTTCGTGGTCGCGTCGAGAAACGCCCGGTCATGGCTTGCGATCAGCACGGGCATCTCGCGCGGAAGGCTTGCGAGCCAGGTCTCCAGCCGCAGTATCTTTTCAAGATCCAGATGGTTCGTCGGCTCGTCCAGCAGCAGCGCATCCGGATCGGTGACGAAGACGCGGGCAAGCAGTGCCAATCTTTGCCAGCCGCCGCTCAACCTTCCGATCGGCAGCTGGCGCAGGGCTGGCGGCACGTCGAGCGAGTCCAGCGCGACGTCAATGCGCCAAGCTTCCGTTTCGGCCTGTTCGTCCGGCAACGCGTGGCCGAGCGCGTCATGGAACGGAATTTCGGAAAGGCCAGGCGGAACGGTCTGTTCGACATAACCGATGCGCAGGCCTCGCGAGCGGCTGATGTCGCCCGCCGTCGCGTCAAGCGTCCCGGCAATGCATTTCAGCAGGGTGGATTTTCCCCTGCCATTGGCGGCGACGATGCCGATACGATCGCCCGGCGAGATAGCAAGGTCGAGTTGAGAAAAGAGCGGTGCACCCAAGGTGACACCGAGGTTTTTGATGGTGATCAATGCCATTGTCGTTCTCTGGACTGCCCGAGCGGTTCAAGCCCGACGCATCGCGCGTCGTTCGGCTGTTGCTCTGGGGGAATGACGATATGCGATGCGCTCAGAACCGGTTGGGTTTAGCGCCGCATGACGACCGGGCAGACCAGGAAGAGATAATGGGAGATGTCTCTGGTCAGCCCTGCAAACGCATTTGCAGGGCTGAGACGGGGCCACGCTGGCGATGGTGCCGGAAGTATGTCATCACGCGCAGCCCTCCTTTCGTGTTGAATTGCCTGAAACCGATAGCACTGAAAACTCGTCGTTGCAATCCTGAGGCGATCGCCGCCGGATATATGTGCTGCCTGCCGTTGCCTTCACGGTGACGGCAGCGTGCTTCGTGAGGGGAGAAGTCTTCCCAGCCTTCCCATTGCACGCAGCCCCCTGATCCGCTAAGAGACGCCGCGACTTTCCGCTCCCGAAGCGGTGACTGGCCGATGTCCGAGAAGTCTCCCTCAAGCTTTTTGATCGTCGGGCGCCGGCGGGAGCATTTTCCTGTCGTGCTACGGCGCCGTGCGTCTCCTTGGACGCACAAGGTCGCTGCGGCACTTTGAATTGCTGCATGTTCTCATCTTAAATCGGCGATTTAAGATGAGAACATGCAGCCGGCGCGCAAACATGTTGGTACGGTAGAGGCGAAATGGCACGCATCGTGATGAAATTCGGCGGGACCTCCGTCGCAGATTTGAACCGCATCCATAATGTCGCCCGCCATGTGAAACGTGAAGTCGATGCCGGCCACGAGGTTGCGGTCGTCGTCTCGGCCATGTCCGGCAAGACCAACGAACTGGTCGGCTGGGTCGAGAACATGCCGAAGGTCGCGGGCTCCAACGCCCCATTCTACGACGCTCGCGAGTACGACGCCGTGGTCGCTTCCGGCGAACAGGTGACGTCCGGCCTGCTCGCGATCGCACTGCAGTCGATGGGCATCAACGCCCGGTCGTGGCAGGGCTGGCAGTTGCCCATCAAGACCGACAACGCCCATGGTGCGGCCCGCATTCTCGACATAGACGGTGCGGATATCATCCGCCGCATGGGCGAGGGCCAGGTCGCGGTCGTCGCCGGCTTTCAGGGGCTCGGTCCAGACAACCGGCTGGCGACGCTCGGCCGGGGCGGTTCCGATACCTCGGCCGTCGCAATCGCCGCCGCCGTCAGGGCCGACCGTTGCGACATCTACACCGACGTCGATGGCGTCTACACGACCGACCCGCGCATAGAGCCGAAGGCCCGGCGATTGAAGAAGATCGCTTTCGAGGAAATGTTGGAAATGGCATCGCTCGGCGCCAAGGTGCTGCAGGTACGTTCGGTCGAGCTCGCCATGGTGCACAAGGTGCGCACATTCGTGCGCTCTTCTTTCGAGGACCCCGATGCGCCGGGCATGGGTGATCTCATGAACCCGCCCGGAACGCTGATTTGTGATGAGGATGAGATCGTGGAACAGGAAGTCGTAACCGGCATTGCCTATGCCAAGGATGAAGCACAGATCTCGTTGCGCCGCCTGGCCGACAGGCCGGGCGTGTCCGCCGCGATTTTCGGACCGCTTGCGGAAGCCCATATCAATGTCGACATGATCGTTCAGAACATCTCGGAAGACGGTTCGAAGACCGACATGACTTTCACCGTGCCGTCCGGCGACGTCGACAAGGCGCTGAAGGTGCTGGGCGAAAACAAGGAAACGATCGGCTATGACGTCATCCAGTCGGAATCGGGCCTCGTCAAGGTCTCGGTCATTGGCATTGGAATGCGCAGCCACGCGGGCGTCGCCGCTTCCGCGTTCCGGGCGCTTGCCGACAAGGGCATCAACATCAAGGCGATCACCACCTCAGAGATCAAGATTTCCATCCTGATTGACGGGCCTTACGCTGAATTGGCCGTTCGCACTTTGCATTCCGTCTACGGTCTGGATAAGAGTTAAACGGCAGGCATTTGATTTGGGATTCGCGACCCGACGCCGCGCGTCTGAAAAGTCGCGGAGGCGTCGCTGTAGTGATTTGAACTGCTGCATGATCCCCTCCTTGAGGCGAGTTCGCCTCGAGGAAGCATGCAGAGACAGCGGCGTCCCGGATGGGCCCGACGTTTATTCTTACTCAGGAGACCCCACGCGATGAGAGACCTTTCCGCAGGTCCGCGCGTTCTCCTCAAGCGGTTGCGCGAGCTCATGGCGGAACCGCTCGAGCCGCAGGAGCGCCTTGACCGGATCGTGCGCCAGATAGCGCAGAACATGGTTGCGGAAGTGTGCTCGGTTTACGTGCTGCGCTCGGATGGCGTGCTCGAACTTTACGCGACAGAGGGTTTGAACAAGACGGCGGTGCACCTGGCCCAGCTGAAAATGGGGCAAGGCCTCGTCGGCACGATCGCCGCTTCGGCGCGGCCGCTCAATCTCTCCGATGCCCAGTCGCACCCGGCCTTCACCTATCTGCCGGAAACGGGCGAAGAGATCTACCATTCTTTCCTTGGCGTTCCGATCCTGCGCACGGGCCGCGCACTCGGCGTCCTCGTCGTGCAGAACAAGGCGCAGCGCAACTACCGCGAAGACGAGGTCGAGGCGCTGGAAACGACCGCCATGGTGCTCGCCGAGATGGTCGCCACCGGCGAGCTCAAGAAGATCACCAAACCCGGCCTTGAGCTCGATCTGTCACGCCCGGTGGCGATCGAGGGCAACAGCTACGGCGAAGGCATCGGGCTCGGTTACGTCGTCCTGCACGAGCCGCGAATCGTCGTCACCAATCTGCTCAACGAGGACACGGAGCAGGAACTGCAGCGGCTTGCGGAGGCCCTCGGATCGCTGCGCATTTCGATCGACGACATGCTGTCGCGACGCGACGTATCGATGGAGGGCGAGCACCGCGCGGTGCTCGAGACCTATCGCATGTTCGCCCACGACCGCGGCTGGGTGAGAAAGCTCGAAGAGGCGATCCGCAACGGCCTGACGGCGGAAGCGGCTGTCGAGCGGGTGCAGAGCGAGACGAAGGCGCGGATGATCCGACTGACGGATCCGTATCTCCGCGAGCGGATGCACGATTTCGACGATCTTGCGAACCGGCTGCTGCGCCAGCTTTCCGGCTACGGTGCAAAGCTTTCGGCTGCAGATTTTCCGAACGACGCGATCATCGTCGCGCGCGCCATGGGCGCTGCGGAATTGCTGGATTATCCGCGCGAGAACGTGCGCGGCCTCGTGCTGGAGGAAGGAGCGGTCACCAGCCATGTGGTCATCGTCGCCCGCGCCATGGGCATTCCCGTCGTCGGCCAGGCGGCAGGAGCAGTGGCGCTCGCCGAGAACCGCGACGCGATCATCGTCGACGGAGACGATGCGAAGGTGCATCTGCGGCCGATGGCCGACCTGCAGCGCGCCTACGAGGAGAAAGTGCGCTTCCGCGCGCGCAGGCAGGCGCAGTTCCGGGCTCTCCGGGACGTCGAGCCGCTGACGAAGGACGGCAAGCGCATTACATTGCAGATGAATGCCGGGCTGCTGGTCGACTTGCCCCATCTGAACGAGGCGGGCGCCGAAGGTATCGGTCTCTTCCGGACCGAACTGCAGTTCATGATCGCTTCCACCATGCCGAAGGCCGAGGAACAGGAAGCCTTCTACCGCAACGTCATGAAGCAGACGGCGGGGAGGCCGGTCACCTTCCGGACGCTGGACATCGGCGGCGACAAGGTCGTTCCCTATTTCCGGGCCGCGGAGGAGGAGAACCCCGCACTCGGCTGGCGCGCCATCAGGCTGTCGCTCGACCGGCCGGGGCTCCTGCGGACGCAGTTCAGGGCTATGCTGAGGGCGACGGCCGGCGCCGAGCTCAAGATGATGCTGCCGATGGTAACGGAGGTCGCGGAGCTGAAGAGCGCACGCGAGCTCCTGCAGAAGGAGATCGAGCGTCAGTCGAAGCTCGGCGAGCAATTGCCGCGCAAGCTGCAGTTCGGGGCGATGCTGGAAGTGCCGGCGCTGCTTTGGCAGCTCGACGAACTGATGGCCGAGGTCGATTTCGTTTCGGTCGGCTCAAACGATCTCTTTCAGTTCGCGATGGCAGTCGACCGCGGCAATGCCCGTGTTTCCGATCGCTTCGACATTCTCGGCCGGCCGTTCCTGCGGATTCTCCGGGAGATCGTGCGTGCCGGGGGACGCAACAACACGCCCGTGACGCTCTGCGGCGAGATGGCAAGCAAACCGCTTTCGGCCATGGCGCTGCTCGGGCTCGGCTTCCGGTCGGTTTCGATGTCACCGACGGCTGTAGGCCCGGTCAAGGCGATGCTTCTGGCGCTGGATGCCGGCAGGCTCAATGAGCTCCTCGAGTCTGCGCTGGACGACGTCAAATCGGAGACGTCGATCCGACAGATCCTGGTCGATTTCGCCGCTGCGAACGGCATACCGGTTTAGATTGAGCAAGAGGACGCTTGTCTTCGTCCGGACGCAATCCGGGCGAGGCGGGTGTATTTGGAGTGAGATTTGGCAAAGCTTCCCGTTGAAAAGATGCGCGAACTGGAGCGGCGGTTCGGCGAAATCGAGGCGCGTATGTCCGCCGGTCCGTCGGCCGACGTTTACGTGAAGCTCGCCTCGGAATATTCCGAGCTGCAGCCGGTCGTCTCGAAGATCCGCGCCTATGAAAAAGCCACGGCCGAGCTTGCCGACATCGCGGCAATGCTTGCCGATCGGGCAACGGACAGGGACATGCGCGACCTGGCGGAGATGGAAAAGCCCGAGATCGAGGAGCGGGTCGAGGCGCTGGAGCAGGAAATTCAAATCCTGCTCCTGCCGAAAGACGCGGCCGACGAAAAGAGCGCGATCCTCGAAATCCGTGCCGGCACCGGCGGCTCGGAAGCAGCCCTCTTCGCCGGCGATCTCTTCCGTATGTACGAGCGCTATGCTGCGGGCAAAGGCTGGCGTGTGGAAGTGCTGTCGGCGAGCGAGGGCGAGGCCGGCGGCTACAAGGAAATCATCGCTACGGTATCGGGCCGCGGCGTTTTCTCGCGGTTGAAATTCGAGTCCGGCGTCCACCGGGTGCAGCGGGTACCGGAGACGGAAGCGAGCGGCCGGATCCATACCTCTGCGGCGACCGTAGCGGTGTTGCCGGAGGCGGAAGAGATCGACATCGACGTCCGGCCGGAGGACATTCGCGTCGACACGATGCGTTCCTCGGGCGCAGGCGGGCAGCACGTCAACACGACCGATTCGGCCGTGCGCATAACCCATATTCCGACCGGCATCGTCGTCACCAGCTCCGAGAAGTCGCAGCATCAGAACCGTGCGAAGGCGATGCAGGTGCTGCGCTCACGGCTCTATGACATGGAGCGGCAGCGCGCCGACACCGAACGTTCGGCCGACCGCAGGAGCCAGGTGGGTTCCGGTGATCGTTCCGAGCGCATACGCACCTACAACTTCCCGCAGGGGCGCGTTACCGACCACCGCATCAACCTCACGCTCTACAAGCTCGACCGGTTGATGGAGGGAGAGATCGACGAGGTCGTCGATGCGCTTCTGGCCGACTATCAGGCAAGCCAGCTCGCGCTGCTCGGCGAAAGGCAGAACTGAGTTCCAATGGGCGAAACCCTCGACAGCCTCCTGATCGAGAGCCGCGACAGGCTCAAGGCCGCCGGCATCGAACCGGCAGGGCTCGATGCGCGGCACTTGATTTCCGGCCTGCTCGACCTTGCGCTGGCCACGCTTGTGACACGCGGAAGGGAGCCCGTCAGCGACGAGGATGCGGCTCGCATACGTGCCGCGGTCGAGCGACGCGCGAGGCACGAGCCGGTCTACCGGATTCTCGGCGAGCGGGAATTCTTCGGCCTGAAGCTCAAGCTCTCACAGGAGACGCTTGAACCGCGCCCGGACACAGAGGTCCTGGTCGACTGCCTGATTCCCCACGTGCGGCGGATCGCTGCCAGTAAAGGGAGCTGCCGCATCATCGACCTCGGAACGGGCACAGGTGCGATTTGTCTCGCCCTTCTCGAGGCGGTACTTGACGCGCGCGGTCTCGGTACCGATATATCGGAAGACGCCCTGGCGACGGCACTTGAAAATGCTCGCAGGAATGGCTTGGCGGAGCGCTTCGGAATCCTTAGAAGCAAATGGTTCGAGGCGGTGAATGGACGGTTCGATATCGTCGTCTCAAATCCGCCTTATATCCGGTCCAATGTGATATCGCAGCTTGAGCCGGAAGTGAGATACCACGATCCGGTCGCCGCACTGGATGGCGGAGAAGATGGGCTTGATGCCTATCGTGCCATCGCTTCTCAGGCCGGTCGCCATCTTGAAGCAAACGGCGTTATAGGCTTGGAAATCGGTTTCGATCAAAGGCAGGCGGTAACGGCGCTATTCGAAGCGCAGGGCTTTCGTTTGCTCTCTGCCGCGAAGGACTTGGGCGGCAACGATCGCGTCCTTTTGTTCCAGCAGGATATCGAGCGCAGCAATAACCGTTGAAAAAATGCTGCACTCGCACTTCTCTTTTCTGGAAGAGCAAAGAAAGGGCTTGGAATTCCGAAGGAAGCGGGCTAGTTTCACCCCGCGCACTGGGCAGAAGGTCATGGACCAAGGATTCGTTCCAGTATGACCTGGCCACGGGGATTGCTCTCAAGAAAGAGTTGCTAGGGTTCGACAGTGCCTTGTGCGGGTACCTGTTAATTTAACGTCGACCGGCGCCGAGATCGCGAAGAGGCGATCTGCTATGGCGCATGTTTTCTCGGGTGCGGACTGCCGGACCGAGAGCGGAACCACATGATCATCATTATCAAGAAAATTCAGGTGAATGGACTATGAGGCCAGGACAGCAAAACAAGCGCGGCCGTGGGCGGAATAACAACAACAGCGGAAACAACAATAATCGCAAGGGATCCAATCCCTTGACGCGGACCTACGACAGCTCCGGCCCGGATGTGAAGATTCGTGGTACCGCACAGCACATCGCCGAGAAATATGCGGCGCTTGCTCGCGACGCGCAGAGCTCCGGCGACCGCGTTATCGCTGAGAACTACCTGCAGCACGCCGAGCACTACAACCGCATCATCGCGGCTGCGCAGGCTCAGATGCAGGACCGGTTCCAGCGCGAGGAACGCCAGGACTATCAGGATCGTGACTCTGGCGATCGCGAACAGGACGATCTGGATCAGGGCTATGCGGAAGAAGCGCCGGCCGCTCCGGCGGCCGCCGCGGCTCCCGCCAACGAGCCTCAGCCGGTCATCGACGGCTCAGGTCCCCAGCCGGTGATCGAGGGCATGCCCGCTGAAGTCGCAATGGAAGAGGAGGCGCAGGGCTCTGCCGGTCGTTCGGCCTCCCGCCGCCGCAGCACGAGCCGGCCTCGCCGGCAGCCGCGTCGTGGCGCGCAGGACGAGGCAGCCGGTGACTCGCAGCCCGCAACCGACGGCAATACTCCGGCGCTCGCCACCTCGGAATAACCGCTTCCGCAGTTGAACTTTTTTGAAAGCCCGGCCCGTAGCGGCTGGGCTTTCGCGTGCGTGGAGAATCGAACCGGCTTCCGGCCTCTCCATCGCAGCCGAGTTTCCGACGCGCCTTCCGGCGGGCTTCCGTGACCGGTACAAATCGCGCGCAATTGTCTCTACTGCCTCCACTTGCCGCTCTTTAATTCCAAAGACCGCTGCCCCATATTTCACTTCGAAGACCTGGTCTCGCCATGCGAGACGAGACTGGAACTCAAAGTGCCGACAGCGCGTCCAATACGATGCGCGGCGAAGTAGTAACGGGCTTGCCGAATGCGGGAGCCTGATCCTGAAACGCCGGCCAGTGCCACAATGATGGGCTCGCCGGACTATGGAGGTAGAGAATGGATATCGAAAAATATTCTGAACGCGTCCGCGGTTTCCTGCAGTCGGCCCAGACCTATGCACTGGCCGAAGGGCACCAGCAATTTACCCCGGAGCACGTCCTCAAGGTACTTCTCGACGACGATCAGGGCATGGCGGCATCGCTTATCGAGCGCGCCGGCGGCAATGCGCGCGAGGCGAAAGTCGGCACGGCCGCAGCTTTGGCGAAGCTTCCGAAGGTGACCGGCGGCAACGGCTCGGTCTATCTGTCGCAGCCGCTTGCCAAGGTCTTCACCACGGCCGAAGAGGCGGCCAAAAAAGCCGGCGACAGCTTCGTCACTGTCGAGCGTCTGCTCCTGGCGCTGGCGATCGAAAGCTCGTCCGCCACGGCGTCGATCCTCTCAAAGGCCGGCGTCACGCCGACGAAGCTCAATCAGGTCATCAACGAGATTCGCAAGGGGCGCACCGCCGACAGCGCCAATGCGGAACAGGGGTTCGATTCGCTCAAGAAATATGCGCGCGACCTGACCGCCGAGGCGAGGGAAGGCAAGCTCGATCCGGTGATCGGCCGCGACGACGAGATCCGCCGAACGATCCAGGTGCTCTCGCGCCGGACGAAGAACAATCCCGTGCTGATCGGTGAGCCGGGCGTCGGCAAGACGGCGATCGCCGAAGGCCTGGCGCTCAGGATCGTCAACGGCGATGTGCCCGAGAGCCTGAAGGACAAGCGCCTGATGGCGCTCGACATGGGCGCATTGATCGCGGGTGCGAAATTCCGCGGCGAATTCGAAGAGCGGCTCAAGGCGGTACTGAACGAAGTGCGCTCGGAAGGGGGGGAGATCATCCTCTTCATCGATGAGATGCACACGCTGGTTGGTGCCGGCAAGGCGGACGGGGCGATGGATGCTTCGAACCTCCTGAAGCCCGCGCTGGCCCGCGGCGAGCTGCACTGCGTCGGCGCGACCACGCTCGACGAATATCGCAAGCATGTCGAAAAAGACGCGGCGCTTGCCCGCCGGTTCCAGCCGGTGATGGTGGACGAGCCGACGGTCGAGGACACGATTTCGATCCTGCGTGGATTGAAGGAAAAATACGAGCAGCACCACAAAGTTCGGATCTCCGATTCCGCGCTGGTTGCGGCTGCGGCACTTTCCAACCGCTACATCACGGATCGTTTCCTGCCGGACAAGGCGATCGACCTCATGGACGAGGCCGCCTCGCGTCTCAGGATGCAGGTCGACTCGAAGCCGGAGGAACTCGACGAGCTCGACAGGCGCGTCATTCAGCTGAAGATCGAACGCGAAGCTTTGAAAAAGGAGACCGACGCCTCCTCCAAGGACCGCCTTGCCAAACTCGAACTCGACCTGTCTTCGCTCGAAGAGCAGGCGGCCGCATTGACGGCGCGCTGGCAGGCCGAAAAGCAGAAGCTCGGGCGGGCGGCCGATCTGAAGAGACAGCTGGACGAGGCGCGCAACGAACTGCAGATCGCGCAGCGCAAGGGTGAGTTCCAGCGGGCAGGGGAGCTTGCCTACGGCGTGATCCCGAATCTGGAAAGGGAACTTGCCGAAGCCGAAAGCCAGGATGGCGCCAGCGCCAACCCGATGGTGCAGGAGGTCGTGACTCCCGACAACATCGCCCATATCGTGTCGCGCTGGACTGGCATTCCGGTCGACAAGATGCTGGAAGGCGAGCGCGACAAGCTGCTCAGGATGGAAGACGAGCTGGCTAAATGGGTCGTCGGCCAGGGCGATGCCGTGCAGGCGGTATCGCGGGCGGTTCGCCGTTCGCGCGCAGGGCTTCAGGATCCGAACCGGCCGATCGGCTCCTTCATCTTTCTGGGTCCGACCGGTGTCGGCAAGACGGAGCTCACCAAGGCGCTTGCCCGATTCCTCTTCGACGACGAGAGCGCGCTGATGCGGATCGACATGTCGGAATATATGGAGAAGCATTCGGTCGCCCGCCTGATCGGCGCGCCTCCCGGTTATGTCGGTTACGAGGAGGGCGGTGCGCTGACGGAGTCCGTCCGCCGCAGGCCCTATCAGGTCGTGCTGTTCGACGAGATCGAGAAGGCGCATCCTGACGTCTTCAACGTGTTGCTGCAGGTGCTCGACGATGGGCGTCTGACCGATGGTCAGGGGCGCACCGTCGACTTCAAGAACACGATGATCATCATGACCTCCAATCTCGGTGCGGAATACCTGGCCGCACTCGGCGAAAACGAGGACAGCGATGCGGTGCGCGATCAGGTCATGGAGGTGGTGAGAGCCGCTTTCCGTCCGGAATTCCTGAATCGCGTCGACGAGATCATCCTGTTCCACCGGTTGCGCCGCTCGGAAATGGGCGCGATCGTCGACATCCAGCTCGAAAGGCTGCGCAAACTCCTCTCGGACCGCAAGATCACGCTCGAGTTGGAGGACGATGCACGTGCTTTCCTGGCGGACAGGGGCTACGATCCGGCTTACGGCGCTCGTCCTCTGAAGCGGGCGATTCAGAAATACGTTCAGGATCCGCTGGCCGAGAAAGTGCTGCAGGGCGAGTTCCCGGATGGGTCGGTGATCAAGGTCGTCGCCGGTTCCGACCGCCTGAACTTCAAGCGCGGCGCCGGGACGGACAAGGAGGCCGCGTAAACATTTGTCGCAAATTCAGAAGGCCGCCTTGCGGGGCGGCCTTCTTGCGTTCATTCCAGCGACATAAGCCTCACGACAGTGATGCCATTGGGGCGAGCCTTGCTGTATCACGACCGTCGGGGTGAGACACGCGGCTGCGCGTTGACGACCCGCAACGTCGCAGAAGCGCGCCGCCTACTTGCTTGCGACCTCGTTCGTATCGTCGCCGCCGAGAAGCTCGTCGATGCGCTCGCGCTCCTTCTCGAATTTCGCCAG
The DNA here is from genome assembly GCF_000427465.1 of Sinorhizobium arboris LMG 14919. Lineage (NCBI taxonomy): Bacteria > Pseudomonadati > Pseudomonadota > Alphaproteobacteria > Hyphomicrobiales > Rhizobiaceae > Sinorhizobium > Sinorhizobium arboris. Next base: position 2,472,515 of record NZ_ATYB01000014.1, on the reverse strand, counting down.
CGCTTCGCCCGCGAGCGATTTCCCTCCCGGCAGCCGGATACGCAATGGGTCCACCTTGTTGCCGTTGACGATCAGTTCGTAGTGGAGGTGGGGGCCCGTCGAAAGGCCGGTCGTTCCGACCCAGCCGATCACCTGACCCTGGACGACCTTGGCTCCCGGCTTGACACTCTTGGCGATCGCGCTTTGGTGATTGTAGGACGATACATAGCCGTTGGCGTGGCGGATCAGCGTCTGGTTGCCGTAGCCGCCCGAGTCCCAGCCGGCCTTCTGCACGACGCCATTGCCGGCTGCGATGATCGGCGTGCCCCGCGGAGCTGACCAGTCGACGCCTGTGTGCATACGGGAGAAGCCGAGGATCGGGTGGCGGCGCATGCCGAAGCCGGAGCGGAAATGGCCGTTCGGAACGGGGTTGCGCAGCAGGAACTGACGGATGCTCTTGCCGTCCTTGTCGAAATAAT